>JANMQK010000027.1:0-27326 GCA_031370485.1 Acidobacteriota bacterium | reverse complement strand
CGCGGGGCCCCAGCGCCCGCTCGAAGGCCCCGCGCCGCAGCGGGTCCGGCCCTTCCCCCCAACGCATATGGGAACGAACCCCTCCTAGATCAACCTTGTCTGCTCCGTGGGGCGGGGCAGGTTGCGTAGTGCCTTGGGGAGGGGGGCGGAGCTTTGCTCAAGGTCCATGGCGCGGTTGGCCAGGGCGTCGGCTTCGCGGTTCTGCTCGCGGGGGACATGCTCGAAGGAGCAGTGCGGCAGCCCCGAGATGATGCGCCTCGCCTCGGCGACCAGGATTTTCATCTTGGGGTCCTTCACCCGGTACTCCCCCTGCAGCTGTCGGACCAAAAGCTGCGAGTCGGACAGGACGCGCAGCGAGGCGGCGCCCGCCTGCGCCGCGTATTCGAGAAGAGCCAGGAGGGCCGCGTACTCGGCCGTGTTGTTCGTCGCCACTCCCAGGAAGCCGTAGATTTCCGCGACCAGGCCGCCCCCGTCCGACTCGATGTGGACGCCGTATCCGGCCGGGCCGGGATTGCCACGGGCGCCCCCGTCGATGTGGGCCACGAGCCGGGGGCCGGACGGAGGCTTCGGTCCGGACGGGGGACTGGAGCCAGGTGATGGCTTGCCTGGGGAGGAGAGACGCCGGGGGCTCACCGCTCGGGAGAGGGCGGCCCGGGGACTTCGTCCGGTTGAGAGGCGTCGGTTGCCCCGGCGCCCGGGGCTTCGGCGCCCGGCGATCCGGCGTTCGCAAGGCCGGCTGCCAGCGCCGCGGCGGCCTGGGCCGCGGCGAGCGGATCATCGGGATAATAAATGAAGCGCTTGCACGAGTCGCAGGCGATGAGTTTCGCCGCCCGCCTGATCTCCTGCACCAGTTTCGGCATGACCCGCACGTGGCAGCCGCCGCAGAGCTCCTCCTTCACGGGGACCAGTGCAAGCCCGCTTCGCTGCTTCGCCACCTTGATGAAGGGATCGAGGTACTCCGGCGGGATGGCGGCGGCGAGCTTCTTGCGCTCGGCCTCGAGGGCCTCCTGCTCGGCGCGGAGCGTCGCCGTCTTTTCGTCGAGCCCCTTTTTCCCCTGGTCGGTGAGGCGGCGCTTCTCCCGCAGGCCGTCCTCCTTGACTTTCAGGACGGCGTTGCGATTCTCGGTCTCCTCCATCTCGAGGAGGATCCGCTCGTCGAAGGTGGCCCGCTCGGCTTTGGCGGTTTCGATCTCGTGCAGCATGGTCTGGTATTCCTTGTTGGTCTTCACCTCGGCGAGCTGCCCCTGGTACTTGGTGATCTTCGACTCGACGCCCATGAGATCGGTTTCGAGCTTGCGCCGGTCCTTCTGCATCTCGTGGATCGCGGCGCGGCTGGTCTCGACCTCCTGCTGCGCCGCCAGGAGGTCCTTCTCGAGGTGCGCCACCTCCGCGGGAATCGCGGCAATCCGATCCGCGAGCGCGTGGATGGCCAGCATCACCTCCTGCAGCCGCACGAGCCGGTGCATCGCCTCGTTCACGCCGGCCTCCGGGCATAAAAAAAGAGGTGCCCCCTCGCGGAGGCACCCCGGGCGGCGCCGCGCCGGAGAGGCGCGACGTCCCGCCGGGAAGGCGCGACGTCACGCCGCGCAAAAGCGGCGCCGCGGCCCGACCATTGATGGGGCGATCCAGCACGTATCATGGCGGTGACGCGGATTATAGCACGCAGCGCCCGAAGGCCTTACGGGTCCGCATCTGTGCTAGGGTTCCTCCCTCGCGCTCTTCGCGCATCCATCCCTGGGAGGGGTCGCGTGTCCGGAACCAGCGATACGCCCGCACCCGGCCAGCCGGCCGGCCGACGGCGGGTTCCTCTTCACACCCAGATCTTCTACGGGATGCTCGCCGGATCGGCGCTGGGGATCCTGGCCAACTGGTTGTGGGGCGGACGCCCGGCGCTTCTTGGATTCATCAACAACGTCAGCGTCCCGATCGGGCAGATCTTCCTCCGCCTGATCTTCATGGTCGTGATCCCGCTCATCCTGTCGGCCCTGGTCCTGGGGGTCGCGGAGTTGGGTGACGTCCGGCGCCTCGGCCGGGTGGGGCTGAAAACGCTCGCGTTCACCCTGATCCTCAGCTCGGTCTCGGTCCTCATCGGCGTTACCCTCGCCAACATCATCCGGCCGGGCGAGGGCCTTTCTCCCGAGTCGCGCGCGGCCCTGATGGACGTGATGCAGAAGTCGGACGCCAAGGTCGAGCCGCCGCGCGTCAGGGCCGGGCTGCAGGTCCTTCTCGATCTCATCCCCCAGAACCCGGTCGAGGCGATGGTCAACGCCTTCCGCGGCGACATGATCGCCGTGATGGTCTTCGCGCTGGTGTTCGGCGTCGCGCTGACGCTTGTCGAGCGGCGGGCCGTGGAGCCGCTGCTGGCCTGGCTCCAGGCGGTGTACGAAGTGGTCATGAAGGTGATCGGGATCGCGATGCGCCTGGCGCCGGTCGGAGTGGCGGCGCTCCTTTTCACGCTGACCGCGCGCTCCGGACTCGACGTCCTGGGGAAGCTCGCCCTGTACGTGGCCACCGTCATCCTGGGGCTCGCCATCCATCAGTTCGTGACCTACTCGGTGCTCCTGCGTTTCGCTGCGGGTGTTTCCCCCTGGGTGTTCTTCAAGCGGCTGCGCGAAGTGATCATCACGGCCTTCACGACGTCGTCCAGCAACGCCACGCTGCCGGTGACGCTGCGCGTCGCAACGGAAGAGCTGGGCATCCCGCGATCGATCGGCGGCTTCGTGCTGACCCTCGGATCGACCCTGAACCAGAACGGCACTGCGTTGTACGAGGGGATCACGGTGCTGTTCCTGGCGCAGTTCTACGGCGTCTCCCTGACGCTCGGGGCCCAGATCACGGTCGTCCTGCTGTCGATCCTTTCCGGTGTCGGGACGGCCGGCGTGCCGGGCGGGTCCCTGCCGCTGGTCACGGCCCTCCTCGTCACCATCGGCGTCCCCGCGGAGGGGATCGGGATCATCTTCGGTGTCGATCGGATTCTCGACATGTGCCGCACCGTCCTGAACGTGACGGGCGACGTCACCGCCGCGGCCTGCGTCGCGCGGTCCGAAGGGCACATCCTGAAACCGTAGTAGAATCCGCCTGTCAATCCTTGGAGGCTTCGTGAAGACGATCCGCAACAAGACCCGCGCCCCGATCCGGGTGACCTTCTCGGGAGGGAAAGTCCTGTTTCTCGGCCCGGCGAAGACCGGTCAGATACCGGATCAGGCCGCCGGGGAAGCCTCCATCCAGGCGCTGGTGAAAGCCGGCAAGATCGAGCTTCTCGACGGCGAGGGGCCGGCGCGCGGCGGCGGCGACACCGGCGGCGGCGGACACGGTTCCTCGCGCGGCCACCCGCAGAACACGGTCGTCCTGCCGAAGGGGAACCGCGGAGGCTGACGCTCGCACGCGGTCAGCCTCTCCCCAGACCCATGAAAGACCTCACGCAGGGATCCGTCACCAGGCATCTCATCGCGCTCTCCTCCTTCATGGCGGTGAGCATGGCGTTCCAGACCCTCTATTTCCTCGCCGACCTCTACTTCGTGGGGCGGCTGGGAAAGGAGGCGATCGCGGCCGTCAGCCTCGCCGGCAGCGTGATGATCGTGGTGCTGGCTCTCACCCAGACGCTGGGGGTCGGCACGACGACGCTGATCTCGCACGCCGTCGGACGGAAGGAACATGAGCGGGCCGGCCTGGTGTTCAACCAGGCGTTCGTCCTGTCGCTTCTGGTCGGGGTCGCCGTGGTCGGCGCGGGGTTCGCATTTCGCGAGCAGTACTGCCGCTGGCTGGGGGCCGACGGCGACACCGCGCGGCTCGCGGTGCAGTACCTGAACTGGTTCATACCCGCCATGCTGTTTCAATTCGCCGTCGTCGCGATGGGCTCGGCCCTGCGCGGCAGCGGCATCGTCATGCCGACCGTCGTCATCCAGGTCCTGACCGTCCTCCTCAACATGGCCCTGGCGCCGGTTCTGATCCTGGGGCTGGGCACCGGCCGCCCCCTGGGCGTGGCGGGGGCTGCGCTCGCGACCTTCATCTCCATCCTGGTCGGCACGCTGGCCTTCTGGGTCTATTTCCTGCGCCCGGGGAACTACTTGAGGTTCTCACTCGCCCTCTGGAAGCCGATGCCCTCCGTCTGGTGGGGCATGACCCGGGTCGGCCTGCCCGCGGGAGGCGAGTTCGCCCTGATGTCAGTCTACCTGGTGCTGGTCTACTCGATCATCCGACATTTCGGCGCGGCCGCGCAGGCCGGCTTCGGCATCGGCGCCCGGGTGATGCAGTCGATGTTCCTGCCGGTGATGGCGATCGCCTTCGCCGCGGCGCCCCTCGCCGGGCAGAATTTCGCCGCGCGTGATGCCCAACGTGTGCGTGAGACGTTCCGGTCGGCTTTCGTCCTGGCGTCCGGGCTGATGATCTTGTTCACTCTGCTCAGTCACGTCGCCCCGGAAGAAATGATCCGCGTCTTCTCGGCCGAGCCTGACGTCGTCGCGTTCGGGGCCGAGTACCTGCGCATCATTTCTTTCAACTTCCTCGCGATGGGGCTGATCTTCACCAGCTCGAGCATCTTCCAGGGGATGGGGTACACGCTGCCTCCCCTGGCCTGCTCCTCGCTCCGGCTGCTTCTTTTCGCGCTGCCCGCCTACGTCCTCTCACTGCGGCCCGGATTCCATATTCGCGAGGTCTGGTACCTCTCGGTCGCCTCCGTGTCGATCCAGGCGGTGCTGATTCTCGCCCTCATGCAACGGGAGTTCCGCCGCCGGCTGGCCTTCGCTCCGGACGCATCCCTCGCGATGTCCCTGTCCCCGCCGGCGACCGAGCCACAGGCCACGACGTAGCCGCACAGGGAAGCCCCGCAGGCGCCCCCTGCCGGGGGCGATCAGGGCCGTGACGCCGGGCCGAATGTCTCGACACGGCCGTCCTGATGCACGGCCTCGATGTAAACGGTCTCACCGGGTTTGAGCTTCCCCAGATCGAAGGTGTAGGTGTGTCCGAGGCCGGTCGTGCATTCGCCGCACGCGATGCGCCTGTGGTTGAGCCGCTTACGGTGGCTGCCTTTCTTGCCGAGGAGGACGTTGAACCCCGCAAGGTCGCGCTCGGCGTTCGTTGTCCAGGTGACGATGGCCCTCTCTTTACCCTTCGGATACACGAAGGAGATGGACGCGTCAACCGCCAGGTCTGGGACCCCGCTCTGGGCCAGGACGAACGCGCCCGACGTGGACACGACAAGCAGATCGGTGAGACCGTCGCTGGTGAAATCCCCCCTGATCGTGGCGAGCGGAAGCCCGAACAGGCCGAAGTTCAATCGGTGTCCGAACGACCCATCACCCAGCCCCGGGAGCAGGGCGACGTAGCCTCCATTGTTGGAAGCGACGAGGTCGGTGATCCCGTCGTTCGTCAGATCGGCGATCTTCACGTCGAGGGGACCCTGCCCTGCGGCGAGGAGAGGCGTGGTGCTGAAGCTCCCGTCGCCCGAGCCGAGCAGGACGTAGAGGCCCCCGGGCAGGTTGGGAACGAAGGACTCCGCCTCCGCCACCACGAGGTCCTGGTGTCCGTCTCCGTTGAGATCCCTGGCCGCCACGCTCGACGAGCTGGTGGTCTCGGCGACGGTCACGGGGGCGGAGAAGGTCCCGTCCGTTTGCGCGAACAGGATGCGCAGGGCCCCCGGCAAGGCGGCACGAATGCCGCTCATCGCCACCGATATGTCGCGCCGGCCGTCCCCGTTCAGGTCGGCCGTGGCGGCTCCCATCGGAATCGTATAGCCGTAGAAGGGAACGAGTTCCGACCCCACGGTCCAATGCCTGCAGGGTGCGAGGCTGCCGTCGCCCCGCCCGGCCAGGACGCAGAGATCTCCCGGGATGTCCACGCCGTTGCCGAAGTTGGTGACAACGACATCCAGGGCGCCGTCGCCATCGAGGTCATCCACGAGCATCGAGTTCGAGAACAATCCAGCCTCGTAGGACGTGAACGGTCCGAAGGTGCCGTCCCCGTTCCCGAGGAGAATCGACACGCTGGCCGACGGGAATGGATCCGGCAAGACGTCATGGAAGTTGGCGTCAAGCACCACAAGATCGATCTGTCCGTCACCGTTGAAATCGCCTGTGGCGACGAAGTCGGGACTGACCCCCGCGGGGAAACTCGCAGGCGGGCCGAAAGTTCCGTCGCCATTCCCGAGTAGGACCGTCACGTCGTCGGTTACGAACGTGGCCGCCACGAGATCGAGCCGCCCGTCGTTGTTGAAGTCGGCCGTCGCCGCCCCGTTGAGCAGGATGTCGCCCAGGGCCGGGATGCGCGGCGGCCCAAACGTCCCGTCGCCGTTCCCCGCATAGGTGAAAACCGCTTCAGAACGATTCGCCAGAAAAGCCAGATCATTCCGCCCGTCGCGGTTGAAATCGCCCGCGGCGATTCTCCACATGTCCACCCCCGCGGCGAAGGCAGATACGGGAGTGAACGATCGGCCGCCCTGACCGAGGTAGACCTTTACCTCGTAACCGTCGGTCGTGACGTAATCACGCCGGCCGTCGTGATCGAGGTCGATCGCCAGAAGGGCAGCGTTGTACACGCCCGGCTCGGAAGGGCCGGGCTCGAAGGTCCCGTCGCCCCGGCTGAAGTAGATCAGAAACGGCCCGGTGGACCCGCCTCCGTCGCCCTGGTGGATAGTGTTCATGGCGAGGTCCATCAGGCCGTCGCCGTCGATGTCCTGGACGAAAAGTTGGCTGGAATACTCTCCCGTGGCGAACCGTCCCGATAGCGTGAAGGTGCCGTCCCCGGCTCCGAAGAAGATCAGGATCTCGTTGGGCGTGAAGCCCGCCGAGGGATCGAAAGTCGCCGTGACCATGTCATCGAACCCGTCCCCGTTGATGTCCCCCGGACGGGTGTAGGCGGAGTAACCCGGACTCACTGACGGCGCCGCCCGGAACGTGCCGTCGCCGTTTCCCAGGTAGGCCTGGAAGGAACTCGGGTCCACGATATTCTCGACCAGAAGATCGGGTTTGCCGTCGTTGTTGAAGTTCGCAAGAGCGACACTGAAGATGCCACTCACTGCGGTCCGCTCCGCCCCGAAGGTGCCGTTGCCTCGCCCGGCCATGACGACCGCCGAGTCCAGGTACAGGAGGATGAGATCGGGGCGGCCATCCTGGTTCACATCGGCGGCCAGCACATCCAAGGGGTGCTGTTCCGTGGGGATCCGCATCTCGTCGGCGAAGGTTCCGTCGCCCCGCCCCCGAAGGAGCGAGAGGTCGCCCGGACCTCCGTCGTATCCGTCGCCGAAGTTCGAGACGATGATGTCCTGGATCCCATCGCCATCGACGTCCGCCATCGCCATCCCTTGCGGGTTGTACCCGACGGAATACACGGGATTGGGGAACCTGGGAGCCGCCTTGAGCAGGCCGGCGAAGCAGAGAAGCGCCGCTCCGAGCAGCACCGAACGGGAAGCCGATCTCCTGCCGAGGCAACTGTCCATGGCGTGTCCTCTTGAACAGAATCGACCGCCGACGGCCTCCCCTGCGATGGCCGGGTCATACGTAGATGTCGGGCGCGATGGAGGGTCTGCGTCTGTATCTCTTATCCGCCGGGAGGAATGGCTTGTCAAGGACTGTTTGCGGAGTTCAGGGGCCGGCGGCCGGCGGCGTCACGCGCCGCGCCGGCGCCCGATGGGAGAACCGGGGGGCTAGTTGACGCCGCCCATCAAGCCCTTCACCGGCTTGAGCAGCAGAAACATGATGGCGGCCGCGACGAGACAGATGGCCGCGGTCGCGCCGAAGAGCATCGCCAGGGGCATCGTGCTGAAGAAGCCCGCCGACCAACCGGCGAGCTTGTTCCCGAGCGAGTTCGACAGGAAAAAGACTCCCATCATCAGGCTGACGATGCGCGGCGGCGAGAGCTTCGTGACGG
Organism: Acidobacteriota bacterium; assembly: GCA_031370485.1. Taxonomy (GTDB): domain Bacteria; phylum Acidobacteriota; class Polarisedimenticolia; order Gp22-AA2; family Gp22-AA2; genus JANMQK01. The sequence goes on along the minus strand of JANMQK010000027.1, from coordinate 19,463 downwards.
CCGAGAGTCCCACGGGAGAGAGGCACAGCTCGCCCAGCTCCTCGATGAAATAGGCCGCGACGAGCCACAGCGGGCTGACCTTGAAACCCCCCTCGCGCTGGGCGAGGGCGCCGGCCGGCACTAGCAGCAGGAACGCCGCGCTCATGAACAGAAGCGCCAGAGCGAACTTGGCCGGGCTGGAGGGCTGGCGGGGTCCGAGCCGCACCCAGAGCCACGCGAACGCCGGCGAAAGCAGGATGACGAACCCGGCCTGCACCGAGACATACCATGACGACGGGAACGCGTAGCCGAACGCCACGTTGTTCGTGTAGCGGTCGCCGAACAGGTTGAGGGTCGAGCCGGCCTGCTCGTAGGCACCCCAGAAGATCGCCGCGAAGACGAAGAACACGAACACCGCGGCGATGCGCTTGTTCTCCTCGGCGGTGAAACTCCGCACTCCCTGCCAGGCCCCGCGCAGGAACCCCACCGGGCTCCATCCCGGTCTCATGCCGGCGGCTGATACACCGGGCGGCTTTTTCACCCTGGCGGGGAGACGATCGATAGCCGGCTGGAGTCTCCGGCGCCCGGCGACATATTGAATCAACCCCAGCGTCATCCCCACCGCGGCGCAGCCGAACCCGAGATGCCAGTCGACCTTCTGCGCCAGGGCCCCCGCGATGATCGGACCGAGGAACGCCCCGAGGTTGATCCCCATGTAAAAGATCGAGAAGCCGGCGTCACGGCGCTCGTCCCCCTGATCGTACGCGGCCCCCACCAGCGTGCTGACGTTCGGCTTGAGGAGGCCGGTACCGAGGACGATGAGGGTGAGGCCGCCATAGAAAAAGGGCAGCGCCTTGAAGGCGAGGGTGACGTGGCCGAGCGCGATGATGATCCCGCCGTACAGCACGCTTCGGTACTGCCCCAGGAACCGGTCGGCGATGAAGCCGCCGATGATCGGGGTCAGCCAGACGCTGCCGACGTAATTCCCGTACACCATGGCCGCCCGGCCAACGTCGAACCCCAGCCCGCCGTTCGCGACCGATGCGGTCATGTACAGGATCAGGAAGGCCCGCATCCCGTAATAGCTAAACCGCTCCCACATCTCGGTGAAGAAGAGGGTCGAGAGGGCTCGGGGGTGCCCGGCCCAGCCTCTGTCCATCGTGGCCGAGGAGGGGGTGGTCATCGGGGGCGGATCCTACCATCGTTCCGCCCGCACGCGCCGGAGCGGCGGTGCGTCTAGAGGATCCCCCACGACTCGGCCCAGATCCCCAGGGCCAGGAGCGCCCACAGGGTCCCTTCGCGCGGGCCGCGGAAGAACTCCGGGGCGTTGCCGACCCATCCTTCCAGGCCGGGTAGGGCCCGCCGGAGCGCTCGTGAGCCGAGGACGAGGCCGCGCACCTCGTCGCCGCGCCGCGCCAGCAGGTGGCGCACGCTGCCGTAGCGGAACGTGTGCTTGCGGCGCGCCACGCGCTTGTCGCGCAGGTGCCTTCGGCTCCACTGGTAGAGGATTCTCTTGGTGCCGGAAAATCCAGGCCGCAGGCGGGCGCGCATCGGCCCGGGAAGGTGCAGCGCGAACTCGACCAGGTCCCTGTCCAGGAAGGGCATCCGGAGCTCCGCCGAGGATCCCATCGCGGCCGAGTCCGAAAAGGAAAGGATGTTCTCCGAGAGAAAAGTGCGCAGCATCACCTCCTGGATCCGGTCGAGGTCCGTGGCGTCTTCGGCGCAGTCGGCGTAGGCGCGATCAACGGCTTCGAGGTACCGGCCCGGAGCGTGCATCGGCTGGAACAGCCGGGCGAGGTCATCCGGCGGCAGCGGCCGGTGGATCAGGTAGCGGCTCACGGCCGGGACAAGGGACGCCGGCGCGCGGCGCAAGGCCGCCCGGCGGGCGGCGGCCGAATCCGCACCGTTTGTGTGGCGCTCCAGGACGCCGCGCAGGAGGATTTCCGGCAGCCAGGAAAACCGGTGAATCGCCGCCAGTCGCAGCCGGTCTTGATCGAGGCGGTACCCCGCCAGGACCTCGTCGCCGCCGCTGCCGCTGAGAAAAACCGTGATGCCGGGACGCCCGCTCCTCATAAGCAGCCATGTCGGCAGCGCCGCGCCGTCCCCGACCGGCTCCGTGAGACAGGAGAAGGCCGGCACCAGATGTCTGAGACGTTCGTCGGTCGTGACCAGGATCTCGTAGGTGTAGTCGTCCTCGATCTTGACCCCGCGGCCGGTCGGGGCCGGGACACGGGATGGCGGGTCATCCACGACACTCACGGGCCGGTAGGTGAGGCAGGGCACATGATGGCCGGCCATGGCCAGCGCCGCATGGATGCTGTTGCTGTCGATTCCGTCGCTGAGCAGGAGACCTACGGGAACGTCGCTGACCAGGCAGCGATTCGCCGCCTGGACGAGAAGCGATCCGAACTCCTCGACAAGATCGTCCATGGCGCGGGCCCCGGGGCCTGGCGCCTTCGGAGAGAATCTCGGATCGTACCAGCGCCGGATCGTGACGCCGCCGGGATCGGCCGACAGCAGATGGCCGGGAGGCAGTTTCCTGATTTCCCTCAGGATCGTGCGCGGAGAGACGACGTAACGCAGCGTCAGGTACTCGCCAAGCGCGTCGGCGTCGATCTCGCGCGGAATCCAGGGCGCCTTCAAGAGGGCCGGGATGCTTGAGGCGAAGGTCAGCGCCCCCGCCCCCTGGTGGTAGAAGAGCGGCTTCTCGCCGAAGCGATCGCGCGCCAGCCACAGACGCCGTTCCTTCCGATCGTAAAGGGCGAAGGCCCACTGACCCACGAGGCGATCAAGGGCCGCGGGACCCCAGCGCTCCCAGGCGAGCAGCAGGACTTCCGTATCGGACGAGGATCGCAGCGAATCGCGTGGAACGCCAAGCTCGCGAATCAGCTCGCGGTAGTTGTAGATCTCACCGTTGAAGGAGACAACGAGCCGGCCGCCGGCGGACTCCATCGGTTGGCGGGCGGCCTCCGACAGGTCGAGGACCGCCAACCGCCTGTGGCCGAGGGTCAGCCCGCCCTCGTTGAAGACACCCTTGCCGTCAGGGCCCCGCGATTGCAGGACTTCCAGCATCCCGCGGACCAGGTCGAGGTCGTCCGTGACCTCCCCTGGCCGGAAAACTCCGGCGATCCCGCACATTTTGAGCCCCTCTCCCGGGACGCCGCCGTCATGCAACCTCCCGCCGCACCGGAGAAAGCCGAGCGGATGCACAGGCGCCCGGGTGTTAGAGGGACCCGCCGGGCCCAATCCTTCGGCCAATCCCGGATCGTTGCCCGGCCTCCCGGTGTTGGCATGGAGCGAAATCGAAGGAAAATAGGAAGGATTCCCGTCCCGTGGGGCCTCTAACGGGGTGCGGGCGGACGGAGGACAGGTGACGGACGCGACCACAAATGACAGGGAGCTGGTCCGGCGCATGCTCGCGGGCGAAGAAGATGCCTTCGATCGGTTTTTCGAGGGGCACTTTCCCCGGCTGTTCCGGTTCGCCCTCATGCGACTGAATCAGGATGCCGATGCGGCGGAGGATGTCGTGCAGGTCACGCTGTGCAAGGCGGTCTCGGGGCTGAAGGGCTTTCGCGGCGAATCGGCCCTCTTCACCTGGCTGTGCACCATCTGCCGGCGCGAGATCGCCGCCCACCTCGAGCGGCGCGGGAGCCGGGCCGAAACCGTCGGCCTGATCGAGGATTCTCCCGAGGTGCGCGCCGCGCTCGACTCCCTGGCCGCGGCGCCCGACCAGGACCCCGAACACCAGTTGCACGCCCGGGAGATGGCGCGCCTGGTCCAGGTGGCGCTCGATGCCCTGCCGGGCGCTTACGGCGACGCGCTCGAATGGAAATATGTACAGGGCCTGTCGGTGAAAGAGATCGCCGCGCGGCTCCACCTGGGGACGAAAGCCGCCGAGTCGCTACTGACGCGCGCGCGCCAGGCGTTCCGCGACGGGTTCGCCTCCGTCACCCGGGTGCCGGGCGCGCCCGGCTCCCCGGCCCGATTCCCGGGAAGCGAGGTTGCCGATGAGTGAGGTTCCCCATGAGTGACGAGACGAAACCGCCCGGAGAAACCGGGGAGGTCGACGGCCCCGGCGACCCGATCGCCCGCCTCATCCGGCTGTCCGGGTCCCGCCCGCCCGTGCCGGAGGATCGCATGGCGCGCGTCCGGGACGCCGTCCACCTCCGCTGGAGCGAGAGCGTGAAGCGCGATCGCTACCGCCGTCTCGTCATCGTGATCGCCGCGCAGGTCGCAACCGCCGCCTCGCTGGCGCTTATCGTCGGGTACGGGCTCCGGTGGTGGGACAGGAAGCCGGCGCCCGATGATTCGACCGCGGAGATCGTGAGAACCGAGGGTGAGGTGCGCCTGTCCGATGGCGCTCTCCTGAGTGCGGGCGGCCGCATTGCGCCGGGAGCGCAACTGACGACGGGGCCCGGCGGTCGCGCGGCGATGTCCTTGAGCGCCGGTCCCGCGGTCAGGCTCGATTCGGAAACCGACGTGCGCTTGATTTCCGATTCGATCCTCGAGCTGCTGCGTGGCGCCGTCTATGTCGATACCGGGAGCGCTTTCCCGCAGGCCGCCGCGGCGAACGCACATGGGATCGAAATCCGCACCCGCCTGGGACGCGTGCGTGACATCGGCACGCGGTTCGAGGTCCGGCTCGCGGACGACAGGCTGCGCGTGAGCGTCAGGGAGGGGGTGGCCGCGCTGGCGCGCGACGACCGCACCTACACCGCACCCGCCGGAACGCGGCTTCGGGTCGATTCGTCCGGCGCGGTGGAAACCGGCACGGTCGAGCCGCTCGGGACCGATTGGGACTGGATCCAGTCCATCACCCCGCCGTTCGACCTCGAGGGAAGGACGCTGAGCGCGTATCTCGACTGGCTGTCGCGGGAGACCGGCTGGAGCGTGACTTACGCCGAGCCGTCGATCGCCCGGAGCGCGCCGGGCATCATCATGCACGGAACCACTTCCGGATTGCGTCCCGACGAGACCGCGGCCGCCGTGCTTCCGACCTGCGGCCTGAGCCACCGTCTGGAAGGTACGACACTCATCATCGAAAGCGCACCAGGCGAAGGAGCGGGCCGATGATGCGCGTCCGCCCTGCCGGCATTGCGGTCCTGCTTTCGGCGCTGACTGCGATCGCCCCTCCCGCCTTCCCGGCGGCCGCTCCCGCCGCGGCGGAATCCGCCCCCCAACCCGGGGGCGCGGCCCTCCCCCCCTACCTGGCGGACCGGGGACGCGGGATGGCCACATCCCTCTTCGGGACCTACGTCCGCAAGGGGGAATGGCTCGTCTATGCCTTCCACGAATACACCAGGACGTCGAGCTTCGAATACACGCCGGAGGAGCTTGGATTCACGGGCAACGAGGATCGCTTCGGAAAGCTCACGGAGCGGGAGGAACTGTTGTTCGTGTCCTACGGGATCACGGACCGGCTCTCCGTGGAACTCGAAGGGGCCTTGCACGCCACGTCCACGCTTCGAAAGGGAAGCGACGACGTCTCGGCCCTGCCCGACCGCCTGAGGGAGTCGGGCCTTGGGGACGTCGAGGGCCAGGTCCGCTGGAGGTGGGCCGACGAGGGCCCGCGCCGGCCCGAGATGTTCAGTTTCTTCGAGGTCGGATTCCCGCTCCAGAGAGACAACGTCCTGCTCGGCATCCCCGACTGGCAGTACTCCCTCGGGTTCGGAGCGATCAAAGGGCACCGCTGGGGGACCCTCACGGGCCGCGTCTCCCTCATCTACGACCAGGCCGACGGCACTCTTGAGTCCGGCGAAATAAGCGTGGAATACCTCAGGCGGCTCTCCAGGATCTGGCGGTTCGTGGCCGCCGTCGAGGCGGAGTCGGACGAGGCCCAGGTCATCCTGGAGGGCCAGGCGCGGCTCGGCCGCCACGTTCTCCTGAAACTCAACTCCGGTTTCGGCGTCACGAAAAAGGCACCCGACGTGGCCCCGGAAATCGGCCTGCTCTTCTCTTTCTGAAGGAGGATTCATGAGACAGACTGCCAAGAACCTCATGCGCACGATTCCGCTCTGCCTGGCGTTGGCGGCCCTCTGGCTGTTGCCCACGGCCGGAATGGCGGGCCGTCCCAAGGACGACGAGGCCGGCGGGAGATTCTGCTCGGCGACCGCGAAGACCATCTTCCGCGCGTGCGGAAACCAGGTCGAGGATGACTACTGGATCAGCATCGCCGTCTGCCTGAACGTCTCGGACGACGACGAGCGCGCGGAGTGCCGCGCGGATGCCGTGGAGGCCCTCCGCGAGGGGCGCCAGCTCTGCAGGGAACAGCGGGACGGCCGCAAGGACGCCTGCGGCCTCCTGGGCGAGGGACGCTACGACCCCGAATTCGATCCCGACTCGTTCGACGACGACTTCACCGCTCTCACGAACCCGAACCGCTACTTCCCCCTGGTCATCGGCCATCGCTGGGAATTCCGCGGCGGACCGGAGGTCAACACGGTGGAGGTCCTGAACGCCACGAAGCTGATCGACGGCGTGACCTGCATCGTGTTCAGGGACATCGTGAGCAGGAACGGCGGCCTGAAGGAGGCCACCGACGACTGGTACGCGCAGGCGAAGGACGGAAACGTCTGGTACTGCGGCGAGGAGGTCAAGGACTTCGAGAGCTTCGATGGCGACCGGCCCAGGGCGCCCGAGCTCGTCAGCAACGACGGCTCCTTCAAGGCGGGGCGCGACGGCGACAGGCCGGGCATCATCTTCCAGGCCTCCCCGAGAAGGGGCCAGACCTACCTCGAGGAGTTCTCGCTGGGCAACGCCGAGGACGTGACCACAATCCTGGCCGCGGACTACTCCTTCGGCAGGGACCGCGATCTCGACCGTCTCGTTCCACCCCAGCTCGCGCAGATGCTCTGTTCCGGGGATTGCGTCGTGACCCGCAACTTCTCGCTGCTCGAGCCGGGCATCTCCGCGCGGAAGTACTACGCCCCGGGGATCGGGGTCTTTCTCGAGGTGGAGTCCACGGGGGAGATCACACAGCTCGTGGGGTGCAATTTCGACCCCCGGTGCGCAGCGCTGCCGCAGCCCTGACCGGACGCGGCCGACTCGCGACGCGCGGTCCGCGGCGCCGGCAAGTTGACGCTTGACGTGCGCCCTGATCGTCGTAGACTTCCGGGATGGACCCGGAAGCCTGCGCGCACGACAAGCCCCGGCCCCGGCCGGCGCCGGGTCGGCGAACCTCTGCCGCCCTGCTGGTCATCCTGCTGTCAGCGTGGCCGGCGGCCCGGGGAGCGGTCCCCGTCTACGCGGGCCACTCGCTCATCGAGGCGCTGGACGCGGTGCGTGACCTCGGCCTCAACCTGATCTTCAGCAGCGAGTTGGTGCGCCCCGACATGGTGGTCCGGAGCGAGCCGCCGGCCGCCCCGCCGCGCTGTGTCCTCGATGCCCTTCTCGCCCCATTCGGTCTCGAGGCCCGAGACGGCCCGGGCGGGACAGTCCTCGTCCTCCAGGCAGCAGCGCGGCGCGCCCCCCCCGGCGACCCCGGCCGCACGGGTGGCGACCGGGAGGACCTTCCCGTCCGCTCCAGCCCGGCCCTGCGTGAGCGGGTGAGGGCCGGAGGGGCCCCGGCCAGCGACCCTTCCCGGATCGCGTCGCTCGGGGAGGACGAGATCGGGCGGTTGCCGACCATCGGCGACGACCCCAGCCGGGCGATCGCATCGCTGCCGGGGGTCGCCTCCGAGGACAGGTCGTCGCGTTTCAGGTTCCGGGGGGGCGCGAACGGCGAGGCGCTGGTCATCCTTGACGGCCTCGAGATCGACGCGCCATACCACCTCGGGGATTTTTTCGCCTTCTCGAGCATCCTCGACGCCCGGGCGATAGGCAGGGCCGACGTGCTGACCGGGATCTTTCCCGCCGAGTACGGCGACCACATGAGCGGTGTTGTCGACCTGTCGACCGCCGAGCGGGACGGCGCCGGGCGCACGTCGGTCGGCCTCAGCATGGTGAACACCAGCATCATTTCGGGGGCGAGCCTCCGTGACGGCCTGGGGAACTGGCTGGTCTCGGCCCGGATGTGGCGTCCCGACGCGCTGATCGACACCGTGAACGTGTCCGGTGAGAGTCTCGATCCTTCCTACAGCGACCTGCTCGGCAAGGCGCAGTTCCAGCTCCCCGGAGGCTCCATCCTCTCGGCGCACGTCCTGGCGTCCCATGACAACCTGAACTACCAGACCGACAGGCACGACGCGAAGGTGGACGCGGACGACGACCATCGGCACGCCTGGCTGGGGCTCAAGACGCCGTGGACTTCCCGGCTCTATTCCCAGACCCTGGTCTCGGCCGGGCGGATGGCGCGGGGCCGCGACGGCCGGAGCGCCGATGCGTCCGGAGACTTCGCGCGGGTCGACGACTCACGCTCGTTCTCCTCCTTCGGCCTGAAGCAGGACTGGGTCTACGCGCCCGGCGGGCGCGCTCTCTGGAAGTGGGGTTTCGACACGCGGCGCCTGGAGGCGGAGTATCTCTATCGCGGCCAGGTGACCCGCGCCGAACCCTTTCCCGGCGCCCCCGCAGTGACCGAGCGTGACGTGGCCCTGTCTCCTTCGGGGAACGAGCTCGGCGTTTACCTATCCGGGAGATTTCGCGTCTCGACGCCTCTGACCGTCGAAGTCGGCGTGCGCCGCGACCGGCAGACGCTGACCGGCGAGTCCGAGACCAGCCCCCGCGTCAACTTCGTCGTCGACCTGGGGGATCGCAGCGTCCTGCGGGCAGGCTGGGGCCTCTTCCATCAGCCCCAGGGGATCAATGAATTGCAGATCGAGGATGGTGTCCTTGACTTCCACCGGGCGGAGCGCGCCGAGCAGATGGAAGTCGGTTTCGATCATCTCTTCGCCGGCGGGCTGGCCCTGGGCGTGTCCGCGTACGTCAAGAACATGAGCCGCCTCCGTCCCCGGTACGAGAACCTGTTCGATCCGTTCCAACTTTTCCCCGAGTCCGAGCCGGATCGGGTGCTGGTCGACGCCCGGCGCGCCGTCGCGCGAGGGATCGAGATCGGCCTGGGCAGGGATTCCAGCGCACCGGCTGGCGGCCGATCGCTGGGCTGGCGGGCGTCCTACGCGCTCGCCACGGCCGAGGACCGGATAGGCCAATCGTGGGTGCCGCGCAGCTGGGATCAGCGGCATACGGTGAACGTCAACCTGAACTACCGGACGGGCGACAGGTGGGAGGTCGGCCTTGCGGGGGTCTATCACACCGGCTGGCCGGTGACCGGGGTCGAGGCCGCGCAGGTCGTGAACCCGGACGGCTCGACCTCCATCCAGCCGATCCTCGGGCCGCGTAACGCCCTGCGTTACCCGCCTTATCACCGGATGGACCTCAGGGTGACGCGGCGCTTCCACCCGGCTGTCGGCACGCTCGCCATCCACCTCGACGTGACCAACCTGTACGGGCGGCACAACGTCTGCTGCGTGCAGGGCTTCGACTATCTGCCCCGGACCGACGGGACCGTCCGCGTCGAACGCAAGGAGGGTTTCTGGCTGCGGCAGCTTCCGATCCTCGGGCTGACCTGGGATTTCTAGCCCCGCGGATCGGAGCCTGAGGCCATCCGCGCGGCCTCGACCAGGAGGGCCGAGGCGCAGGCCTCCGCGAACTCCCGCGGGGTCATCCAGGCGCTGGCGTCGTGCTCGTCCGAAAGGACCACTTCGCCGGACGGGGCCCGTCCCCGGTAGACGACCACCAGCATGTCGTCCTGGTTGCGCTTCGCGACGTAGGCGGTCACCGGGCGGGGCTCAATCTCGACGGTGAGACCGGACTCTTCGCGCACTTCGCGCCGGGCCGTTTCGAGCGGCTGCTCGCCCGGCTCCACCCGTCCCGAGATCCCCTCCCACAAACCGGGGGCGGATTCGTTCGCCGGGGAACGCCGCAGCGCCAGAAACCGGTCCCCGCGAAACGCGAACAGCAGCACCGCCGCAACACAGCGCGCGCTGGTCGTCATGCTTCGGAACCCGGCACGAGGGTTCGATCGATCGGGATGGCGATGATGGCGTTTCTCCCGCCGGGCGGCTGGTCGAAGAAGGTGGGCCCACCTGGATTCGAACCAGGGACCAACTGATTATGAGTCAGCTGCTCTCACCAGGCTGAGCTATGGGCCCACGCAGGAAGCGCCCTCGCATTATAGCCCCGCGCGCTTGAGCCGGGGCCGCTGCCTGTGCGAGGATACGCGGCACGCGGAGGCAGAGAATTCGATGAAGAGCGACGGCCGCCTCAAGGCGGGTGCGGAAGATCTCAATCTCTGGAACATCGTCGGGCGGCAGTTCGACAAGGCGGCGGCGACGCTCGACTATCCCGAAGGGCTCCTGAAGCAGATCAAGGCGTGCAACGCCGTCTACTACGTGCAGTTCCCGGTCCGTTTCGGGGACCGCTACGAGATGTTCCAGGGATGGCGGGCCGAACACTCGCAGCACCGCAAGCCGACCAAGGGGGGAATCAGGTACAGCGAGTTCGTCACCCAGGAAGAGATCATGGCGCTGGCCGCCCTGATGACCTACAAGTGCGCCATCGTGGACGTGCCTTTCGGCGGGTCGAAGGGGGGCGTCTGCCTCAACCCGCGAAACTACACGCCCGTTCAGCTTGAGAAGATCACCCGCCGGTACACCGCCGAGCTGGTGCGCAAGAACTTCATCGGGCCCGGGATCAACGTCCCCGCCCCCGACCTAGGCACGGGCGAGCAGGAGATGGCCTGGATCGCCGACACCTACGACGCACTGATGCCGGGACAGATCGACTCGCAGGCCTGCGTCACCGGCAAGCCGGTGAGCCAGGGGGGCATCGCGGGGCGCAAGGAGGCGACCGGTCGCGGGGTGCAGTTCGGCATCCGCGAGGCCTTCGCGCACAAGGACGATCTCAAGAAGCACGGCCTGAGCGGCGGCCTGGAAGGGAAACGCATCGCCATCCAGGGGTTCGGCAACGTCGGGTATCACGTCGCCAAGTTCCTCTCCGAAGAGGACGGCTGCAAGATCGTCGCCGTCGGCGACGTGACCGGGGGTGCAATGTCCGCGGACGGCCTGGACGTCGAAGTGCTGCGCGAGCACATGGCGAAGACCGGCGGCCTTACGGGCCTGAAGGGCGCGAAAGATCTTCCGGGGCCGCGGGACGTGCTGGAAGTGGAGTGTGACATCTTGGTTCCGGCCGCCCTCGAAAACCAGATCACCCTCGAAAACGTCGACCGGGTCAAGGCCCGGATGGTCGCCGAAGCGGCCAACGGTCCGACCACCGTGGGCGCGGACGAGCAGCTGAACAAGCGGGGCGTCATGATCATCCCGGACATATTCCTGAACGCCGGCGGAGTGACGGTTTCCTACTTCGAATGGACGAAAAATCTGTCGCACATCCGCTACGGCCGGATGGAAAAGCGCCTGGACGAAATCTACAGGGAAAAGCTACTCTCGACCATCGAGCAGGTCAGCAAGATGAAAGTACCCGACAGCCTGCGCCGCGAGCTGATCCATGGGGCGGACGAGGTCGACCTGGTCAACTCGGGGCTCGAGGGAACGATGGCGAACGCGTATCGGGAGATCCGCGAGGCCTTCCTCAAGGATCCGCGCCTGGGCGACCTGCGCACCGCCGCTTTCGCCGTCGCCATCGGCAAGGTCGCGCGCAGCTACTCCGAGCTGGGCGTTTTTCCCTAGGATCCCGCCCGGCTCAGTTGACCGTGGTGGGTGTTTCGTCCTCGGCGGTGCCGGCCTGCATCTCGAGGGACTGCTGGATGAAACGGGCCTGCTCGAACTCCCGCTGGGCGGCGTCGAGGATGCCCATCTTCAGATAGACGCGGTGCAGGTTCAGGTAGGGGAAATGGCGCGGCTCGTAGCGCGGCGCCTTCTTGGCCAGCTCGAGCCACGGGATGGCCTTGTCGAGCTCCCCTTTCTGGATGAGGTACGAGCCGATGTCGTTGTAGGGGTTGCCGAACCCCGGATCGACCGTGATGGCCAGCTTGCACTGCTCGATGGCCTCGTCGAACTTGCCCTGGAACGAGTAGGTCCAGCCGAGGTAGGTGTGCGCCTCGGCGGTCGGGGTCTCCTCGATCGAGGCCTTGTAGAGCCGCACGGCGGCCTCGAGGTCGCCTGACTTCTGCTGCTCGTACGCTTTCTGAAGCAGCCTCGCCGCCCGCGTCAATCGTTGTTCGTTATCGGTGTCGTCCATCAAGCCGCCACCTCCCCATCGAGCCGCCTCATCGTATCGAGCCTGCCCCAGTTCGTCAACGTGCCCGCCCTCCGCTCGGTGCCCTATCAAGGGTCTCGCGCGGGAGCCGGGAGTGCGGCCGCGGCGGGGCGGAGGCGGGTCGCCAGGTCGGCTGCCTGTTCTTTGGCCGCGGGCGGGAGGGTGGAGGCTATGCGATCGAGAAGGTCGGCCGTGGGTTCCGGGCCGCCCATCGCCTGCACGAAGGCACGCCCGCGCGCGTTGGTCTCTCCCGGGGTTTCCTCGCCCAGATCGCGCTCGACCAGGCGAACGAGCATCTCGCCGTTCGGCGGCTGCGCAGCCCAGACCAGGAGGCGTCCCTCGCGGGCCGCGTTTTCGAGGACCGCTTCCAGCCCCGACTCTCCCGCATCACTCACGTCGGGATCGGAGTCGAGGCTCCCCTTCTCGAGGACAGACAGGCTCTCGGCGCGGCCGAGCCGGCCGAGCGCCCAGAGGGCCCACGAGCGCACCCGCGGCTCGGCGCGCCGCCGCCGGGCCATGCGCTCGCGCTCTTCGCCGTCGCGCGCGGCCGTCATCGCGGGGATCGGCTGGGCCGCCCGCGTGATCGCGTCCAGCGCCGTCCCGTCGCCGATGTTGGCCAGGACCTCGAGGATCCTGACCTGCGCGTCCTCGTCGCCATCCTCGCTCCGGCCGGCGAGGACCCCGGCGAGATCGGGAACCGCGGCGGGGCCGAAGGTCATCAGCGCTTCGCCGGCCGCCACGCTGAGCCCGTTGTCGCGGCCGGTGAGCATGGCGAGGGTCGCGGGGATGGCCCGCACCTCGCGCAGACGGCCCAGGGCGACTGCTGCGGCGGCGCGCACCTGCGGCGCCCGGTCGTCAAGCGCCTCGAGCAGGGCGTCCGCCGTTCCGGGCGCCCGCATCTTACCCAGCCAGTCGGCCGCCTGCCGGCGCGCGGCGGCGTCGCCGTGTCTCAGGTCCTCCGTCAGGCCAAAGGCTATGTCACGCCTGTCGATGACGCCGGCGCGCGTACGGACGACCAACCCGGGACGGCGGGCGCCGACCTTGATCGAGCGCCATCCCGACTTCCGGCCGGCCAGGTCGGAGTGGTAGGCGATGTAGTACCTGTCCTGGAAATCGGCCCCGAGCGCGCGGAAGGCCCGCTCCATCCCGTCGAAATCCTCGAGGACGCGGACGGTCCCTCCCGTGTCGCGGCAGAGCCGCTCGATGGCGCGGCGGGAATGGCTGAAGCCCGGTGACCTTTTCGCCTCCTTGGTCGCCATCAGCAGCGTGTCGACGGTCACGTCGGTGCGCCGCAGGTAGTCGCGAAGCCGCGCAGGGTCGATGCGGCTGAGAGTGTCGATGCCGTCGCTGAGCAGGATGACGGCCTGACGGCCGCCGCGCGCCCAGGCCAGCTCGACGCCGACCGCCGCCAGCGTGTCGTACAGGCTCGTGCCTCCCCCCCAGCGGCGAAACCCTGCCAGAGAGGCGGCGATCGCCTCGGGGTCGCGGGTAAAGTCCTGGATCATGTAGGCCGGACCGCTGAAGGCGACAACCTTGGCCACGTCCTCCGGGGAGAGCGTCCTGGCGAAGGCGGGGGCGGCCTGCTGCAGGCGGGGCCAGAAGTCGCGCACGCTGCTGCTGACGTCGACCAGGACGGCAATGCTGAGTGGCCGTGTCTCCGGACGGACCGTCTCGATGCGCTGTTCGCGGCCCTTCTCCGTCACGACAAAGTCGTCCCTTGTGAGACCGTGGACCGGCCGCCCCGCGGCGTCGGTCACCGAAACCGACAGCTCGACCCGATCGATCGGCGTCCCGACGACGCGGACCGTCTCCCGCAGCCGGCTGCCCGGGGTGATCACGACGGCGCTCGAAACCCTTCCCTGCGTGTCGGTCAGGCGCGCCTCGACCCGGCGCTCCGAGAGGGAGTCCCCGGCATCGAACCTTCCGTCGTAGGGCGACTTTTTCGCCAGGACCGCCGGCTCGCCGTCAACCAGGAAGAACACTTCGGCGACTCCCGTCCCCTCCGGGCAGACCGCCCCGGCCTTCAGCCGGATCGTGCCGAGAAGCACTTCCGTCCCCTTCGGCTCGAGGATCGTCACGCGGCAGGGGGACAAAGATCGGATGGGCGGCAGCGTGGCGGGACTGACGGGATTGGAAGCGGCGCCTCCCAGAGCGCCGCACGTCGCCCCCAGCACGGTGAGCAGCAGACCGGCGGCCCGGCGGCGGGCCGGTGGGATTCCCGGGAGTTTCAGGCGGGGCTTCATGAGGCGACGCTCCTCTGGGTCCGCGGGCGCCCGCCACCCTGCGGATGCTCATCAATATAGTGGAGCGGTCGATTGGCCGCCAGACCCGCTGGGGCCGGGCGATGGCTCAGGCGAGCAGACGGGCGACGAGATAGACGCAGGAGCCGGCGAGGATGGCGAATTGCAGGCGCAGCAGCCAGTCGCGCGCCCGGGCCGTCCCGAGTCGAAAAAGGCGGCGCCAGACGGCGCCGAAGATCTGGTAGCCCGCGATCCCGCCCAGGACCGCGCCGAAGTATGGCGCCAGCGCGCGCAGCGCGGCGGCAAGATCGTCGTACCCACCGGCTGCGGCGGCGCCGCCGAGCGAGCCCGTTACCGGCATCCCGGCCGCGATGAGGAAAGCCACCGCGAGACCCGCGAGGGCGCCGCTTGCGATGTTGAGGGTTGTCAGCCCGCCCCGCAACCCGAAGCCCCGGCCGCGCGCCGCGAGCGAGACCCGGAGAAGCAGGAACAGGATCACCAGGAAGCCGGCGGTCTCGAGGAGCGTGCGCATGCTCAGGCGGACAACTCGTCGGCCAGGAGCCTCAGGAACAGCCCGACGTCGGTCACGACCCCCACCGCCTGCGCCGAGCCGCGGTCGGAGAGCTTGGTCACCACGGCCGGGTTGATGTCGACGCAGACGGTCTGCACCCAGGCCGGCACCATGTTCCCGACCCCGATCGAGTGGAGCATCGAGCCGAGCATCAGGACCGCCTCGGCGCCTTTCAGGAGCCTCGCGTAGGCCTCCTGCGCCTCGATGAGATCCATCATCGTGTCGGGCATCGGGCCATCGTCGCGGATGCTGCCGGCCAGGGCATAGGGGACGCGGTTCTTCACGCACTCGTACATGACGCCGCGCGTCAGGACCCCCTCCTCGACCGCCCGGGCGATCGAGCCGCACCGGCGCACGGCGTTGATGGCCCGCATGTGGTTCCGGTGCCCCTCGACCACCGGGATGCCGGTGTCGAGGTGCACTCCGAGCGACGTCCCATAGAGCGCCCGCTCGATGTCGTGCACCGCCAGCGCGTTCCCGGAGAGGACGGCGCTGATGTAACCGGTCCTCAAGATACGCCCGAGGTGCTCCCCTCCCCCGGTGTGCACCACCACCGGGCCGGGGACAGCGATGATCCGCCCGCCCCGCTTGCGGACCGCGCGCATCATCCGGGCGATCCCGGAGACGATGATCTCGACCCGCTTCTCCGACGAGACATCGCTCGCCATGAAGACGAAATCCTGCGCCTCGCGCTCCTTGAACGGCGGGAAGACGTCGACACCATCATGGCCGCAGATCACCCTATCGCCCGAGCGGACGTCCCGCAGCTTGGTGCAGACGGCCCGTCCGTCCGCCACCACGATGCAGCCGTCCATGCGCTGCTCTTCAACCTCGATCTCCTCGCCGGCGGCCCGCACTACGGTGCGGTAGTTCGTCGTTGAGTAGAAGTCGTCGGGCACGGTGCCGTCCTTCTCCGAAGGCTTCAGGACGGCGCTCGCGTCATCCAGGGTGTGGCAGCCGAGCGACACGAGATTGCCGAGGATCAGGTCGAGCTTCTCGCGGGTTGGGGCGGTGACGCTGAACTCGACGGTGGAAAAGTCCCCCACCGTCCTGCCGATGTCGAACCGGTGCAGGGTGTAGGCTCCGCCGTTCTCGACGACCGCGTTGAGGTACTTCGACATCAGCCCCGAGTCGATGAGGTGCCCCGTGGCGTTCAGGCGGCGGGGCCGGTGCGCGGTCCCGGGCTTTTTCGGCCCCGACCCTTGAGTCGAGGCGCCCCTGCTGGCGCCTTTTTTCCTGGTCATGTTCCGGCCCGCCCCCTCACCGGTCCTGGCGAGGCGCGGATCTTAGCATCTTCAGTTACGATGCGCGGCGATGCTCCTTTCGCGACCAGCCGCTCTCCTTGTGGCCGCCGCCTGCGCCTTCGGCCTCGGCGCGATGGCGCCGGGCTGCGTTCCGGGGCCGGCTGGACCCGGCTCGCGCCAGGGGTCGCTTGTCGTTTCCAATCGATCGGGGGCGTGGCGGATCTACGAGTTGGATCCAGCGGACGGCACGGCGAGGCTCATCGGCTCGGGCCGGGCCGACGATCCGTCCTACGAGGACTCGATGCCTGCGCGTTTGCCGGACGGCCGGATCGCGTTCGTCTCGGACCGCGACGGCAACCCGGAGATCTATCTAGCGACCGCCGACGGCCGCGCCGTGGCGCGCCTGACCTCCGACCCGCCCGGCGCGGCCTCGGCCGCGATCAACTCCGAACCGGCCCCGCTCGGCCGCAACCGGATCGTCTTCGCCCGCTCGGAGCCCGGAGCCGCGGCCGGCTCGCCACGGGATCTGTATGTCCTGCGGCTCGACCGGCCCGAAGCCGTTCGGCTGACGCGCCACCCGGGGGACGACCACGCTCCGTGGGGAACCGCGGATGGACGTGGGGTCGTGTTCGTCTCGGACCGCGGCGGCGCCCCGCGCATCTGGCTGATGCCGGACGTCGACCGGTCCGACCCGGAGTCCGTGGCGGTCGACCTGACAGGCGACGCGCCGTCGCGCGCGCTCCCTGCCCTCGGCGCCATAGGCTTCCGGGACGGCGCCCCCGCGCCCCTTCCCGACGGTTCGATCGTCTTCAGCCGCGCGCCCGACGGAGGGCCGCCGCAACTCTTCATGATCGGCCCCTCGGGCGCTCGCGCCGGGCTGCGGCAGATCACCGACACGCCCACGCTGCCATACGGCGCCGATGAGCCCCAGGTGCTGCCGGATCTCTCCATCCAGTTCGTCAGCGGACCGTTCGTCCCGCCCCCGCTCAGGGAGGACGCGCCGAAGTTCGCGGTCTACCGGATCGCTTCGGGAGGATTCAATCTGACGCGGGTGAGCCGCGATCGGGCGGGGTACGACGATTTCACACGGAGGCTCTCCCCGCGCAGGTAATCGGGCGGCGCCCGGCGCCGCGGACCTGCCTACTCCTGCACCGGCTCCGACTCCGACTCCGGGGCTCCCTGCGCGCCGCCGCCGGCGGCAACGCGGACGTTCGCCGCCCGCAGACCCTTGGGGCTCTTCTCGACTTCGAAATCGACCACCGTGCCCTGCTCGAGCTCGTCGAAGTTCATGCCGACGACTCCCGACCGATGGAAGAAGACATCCTTGCCGTCGTTGCCACGGATGAATCCGAAGCCGCGATCATGAACCACCTTCGCTATCGTGCCCCGTGCCATGACTCGTCCCCGCTACTGAACTTCGAAAGAGGCGATCAACTTCCCTGCGCGGCCCTGGCCCAGGAGGCCAGCCCCTTTCGGCCACCGATCGCCCGAAAACCTGGAAAGGGGTTTACCCGGCTCCGACTCTAGGCGTCCTCCATGTCCCTGTCAAGACCGGGCGGCGGTGCCGCCGCCCTCAGGAGAGAAGGGACAGGAGATCGTCGGCCGAGGTCACCGGCGCCTTGCAGGTTCCTTCTTCGCAGACGTAGGCGGCGGGACGGCCCACGACCTGGGTCTTGCCCGCGAGGAGGGGGATGGTCTCGGCCGCACGCGCATCGGAGGGGTCGGCGAGGGCCGTGACCGCGTTCGGGAGATAGGTCCGGCGGAGGAGATCGAGCATGGGGCGAAGTGCCGGGTCGCCGGGGGGGCCGGCCAGGACCACCTCGCGCGAGGGGCCGAGATGCCGGTCGAGCGAGCAGAGCATCATGCCGAAGGCGGCGGGGTATCGTTCGATGTTGTCGCGGTAGAGGCGCAGGGTCTCTCCAGCGCGCTTCCTCAGGCTCGTGTCGCCGGTCAGCGAGGCTAGCCGCTCGAGGACGATGCAGGCCATCGAGGCGCCGGCGGGCGTCGCCCCGTCGTTGTTCTCGCGGGTCCGCGCGATGAGCGGCTCGTGGTCGCGCGCGGTCAGGAAGAAGCCTGCCTCCTTATCGTCCCAGAATAGATCGAGCATCGTCGCCACCAGCGAGCGCGCCTCGGCCACCCAATCCGTTTCAAAGGTCGCCTCGTAGAGGTCGAGACAGGCCGCGGCCATGTCGGCGTAGTCGGTCAGGTAGGCCGCGTGGCGCGCCTCGCCGTCCCTGTACGAATGGAGCAGGCGCCCGTCCTTGCGCATCCGGTCGAGGACCAGGCGCGCGGCCTTGCGGGCGGCCTCTTTGTAGCGCGGCTCGTCGAGGAGGCTTCCTGCGAACGCCAGCGCCTGGATCATCAGGCCGTTCCAGTCGGCGAGGATCTTGTCGTCCCGGCCCGGGCGCACACGAGCCTCGCGCGCCTGAAGGAGTTTCGCCTTCGCCGCGGCGAGCCGCAGCCGGAGGTCACTCTCCTCCGTATTGAGTTCCTTCGCCACCTCGGCGACGGTTTTCTCGAGATGCAGGATGCTCGTACCGTGCTCGAAGTTGCCGGTTGGGGTCACGTCGAAAAGACCGGCGACCAGCGCGGCGTCCTGACGCCCGACGATGGTTTCAACCTCCTCCGGCTTCCAGACGTAGAACTTCCCTTCTTCCCCTTCGCTATCGGCGTCGAGGCTCGAGTAGAAGCCCCCCTCGGGCGAGGTCATCTCGCGCAGCGCCCAGTCGAGAGTCTCGGTTGCCACGGTTCGAAAGGCTCTGGCGGTGGACGCCCCTCCCAGGGGAACCGCGCTCGTTACCGGCAGGGGGTCCACGACCTGGGCCGTCTTCAAGTAGGCCATCGCCAGAAGCGCGTTGTCGTAGAGCATCTTCTCGAAATGGGGCACGAGCCAGCGGGCGTCCACTGAGTAACGATGGAACCCGCCGCCGAGCTGATCGAAAATCCCGCCCCGGGCCATCTTGTCCAGGCTCACGATCGCCATCCGCAGCGCCTCGGGGTTGCCGGTCCGGCGGTGATAGCGCAACAGGAACGTGACATCCATCGGATGCGGGAACTTGGGCGCGGCCCCGAAGCCTCCCTCGTTCGCGTCGAACCGCCCGGCGAGGTCGCCGAAGGCCCGGTTGAGAAGGGACGGCGTGAGGAGCTCCTTCGAGGCGGTCAGGGCCGACATTTTCCGGATACGCTCGGCCACTTCCTCAGAAACCCGGGAGATCTCCTGCTTCTTGTCGCGGTAGGCGTCCGCGACCGCTCCCAGCACCTCCTTGAATCCGGGCCGGC
>JANMQK010000016.1:0-8775 GCA_031370485.1 Acidobacteriota bacterium | reverse complement strand
CTCATTCGCTCAACGCCGCTCTTGCCTCGGCCTTGTTCTCCGAGCCGCGACATGGGCGGCCCGGCGAGGAGCGGAAGCCGACCCTGCGTGCCCGCGCGGAGAGGATGAGCCTCAACGGTACTTGCGCCCCAGGTATCGGCGGTACGCGGCCGAGTCGGCGGACGGGCCTTTCAGCTCGGCCCGCAGACGCGCCAGGACTGGCGGGAGAACCTCTTCGTCCTCGCGGGCGCCCCTGATCGCCAGCACCAGCAGCCCCTCCACCAGGCGCGATACGGAGGTCCCGTGCCTCGCCGCATGGCGCTTGGCGCGCGCCACGACACCCGCATCCACGTTCAGGGTCAGCCTGGCCATGTACGAATGATAGGTGCGATGTTCTACGTACGCAATCTCCTCCCCGGGCCTACGGTGCACAAACATTCCTGATCGCGCTTTATGACCTTCCCCGGCGCGACCAAATCCTGCGGGAGATCTCTCTGAAGCAACTTCGCCGGGCCCTCCGCCTTACGCAGCAGGAGTTGGCCGGCACGCTGCGGGTGAACCAGACCGCCATCTCCAAGATGGAAGACCAGTACGACATGTACATCAGCACACTGCGACGCGTCCTCGAGGCGATGGGGGCCAGGCTCAAGATCATCGCGGAGTTCCCCGACGGCGAGATCGTCATCAGCCGGTTTCAATAGAAGGCCCGTGGCAAGGCACGGAGGAGACAATCAGCATGATGCATCGTGACGTGGCCTCGGTCGGGAAGACACGGCTCCGTCGCCTACTGAAAGAGGGCGCGCTTCGCCACGCGGAACGCGATCTGAAGATCGCCGAAGAATGGCGCGGCCTGGATGAGCCTCCGTCGCGCGAAGACCGAGACTAGAAACTGACATGTCCCAATCCTGCCTTCCCAATCCCACCCCTTGACGTTGTGACTAGATATGACTATCTTCTGGTCATGAAGAAGGTGAGGATCGCGGAGCTCAAGGCGCGCCTCAGCGAGCACCTCCGCCAGGTCCGGCGCGGCGAGACGTACACGGTCATGGACCGGCAGACCCCTATTGCCCGGCTTTTACCCTACGGTGCCGAGGCCGAACCTCTCAGGGTGCGCAAGCCCATGCGGCGCGTCCCCACCCTGCAGGATGTCCGGCTGCCGCCCCCTCTGAAGCTCGACGTTGACGCGGTCGCCCTGCTTCTCGAGGAGAGGCAGGTCGATCGATGACCGGCTCTCTGTCGTGATCGCCTATCTCGACTCGTCGGTTCTGCTGCGGATGGTCCTAGGACAGCGTGGCAGGTTGAAGGAATGGCGGACCGTCAAGGAAGGCATCGTCAGCGCCCTTGCCGAGGTCGAGTGCCTTCGGACTCTCGATCGCCTCCGGTTGCGCGGCGCCATCTCCGACCAGGACCTGGCGATCCGCCGGGAGGCGGTCTATCGGCTGCTCGAAGAAATCGAGGTCGTGGAGCCCACCCGGCCGATCCTGGCAAGGGCGTCGCTTCCTCTTCCGACTCCGATCGGCACCCTCGACGCCATCCACCTGGCCACGGCCATGCTGTGGCGGGAATCTTCCTCTGCCGACCTCGTGTTCGCGACACACGACGCGGCGCTTGGCGTTGCCGCTCGCGCCAGCGGCTTCAGGGTCGCGGGGACTTGAGTCCCCGGCCTCCGCCATCCGAACACCGTCAGTAGATCCGGCCGGGCTCCCGGCCGCGCACGCAGAGGCGCGCGAAGTTGTCGAGCAGGCGGCGCGACGGCATCGAGTCGAAGCGATCCAGAAGCCCAAGCAGGTGATCGACGTGCCCCGCGGCCTCCCGGTGGTGCGCCCGCGCGTCGGCCTCCAGGCGTTCGCGTCGCAGCACGATCAGCTCGCGCAGGATGGTGGTCGTGGCCTCGGGGTGGAACTGCACGCCCCAGACGTTGTCGCCGACGCGGAATGCCTGGATCGGCGTGCTGTCGTTTCCGGCCAGCAGGACGCCGCCCGGCGGGACGGTTTCGACCCTGTCTTCGTGCGTGGCCAGGACCGGGAGAGGCGTGGGGAGCCCTTCGAACAGCGGGTCGAGCCGGCCGGCGGGGGTTAGCGTCACTTCGACCGCGCCGATCTCCCATCCCGCCGGGCTGGGGACGACCCGCCCGCCGCGCGCCCCGGCCAGAATCTGGCAGCCGAAGCAGACGCACAGGACCGGCACGGTCGTGTTCTCGGCCGTTCGCAGCAGCGCGGTGAGCCGCTCCATCCACCGCTCGGGCTTCAGGACCGACTTGACCGATCCGGTGACGATGACGCCCGCGTACGACGCAGGATCCGGGATTGCCGCCTGCGTGGCGTCGCAGAGGTCGAATGCCAGGTCGTGCTCGGCAAGGGCATCCCTGAACCACCGGTCGTAGTCGCCGTGCGCGCGCTGCACTTCGACCGCGGTCGAGCCGGTGCGGATGATCAGGACACGTGGCAACTCTCCCAGCAGCGTGGGCGGCGCGCTCGCCGGCGCCGACCGCGGCACGACCGACGTCGCGCCGGGCGATGGCCCGCTTTCGGCCCCGGAGCCCCGGCGCCGGCGTTCGCTCGAGGCGCGGGCTCTTCCCTTCTTCATACCGCCTACTTTATC
Organism: Acidobacteriota bacterium; assembly: GCA_031370485.1. Taxonomy (GTDB): domain Bacteria; phylum Acidobacteriota; class Polarisedimenticolia; order Gp22-AA2; family Gp22-AA2; genus JANMQK01. The sequence continues at coordinate 6,195 of JANMQK010000016.1, read as the reverse complement.
AGGGGATCCGCTTCGCCGCAGGGTTGCGCTGCGCCGGGCCCGGAAGCAGACGCACGAGTATGGCGTCGAGCGAGAGCGGCCCCGGACCCGCAACGCCCAGCCACACCAGCAGCACGATGTACAGATACTCAATGAAGCCAAAGAGGGACGCAACGCCGGTCAGGTCCTCGCGCTTGGCCGTGGCGATGGCGACGATCATCGTGATGATGAGCGGGACGGCGGCGACACGGGTGAAGAGGCCGGCGAGGACCAGTCCGCCGCAGGCGAACTCGGCCGTCGCAGCGAGGGGGGCCTGGAACTCGGGGGCCGGAATGCCCAGCGAGCGGAAGTAATCGATGACGTCCGGCAGGCCGTGGAGCTTGCCCCAGCCGGAAACAAGAAAGAGCCAGCCGACCGTGATCCGGGCGAGCGTCGGCGGCAGCCAGCCGAGGCCGCGGGCGATCTTGAGAATCAGCCCGCGCAGGGACTCCATTCGATGCAGAGCAGACACCATGGGTCGTGCCTCCTTTAGCGGACCGCGATGGTACGGTAAAGCGCGGCGTATTGCCCGGCGGCGCGGTCCCAGGAGAAGTCCTCGGCCATTGCCCGCATCTGGAGGGCGCTCCAGCCCGCGGGGTCGGCCGCCCGCATCTTCAGGCCGGCCATGGCGGCCCCGGCCAGGGCGGCGGCGGTCAGGTCGTCGAAGACGAAGCCGGTCCCGCGCCCGGGGGCGGACGGCTCGTCCCGCACGGTGTCGGAGAGGCCACCGGTCCGGCGGACAACCGGGATCGTACCGTAGCGCAGGGCGTGCATCTGCGTCAGGCCGCAGGGCTCGTAGCGGGAGGGCACGAGAAGAAGGTCGCTCCCGGCGACGACGAGGTGCGACAGCCGGGTGTCGTATCCAATATAGATGCCGACGTTTTCAGGGTGGGTGTGCCTCAGCCATTCGAGGCCTCCCACCAGGTCGCCGTCCCCCGATCCCAGAACGACGATGTCGGCCCCGGCGCGGACGATGGCCGGTCCCGCCGCCAGGAAGAGGTCGATCCCCTTCTGGTGGGCGAGCCGGCTGACGACTCCGATCAGCGGGCGGCCGGACCGCGGAAGGTGGAACGCCTCGGCCAGGGCCCGCCGCGACGCTGCCTTGCGCTCGAAGGTCTCGGGGCCGTAGGTCTGTGGCAGGTGGGGGTCCCGGGAGGGGTCCCAGATGTCGTAGTCGGCGCCGTTCAAGATCCCGACCAGGTCACCGCCTCGGCTCCGGGCGACATCATCCAGCCCGAAGCCCCCTTCGGGCGTCGTTATCTCCCAGGCGTAGCGCGGGCTGACGGCCGTGAGCCGGTCGGCAAAGCGGAGCCCCGCCTTCAGGAAGCTGATGCCCCAATCGTGCCCCATGCCGTGGGCGCCATCGAGAAGCCAGCCGGCCGTCCCGGGGTCCTGGCTGATCCACTGGATCTCCGAGGCGTCGAACTGTCCCTGGTAACCCATGTTGTGAATGGTCAATACGGTTCCGGGGCGGCGGCCCGGCCCGCGCCACGCGAACCGCGCGAATAGCGGCAGGAGCGCCGCGTGCCAGTCGTGCCCGTGCAGGATGTCGGGAGGCTTCGGGGCGTTTGCGGCCAGCTCGCAGACCGCCCGCGAGAGAAGCGCGAAGCGCCGGGCGTTGTCGTCGTGGACACCCCACGCCCCGTCGTAGATGCCGTCCCGGGCGAACAGCTCCTCGCACTCGACCAGCATCGTGCGGACGCCGTCCGGCTCGGTGCGCGACAGGAAACGGACCGGGGTGCGCGCCGGGCCGAGCGGCACCGCGAGGGTTCCCGGATGGCGGAGGAAGCCCGCGCGGTCGATGCTGCCGTAGGCCGGCAGGAAGCGGGTCACCGCCAGGCCGTTCCGCACCAGCGCCGGCGGCAGCGCGCGCGTCACGTCCGCGAGCCCTCCGACCTGCGCGAGAGGGGCGGACTCGGACGCCACCATCCAGATCGAGAGGGGCACGATCAGGTCGGGGGATTCACGAGGAGCTGCCCGTCGGCCACGTCCATCACCCGCTCGAGCTCTCTAAGATGATGCGCCGCTTCCTCGGGCGGCATCGGATTGATGTAGAAGCCGCTCCCCCATTCGAACCCGGCCACCTCGGTCAGCTTCGGGATCACCTCGACCTGCCAGTGGTAGCGGTCGGGGTGCTGGTATCCGGGCGGGGCGGTGTGGATCATGTAGTTGTACGGCGGGTCCGACAGCGCAAGCTTCAGGCGGCGCAGGACGTCCTGGAGGATTTCGGCCAGGCTTGCCATCTGGTGCCCGGTCAGCGTCCAGAAGAAGGCGTCGTGGGTGCGCGGCAGGATGCTCACCTCGAACGGGAAGCGCGAGGCGAAGGGGGCGAAGGCGACGAAGTCGGCGTTCTGGGCCACGAGGCGGCGCGTGTCGGCGATCTCCTGCGCCAGCATGTCGCACCAGATACAGCGACCCCGGTAGTCGAAATAGCGGCCGGACCCGTCGAGCTCCAGCTCCATCCGGGCCGGGACGATCGGCAGCGCGATAATCTGCGAGTGCGGGTGCTCGAGACTGGCGCCGGCCGGCGCCCCGTGGTTCTTGAACACCAGGACGTAGCGGAACCGGGTATCGCGCGTCAGGTCGGTCATCCGGTCCCGGTAGGCGCTGATGACGTCCGTCATCTGCTGCACGCTGTAGCGGGGCGGGTCGCTGTCGTGGACCGCGGACTCGATGACGATCTCGTGCGCTCCGACACCGCGCATCCGGTCGTACAGGCCCTCACCCTGCTTGTCCAGCCCCCCTTCGATCCGCAGGGCCGGGTACCTGTTGGGGACGACCCGCACTTCCCAGGACGCGCCTCCGGGCCCTTCGCCCTGCCTGCGATTGACCAGAATCTCGGGCGGGGTCGTCTCCCCACTGCCCGGGCAGAAGGGACAGGGTTGCGTGCTCTTGATGGCGGCGGTGTACTTGCGGAAGGGGTTCGGTCGATGGCCCCGGGCCCCGGCGACGATCACCCACCGTCCGATCACGGGGTCCTTGCGCAATTCTGAATCGGTGACGATGCCGTTGGCCATGGCCCTCCCATGCCGAGGTGCCCCCGGCAGCAGCGCACAGCATAACGCAACCGGGGCCCCGCCGGACGCCGCTTCCGGGTCGTTACGAGGCCTTCTGGACGGCGGCCAGAAGGGGCGGGCCCGGCACGATCAGCACGATCTCGCGGAGCAGCAGCGTGCCGGTCGCGGTCCGAACCCGCAGGACCATGATGCCTTCGCCCCCGGGCTCGAGTCCCGTCTCTTCGAGGGGCAGGGAGATCTCGAGGACTTTGCGGGCGGCCGCCCGGGCCGCGGAGGGCCGGGAGACGATCGGCTCGCAGCCGACGGCCTGCTGCGGGTTTTCGGCATCGCTCCGGTGCGCCTGGCGCAGGTCGCCCCGTTCGTCCAGCTCGACACTCACCTGGCGGTGCGTCTCGCCCACCCGGAAGGAGAAATCCGCGGCGATCCCGCTGAGGATGGCGGGGCCGACCGCAACACCGGGGTCGATCCGCAGCACCAGGCCAAAGTCGGGGGTGAAGCCGAACCGCAGGGCCTCGAACGGGCGCTGCGCGCGTTGCATGCTCGACCGGGGATCGAGCCCATCCCACCTTATGGCGACGGCGCCCTGCCATTCGAAGAAGTCGTTTTCAAAGCCGTCGATGCGCGGCGTCAGGAGGACTTCCGGGGCCTTCAGAGCCCGCGGCTCCGTGCGCATCTCGATCGACGGGATCGGCCAGTCGAGGATCTCGGGCGCGGGACGGCCGACCGCCTCGCAGGCCTGCCTCAGGTGGCCGCGGAACAGCGAGTCGAACTGCTCGCGGTAGGCGTTCGAGAACTGTCCGTCGAGCCACCAGAACCAGTCGCTCCCTTCCGCCGCCCGCAGCGACGCCCAGCCGGCCCCGCGCGCCGCTTCGGAGATCCCGGGATCCCTCAGGGCGGCCGTCACTTCGGTACGCACGCGGCCGAGCACGGTCCAGGCGCGGTTCTTCTCCGGGCCGCCGATCCAGGTCCCGAAGTCCGCGCGGATCCAGCTTCCGGCGCGCAGGCGCGTGATCGTCGCGGGCGGGCCCGCGTCGGCGATGGCGCCGCTCACCGTGCGGCTGGTGACCGACGGGGTCTTGAGCAGCGACGAATAGAGCGCGCGCAGGAACGGGGCGCCCGCCTGGGGGTAGTGCTCCCAGGGGTTCTCGCCGTCGAGCGCGATGAGCACGAGCGCCCGATCGCCCGAAGCCTGCTCGCCGCGGTTCAGCACGGCCCCCACGAAATCGGCGGCCGCGGCGGCGGCATCGAGCCGGGCGTAGGAGAAGCCGATCCGATCCGACAGATCGTGGTCGCGGAAAACGAGTGTGACCGCATCGCCCGGCCCGGTCGTCCTCCAGGGACGGCAGCAGGCGGGCTGCCCGTCGAGATGCGACGCCGACAGGACGTCGTTGTCGCTCGCCGCCCAGCGGATGCCGCAGGCCCCCATCCGCTCGATCGCCGCCTGGCTGATCGATCCTTCCGAGGGCCACATCCCCACGGGCCGCGTCCCCATCTCGGCCTCGACCCGATCGAGGGCCTCGCGGACCTGCGCCGCGGCGTCGTCGGGGGCCTGGAATCGGGGCGGGAGCGGCATCCCCGGGATGGCCTCGCGCGCCGACTCGGAGTCGATGAGAAGGGGCAGGATCGGGTGGGCGTAGGGCGACGTCGCGATCTCGATCTGCCCTTTCGCCGCGGCCGCCCGGTAAAGCGGCAGGACCTGCGCCAGGATGGTCTTCTCGATGTCGTGGATCTCGCGCAGGTTCTCCTCCGTGTAGTTCTGGCCCTTCCCGCAGAGCAAACGAATCTCCGGGAAATCCTCGCGCGCCTTGAACCCGAACCACGCCAGGTCGAACAGCGCCTGGAGGTCCCGGTAGTCGCTCGTCGAGAACTCCTGCCAGGCCTCGTCGGTCCCGCGCTGACGGCGGACGCGCCGCCGCTTCTCGAGCAGATCGGAGAAACGCGGCAGGGCGCGGATCATCGTGACTTCCTCGACGGAGAAGAAATTGTCGAACAGGAAAATCCGCTGCTCGTCGTCGAGGTCCTCGGCGGGGCGCGAGGCCGCCTCGAGGAAGGCGTCACTTCCTCCCTGCTCGTAAGCGCAGATCTGGTCGATGAGGACCGGCACGAGGTTCATCGTGACGCGGATGTCCGGGAACTCATCGAGGACCCGGATCATGTCGTAATACGAGCGGATGGCGTGCAGGCGCACCCAGGGCATGAACGAGACGCGCTCCCCCCGCAGGCGGTAGAGCGGCTGGTGCATGTGCCAGAGAAACGCGACGGAAACCGGTTTCACGAGTTGTCGAACCGGACGTCCGGAGAGACGACCGCGATCCCCTCCTCGGTCACGGTGATCCCGCGGGCGCGATCCGCTTCCGGGTCGTAGCCGATCACGGTGTCGGGCGGGACGTGGACGAACTTGTCGATGATGGCTCTCTTGATGCGGCAGCGCCGCCCGATGTCGACCCCTTCGAATAGGATGCTCTCGCTGACCGTGGCGTAGGAGTTGATCCGCACGCGCGGGCTGAGGACACATCGGTCAATGTGCCCCCCGGAGATGATGCACCCGTTGCACACCAGCGAGTCGGTGGCGATCCCCGCCCGGTTCGACTCCTGGTCGGCGAACACGAACTTCGCCGGCGGGTCGTCGCGCAGCGCCGTCAGGAGGGGCCACTCGGCGTTGTACGTGTTGAACGCCGGCACAACACTCACCAGATCCATCGAGGCCCGCCAGTACGCCGAGATTGTGCCGACGTCGCGCCAGTACCCGATGTCTTTCGGAACCGTCCCGGGCACCTTGTTGTTCATGAAGTTGTAGGCATGGATGTTGAGCTTGTCGAACCAGCGGGGAAAGATGTCCCGGCCGATGTCGTGGGTGCTGTCGGGCTCGTCGTGGTCCGCCGTGACCACTTTTTTCAACGCCTCGTACGTGAACAGGTAGTTCCCCATCGACACCAGGGACTTCGTGTGGTCGTGCGGGAACGGCGGCGGGGCCGCCGGTTTTTCCAGGAACGAGACGATCCGCATGCTGTCGTCCACGTGGATGCAGCCGAACTGGTGCGCCTCCTCGATCGGGTGGGGCACAACACTGACGCTGATGTCGGCCTTGGTCTCGAGGTGCTCGTCGATCATCTGCTGCACATCCATCCGGTAGATGTGATCGGCGCCGAACACGATTACG
>JANMQK010000384.1:0-1750 GCA_031370485.1 Acidobacteriota bacterium | reverse complement strand
GACCACAAAATCGATCCCGGTGGCGTAGATGAACTCGAGCGTCCGGTCGAAGCAGGAGGCATCGTCACCGTCCAGCCCGAACACGAAAGCCCCCATAACATTGATACCGGCGTCGTGCACGCGCCGGACGCTTTCGCGCATCGATTGCGTGTCGTTCGACCACTTGTCGAGACCGTCGATTGCCGTCTGGCTTACCGACTCGATCCCCAGGAAGAGGTCCCGGCAGCCGCTCTCGTAGGCCAGCTTCAGAAGCTCGGGGTTTTCCGCCAGGTCGATCGTCAGCTCCGCCCCCCAGGGTCTGCCCAGGGGACGGATCGCCTCGCAGAGCGCCTTGAAGGAGCCCGCGGCGTTGTAGAGGTTGTCGTCCCAGAAGAAGAATTGCTCCGTGAAGCCGGGGCCCATCCGGGCAATCAGGCGGCGCCCGAACCTCGACCCCAGTACCGGCATCTTCACGGCGGCCTTCAGGACACTGTTGTAGAAACCGGGGGGGAAGCGCGCGATCGCCTCATCCGTGAAATCCGGGGCCTGGCTCTGGATCTCCTCAACGATGTCGGCCACGTCGCGGTTGCGCACCGTGGGACCGTTGGTCAGGAAGACGGCGCAGAAATGGCAGTCGAGCTTGCAGCCTCGCGCGAACGTCGTCGAAGCGACGATCTGCTGGGGCCGCCGGCGAAGCCCCTGCCAGATGCTCATGTCGAGGGCCAGCGTCCCGCGATCGCGGATCCTGTCGAAGGCAGCCCGGTAAACCGGCTTCACCGGCCGTCCTTCCTTGATGTCATCAAGGAGCGCCGAGGCCGCCCACTCCCCCTCGCCCGTCACCGCGGCGTCGACATGCCCCCACCGCGTCCCTTCCTCGGGGACCGCCGAGGCGTGGGAACCGCCGAAAACAACCGTGAGCTTCTTCCCCGCGGCGGCGTAGGCGGTACGAGCCTCGCGCGCCCGCCGGTACGCTTCGCGGGCCGAGTTCGTGTAGGCCGTGACGAACAGGACATCGTGATCACCCCGGTCCAGCTCGACCTTGTCGCGCACGACCTCCTCGAACGAGGTGGCCCCCTCGATCTTGTCGTGCTGGACAATCACGTTCGTCGCGCCCGTCAGGACGCCGTTTTTCCGGAGGAACCCCACCAGGTAAGGGAACCCGATCCCGGGGCTCCGCACGAACGGCCCGATCGAGCGCTCGAGGCGGCCCAGCAGGCCGCGCTTCCTGACCGGCTCGTCAACGACGTAGGAGTCTCGCGGTGTGAGACAAATGAGATTGCCGATGTTCGCCATGGATGCCCTATGCGTTGGAGGTTCCTTGAAGCGCGAGCGCCCTGCGACTCTACCCCGGTGAACCCCGAAAATCAACGGGGGGTTGAATCCCTGGCGCTCCCCGCGCATCCAACCCAGGATCCCCGGGTATCCGCGGCGCGACACAGGGTGTAAAGTGGGGGGTCGGAGGCTTGAAAATGAAACGACGGCAGTTTCTCTGGCTCGGCGGCATGGCGGGTACGGGTCTTTCCCTCGGCCTGGCCGGCGGGCGGTGGAAGGAGGCGATCGCGATGCCCGCGAAGGCGGCTGGTGATATCGAACCCCTGAAAAAGCCCCACGCCGAGTGGCGCAAGGTCCTGCCCCAGGAGCGGTACTCGATTCTCTTCGAGGAGAGCACGGAGAGGGCCTTCACCAGCCCCCTCAACGACGAGAAGCGCCCGGGGACGTTTGTCTGCGCGGCCTGTAACCTGCCGCTCTTCAGCTCGGAGACCAAGTTCGA
>JANMQK010000382.1:0-2700 GCA_031370485.1 Acidobacteriota bacterium | reverse complement strand
GGCGAGATCAAAGCCGGCGAGGGAGTCTTCGGCCTGCGCCGGGCGTTTCAGATCGCCGGTGTGCGGACGGTCATCATGAGCCTCTGGTCGGTGGAGGACGACGCGACGCGGGCATGGATGCGCGCCCTCTACGAGGCGCGCCTAGAGCGACACGAGGAAAGCGCGGAGGCGATCCGGGACGCCGCGCGCAGCGTCCTGCGCCGCCGCCGGCAGGCGGGCCAGAGCACGCACCCCTTCTACTGGGGCGCGTTCGTCGCCGCGGGCGACTGGGAGTGAAATACACGTGACGCCGTTGGACGTGCTATCCGGCGCACAGGTGTCCTTCAATGCGCTGGGTTCTCCAGCTCGATCTGCCAGGTCCAGACATCTTTGCGCGCTTGCGCAGCTGCCCCGAGGCTGCGGGTGATGTCGGACAGCCGGCCGCCCGAGGCGTCCGACGGACGGGGTAATGAGTCCGTCATGCCGCCGGCGCCGCGGAGGAGTTCACCCGAACCAGGCGGTGCCGGCGTGGACGCGACCCGACGGCCTGCTTCGGCGTGCTGCATGGCGGCGATCCGGCGCTCGAGGTCCTTCAGGGGCTGACGCGAAGCGACGAGGAGAAACCGTTCCCTCCCACCGGCGCTGGTGATAAGCCAGGACTGCTCCTTGCCGGCCAGCTTTCCGGGAAGGCGATGCGTTTCGCCGGGGGACAGCGGGTTCTGCTGCTCGAGGCCGGCAGGGAAAAGGACGAAGGACTCCCCGTTCGCATCCTCGTTGAGGACGTAAGCGTACACCGGCTCCTTGCTCTGAACCTCCATGAACAGGCGATCGCCGGGACGGAGGCGGCTGCCCGGAAGGAGACGGTCCTCGCTCCCCGGCTCCTCCCGCAAAAGTGTCGCTTCAACGGCCAAAGGGTCAAGGACCATCTGCTTCCAGAAGATGGTGCCGGCCATCGCGGCGAGCACCGCCGCGACGGCGAGCGTGGCGACGACAGGCCGCCATCGCGCCCGCACAGCCGGCGGGGTGGTATCCCCAGCGTGGCTGGGTTGTGCCGTGCCGATCGCCGCAGCCAGCGCCTCTTCCATCTCGCCGGCGCTGGCGAAGCGCTGCGCGGGGTCGGGGTCCAGGGCCCGCCTGACCACCCGGATGAACGGACCCGGGAGGTCGGGACCCACGTCGCGCAGCGCCGTCCGGGTGCGACGGAGGTGCTTATCGTGTAGCTCGGACCAGGTCTGCGCCTCGATCGGGAAGCGGCCGCTGACCAGGTGGTAGAGGACAACGCCGAGCGCGTAGATGTCCGAGGAGGGCGTCGCCGGCTGGCCGTGGAGTATCTGCTCGGGGGCCATGTAGAGCGGCGTGCCGCTGACCGGGTCGTTGCTCTTCAGCGTGTCACCCATCGTTGGACGCGTCGTCGCGCTGCCAAAATCCATCAGCACGATCCGCCCGCCCTGCTCACGCATCACGTTTGCCGCCTTCACGTCACCGTGGACCAGGCTGGCGGCGTGCACCGCCGCGAGGGAGTGGCAGAGATCGATCCCGACGAGTGCCGCCTCGTTGGCGCCGAACCTCCCCTGCGCAGCCAGGACCTCCTCAAGAGTCTTGCCTCGGAGTAGATCCGTCCAGAGCCCGACGCGCCCCTCGTGCCGGTCGGCGCCGTGGACTACGAGAACCCCGGGATGCCGGACGCGCGCGAGCTGGCGTCCTTCCTGCAGGAAGCGATCACCCTCGGTGTCGCTCCCCTGGCGATCGGCGCGCCGCAGTTTCAGCGCCACGTCCCGCTGCAGCGTGGGGTCGTAGGCACGGTACACCTCGCCGAAAGCACCGCTGCCCATCGGCTCGAGAATGCGGAGCGAACCCCACGTGGTGAACGGTACAGCGCCCGGCGCCGGAGGCGGCGTGTCGGCGGTGACCTGGCCGTCGAGAACATCGCGCGCAGCGCCCGCGGTGGCGTACTCTCCGGACTGCGGCGACATCGACGGCGTCCGGTGGGCCGTGGCCACTTCCTCAATCAGGCGGAGGTGAGCCAGCCTGCCGTGCAGTTCCTGGCGCCCCGCCGTCTGCTTCTGCCAGTCGACGGGCGTGCCGTCGCTGATGGCCTCGGCGACCTCGACCAGGATCGGTTCCGCATCATGCTTTTCCATCGAACGCCTCCCCAAGCCGGATGAGGGCCCGCGTCACCATCATGCGCGCCGCGTTCGCCGAGGGGCTCCCGAGCGCCCCGGCGATCTCGTCGTAGCCGAAACCCATCTCGACCCGCATGACGATTGCCTCCTGCTGCTCCCCGGGCAGGGTCGCCAGAGCCTTCTCGTATCTCTCCAGCTTCTCCCGGCCGATCGCCGCCTCGATGGGCGAGGGCAAAGCACCCGGCAGGCCCTCGTCAAGGGCATCGTGTCCGGGCCTGCGTCCGGCCCGGCGAATCTCGTCGCGGATCAGGTTCAGCAGGGTCTGCTTGATGTAGCCCAAAAACGCCCCCTGCCACCGCGGTTCGAAGCCCTTCACATGATCCAACGCCCGGAGAAGGGCATTCTGCACAAGGTCGTCGGTCTCGAGGAGATCCCGGGCCCGTGCCGGGAGCCGCCCGTGCGCCCAGCGGCGCAGGGCGGGCAGGTACCGCTCGACCAGCCGCTCGCGCGCCGACGCGTCTCCGGCGCGGACCCGGCCGAGGAGGAGCGCCGTTGTCTCGAGCAGGTTGCCCGCAGCGTGGCTGGAGGTTCCAGGACC
>JANMQK010000373.1:0-12911 GCA_031370485.1 Acidobacteriota bacterium | reverse complement strand
GTCGAGGTCACGGCCGCCCTCCCGGTCTACCGCACCTACGTCCGGTCGATCCCGATGAAACCCCCCGACCGCCTGATCATCGCGCGCGCCCTGCGGGCGGCGCGGCGCGCGGCCCCCGCGATCCCGGCCCCGTATTTCGATTTCCTCCATCGCGCTCTTCTGCTCGAAGAGGCGCGGGGCGCCGGCGAGCCGCTCGAAGAGTTGATGCGCTGGCAGCAGTTCACCGGGCCGATCATGGCCAAGGAGGTCGAGGACACGGCGCTCTATGTCTACAACCGCCTTCTGAGCGTCTCCGAGGTGGGGGGCTCGCCGGGCAGGCCAATCGTGGCGCCGGCCGCATTCCACCACCGCCTCGGGGAGCGCCTTCGACTCTGGCCCGACGCCATGAGCGCCACGACCACTCATGACAGCAAGCGCGCCGAGGACATGCGGGCGAGGATCGCCGTCCTGTCCGAGATCCCGGGCGCATGGGAGGCGCGTCTCAGGCGTTGGCGCGTCTGGAACGCGGGAGGGAAAACCCGGATTCACGGCCGGCCGGTGCCTGAGGAGAACGAGGAGATCCTGATCTACCAGACCCTCCTGGGGACTTGGCCCCGGCCGGGACGATTGCTCCGACCGGGGGAGATGCGGCTCTTCCGCGATCGGCTGGCCGGCTATCTCCTGAAAACGGCCCGCGAGGCGAAAGAGCACACCAGCTGGCACTCCCCCGACGCTGAGCACGAGAGGGCGGTGACCCGTTTTCTCGACGCGATGCTGATGGGCTCGCGCGGCGATCGGTTTCTTCCCGATTTTCTCCGGTTCCAGGAGCGGATCGCATTGGCCGGGGCGATCACCGGGCTGTCGCAGGTCCTGATCAAGATCGCGGCCCCGGGGTTTCCCGACTTCTACCAGGGGTCGGAGCTGTGGGACCTCCGGCTCGTCGACCCCGACAACCGCGGCCCGGTCAATTCCCGCCTCCGGGCCCGGCTGCTGGCACGGATCCACCGCGCCGCTGCCGGCGACCGCGCCGCTCTCGCCCGCTCCCTCGCCCGCGACTGGCGCGACGGTCGGATCAAGATGTTCCTGACCTGGAGCGCGCTCTCGTTAAGGAAGCGTGACCCCCGGCTGTTCGCCCGCAGCGACTACCTGCCGCTCCGCGTGACGGGACGATCGGCTTCGCAGATCGTCGCGTTCGCGCGCCGTCTGAAGGGCGCATGGGCCATCGTTATCGCGCCGATCCGCGGCGCCGCCGCCCGCCTCGGGACGGGAGGGGGAACTCTCGCCGTCCGGCGCGAGGGAAGGCTGCTTCTCCCGCGAGGCGCTCCCTCCCTGCTGCGAAACGTCTTTACCGGCGGGCGGATCACGACGATCCCGTCCGCGGCGGGAGGACGATCCATCCTCCGGCCCGATATCCTTTCGGACTTCCCGGTGGCGCTGCTCGAGAAGTGATCCGGCGCGGCCATGCTATTCTCCCGCCTTGCGCCATCTCCGGGAGGGAGACCCGATGCCGAACTCGTCAGCCAGAGCGCTTTTTCTGGGAGCCCTGCTTGCCTCTCTGACCCTCGTGCCCGCCGCCGCCCTGCGGGCGAAAGAGGCGCCGCGCGCCATCACCCTCAGCGTCGACGCGTCCGAGGTGCCCCGCAAGATCCTGCATGCCCGGCTGGTCATCCCGGCCTCCCCCGGCGAACTGACCCTGGTCTACCCGAAATGGATTCCCGGCGAGCACGGCCCGACCGGGCCGATCTCCGACCTCATGGGGCTGAAGCTCACCTCGGCAGGCAAGTCGATTTCTTGGAAGCGCGACCTCGTGGACATGTACGCCTTTCACTGCGAGGTTCCGGCGGGGGCAGCCTCGATCGAGGTCGCGCTCGACTTCCCCCTCCCGACAGCCACCGAGGGCTTCTCCTCAGGCGCCTCGGCCTCCGATCGGATGATGGTTCTCAGCTGGAACACGGTGCTGCTCTACCCGGTGGGGCGGCCGGCGGCCGATTGGATCTACGCCGCCAGCCTGAAGCTGCCGCGCGGGTGGAAGTTCGGCACCGCCCTGCCGGTCGAGCGGTCGAACGATGACGGCATCGAGTTCAAGGCGGTCCCGCTGACAACACTCATCGACTCTCCCGTGATCGCCGGGCTTCATTTCAGGGTGGTGCCGCTCACGCCGGGCGGGGCGGCGTCCCATCAGATCGACATCGCCGCGGACAGCGACGCGGCGCTCAACTTCCCCGCGGACCTGCCGGCGGCCTATTCCAGGCTCGTGGACGAGGCCGTCGCTCTGTTCGGCGCCCGGCACTACCAGCAGTACCACTTCCTGCTGTCTCTGAGCGACCATGTCGCCCACTTCGGCCTCGAGCATCATGAGTCGAGCGACAACCGCGTCCCCGAACGGACCCTTGTCGATGACACACTGCGCCGCAGGCGCGCGGGCCTCCTGTCCCACGAGATGGTCCACTCCTGGAACGGCAAGTACCGGCGCCCGGCCGGCCTGGCGACGGACGATTACCAGAAGCCGATGAAAGGGGATCTTCTCTGGGTCTACGAGGGGCTGACCGATTACCTCGGCACGGTGCTCGCGGCCCGCAGCGGCCTGCTGTCGCAGGAGGATACCCGCACCGATATCGCGCGGGTCGCCGCCTACCTCGATCAGCGCCCCGGGAGGACCTGGCGGCCGCTGGCCGACACCGCGGATGCCGCCCAGATCCTGTTCGGGACTCCGGACGCCTGGAAGTCCTGGCGGCGATCCGTGGACTTTTACGACGAGGGGACGCTCATCTGGCTCGAGGCCGACGTGCTCATCCGGACCAGGAGCCAGGGGAAACGCTCACTGGAGGATTTCTGTCGCCGGTTCGAGGGACCCCCCAGCACCCCTCCCACCGTCAGGACCTACACCTTCGACGACGTCGTCCGGACGATGAACGAGGTCGAGCCGTTCGACTGGAAAACCTTCTTCACAACCCGGCTCGAGTCGACGGCGCCGCATGCGCCCAAGGGCGGCATCGAGGGGACCGGCTGGAAGCTGGCCTTTGGAGAGACCCGGCCCGACTACCTCAAGGTCCTGGATGAGGCCAACAAGGCCACGGATCTCTCGCATTCCATCGGGGTGATCGTCAAGGAGGGCGGGTTGCTGCAGGATGTGATCGTGGGCCAGCCGGCGGCATTGGCGGGGGCCGCGCCGGGGATGACGCTGGTGGCGGTCAACGGCCGCCGCTATTCACCCGACGTGCTGCGGGCCGCGCTGGCCGCGTCCGCGAAATCAACCGTCCCCGTCGAGCTCCTGGTGGAAAACGACGAGTTCTACAAGACCCTCTCTCTCGACTATCACGGCGGCGAGAGGTACCCGCGTCTCGATCGCGATCCTTCGAGGCCTGATCTGCTGGCGGAAATCTTCCGGCCGCTCGCCGCGGCGCCGGGCCGAAGCGCGAAACCGGGCAAGTGACATCCGGCGGGGAACCCAACCCTTCCCCGCCGCTCAGCTCGTGGCGCCCTGGCGGCGGATCGGCTCGACGTCCGCGCCCTTGATGGCGCTCTCCTTGTTGTCTTTCCGCTTGGCGGCGTTCATGTCGATATTCCCCTCGAAGACACCCCCCTCGTGGATCACGAGGTTCGGCTTCTCGAGGGTGATGTCGCCCACGACTCTCCCCTTGGGGTGGATCTCGAGCTTCTCGCGGACGTGGATCCGGCCGGTAACCTTGCCGCTCACCGACAGGACGCCGACATCGACGTCCGCCTCGATCTCTCCCGACTCGCCGACCACCAGCTCTTTCTCGGAGATGACCTTGCCCGATATCTTTCCATCGACGCGGAGGATGTCGCGAAACCGGATCTCCCCCTGGACCTCCGTGCCCTCGGCCAAAAAGCCGCTGATGTCATCCTGCGAGATATGATCCTTCAACAGGCTGTCCTTGCCGAACGGCATCACGAACCCTCCTTTCATCGTCTCCGCCCCTCCTGCGGTGGGGCGGACCATGCAGGTCAGTGCCCCTTCTCCGCTGTTATCAGAATTTCGTAGAGTCTCTCGAGCTCTCCCGCCGAATAGAAATCGATCTCGATACGGCCTTTCACTCCGTCCCGGCTGTTGATCCGGACCTTGGTCGCCAGCGCCCGGCCCATGCGCTGTTCCGCCGCCTTGACGTTGGGATCGACCGCCGCGTCCCGCTTCGCCCCTTCCTTCCCCCTGGAGGCGCCGGGGCTTCGCTTCAGGAGCGCGGCCACCATCGCCTCGGTCTCCCGCACCGAGAGGAGCCCACGGACCACCTCTTCCGCGGTACTAATCTGAGTCTCCGCGTCCGGAAGTGCCATGATCACTTTGGCGTGCCCCGTCGAAATCGTCTGATTGGCCAGAAGCTTCTGGACTTTATCAGGTAACTTCAATAATCTCAATGAGTTAGCGATTGATGACCGATCCCGTCCGACACGCTTCGCCAGATCGGCCTGGGACATCTTGATCTGGTTCAGGAGAACCTCGTACGCCTTGGCCTCCTCGATCGGGTTCAAATCCTGGCGCTGGATGTTCTCGATCAGCGCCAGTTCCAGCAACCGGTCATCCGCCACCCTTCGGACGATTGCCGGGATCTTCTGGATTCCCGCCATCTGGGCGGCGCGCCAGCGACGCTCGCCGGCCACCAGGTGGAACTTGTCTCCGTCCTGGCGGACAACCACCGGCTGGACGACACCGTTCTGACGGATCGACTCGGCCAGCCCCTCGAGACCGCGGAAGTCCGTGCGCGGCTGGTAGCGGTTGGGTTGAATGCGATCCAGATCGAGCATCAGGAGACTGGCGTCGGCCCTGGAGCTGTCCGGATGCGCCTCAGGGATGAGGCTGCTCAGACCTTTGCCGAGCGCTTGTCTTTTCATGGCGCCTTATGACCTCCCGGGCCAGGTTCAGGTACGATTCGGACCCTTTCGATCGAATGTCGTAGAGCATGATCGGCTTGCCGAAGCTCGGCGCCTCGCCCAGCCTGATGTTACGCGGCACGACGGTCTTGTAGACCCTCTCCTTGAAGAAGGCACGCAGGTCGGCGGCCACCTGGTTTGACAGATTGGTCCTCTCGTCGAACATTGTGAGCAGGACACCTTCGATCTCGAGATCGGGGTTCAGCGCGGCCTGGATTCTCTGAAGTGTTGAGACCAGCTCCGAGACCCCTTCAAGCGCGAGATACTCGCACTGGACCGGAATCAGGATTCCGGCTGCCGCCGCCAGCGCGTTGACCGTGAGGAGCCCCAGAGAAGGCGGACAATCGACCAGGATGTAGTCGAACCGCTCCCTGATCGGAGCAAGCGCCTCACGCAGCCGGAACTCCCTTCCCTTCTCCCCCACGAGCTCGACCTCGACACCGACCAAGTCCCTGCTGCCGGGCGCCACCGAAAGACACTCGAGCTCGGTCGGCACGAGGATGTCCTGGATCGCCGCCTCTCCCGACAGCACGGCGTACATGTCCCCGGCGGGACCCGGCTTGAGTCCCAGCCCTTTCGTCGAGGAAGCCTGCGGGTCGATGTCCACCAGCAGGGTCGTCCTTTCGGCGATCGCCAGGGCGGCCCCGAGGCTGATCGCGGTCGTCGTCTTGCCGACCCCGCCCTTCTGGTTCGCGATGGCAACGATTCGTCCCATGTGAGCCGAAAGATTAGCACACCGCCCCCTCCGCGCCGCGAACGAACCCCGATGTTCCACGTGGAACATCCGGGGACTGTCTCAGGCGACAGGGTCCGGCTCCAGGATCGCCACGATCGAACCGGGGCCCGAGGGAAGATCGAGGCTTCCGCCCCATTGCAGGCCGGGCCACGGGTCCCGCCGGATCGCCTCCCCTTCCTCGGCCGAGACGAAAAGCAGCGCGCGGCCCCCCCGCTCCAGGAGCGGCCCCCCCTCCCCCCGGACAAGGTCCCGACCGCGCACGCCCCGCAGGGTGAGGTAGCGGCAGGGAGTCAGGTCGGCCAGGTCACGCCGTCCCGAGACCCGGCGGGTCTCGACCCGCGCTCCGCGCAGCCCGAGTTCGCGGATGACCGCCCAGAGAAACCCGCTCTTCTTCTCCGAGGACTCGACCAGGACCAGGTCGATACCGGGGTGGAGCACCTTCAGCGGGATGGCCGGGAAGCCGTTCCCCGACCCGAGGTCCACGAGGGTTCCTTCATCCCCGAGAAGACCCGAGGCGGCGATCGGCTCGAGGAAATGGCGCCGGATGATGGCCGCGTCGTCCTTGAGGCCGGTCAGGTTCATCCTCTTGCTCCAGTGGAGCATCAGCCTGTGATGGGCCGCGAGGGCCTGAATCTCCGTTTCGGTAAGGCGTCGGCCGGCCTCGCGAGCCGCCGCGCCGAGACTCGCGACAAACGATCCCCCCTTCGGTGTCCGGTCGGAGACCTGTCGGAGTACCATACGCCGTACCTTAGCATGGCGGAGGAGAGGCTTGAGCGGAACGCCGGGGAAGCGGACGGGATCGATCCGGAGGAGTCTCAGGCGGTGGATTGCGCCGGGATCGACGATCGCTTCGGCGTTGATCCTCGCCGCCATTCTGGCGTCTGGCACGTTAGTCCCGGCGCTCGGTGCCGAGGAAGAAGGCGCGGCGCCGCCGATCCCGATGCAGGAACTCCTGGACCATCTGGGAGAGAAAGCCCGCGTGTACGAATCGGTCGCACTCCGGTTCATCTGCATCGAGACCTTTCACACGGCGGAGAATCCGAACAACGAGCGCCGTTACGACTACATGTACGTCGAGGCGGAGGCGCAGCGTTACCGGCCCTACCGGCAGAGGCACACGGGACGGCCCGGGAGAACCGTGAGCGAGACCGCCCTCGAGGTCGGCTTCCCCGACTCCTACTCCTGGACGCTGATGTTCTCCCCCGACCGGCAGCAACTTTTCCGATTCAAATATTCCGGGCAGGAGTGGTTCTCGCTGCGGCAGGCGTACATCCTCGAATTCACCGCTCCCCTGCCGTTCAATTCGGGAACCATGATCTACGAGTGGAGCGGCAAGGTCTGGGTCGACGCGGAGAATTACAACTTCCTCAAGGTCGAGGCCCAGCCGGGGAACCAGGAAAACCGTCTGAAGGATGAGCTGAAGTCCTACCGGCAGGCGCCGCGGATCCTGATCTTCCCCCTGGGCCGGAAACCGCAGGGCGCCAGTTACGACATCACCTTCCTCAACGAATACCAGAAGCTCTCCCTCCCGGACACCGCGGAGTACCGGAGCTTCACACTGGATTTGCAGGGGCAACAAGAAGTGGAGGCCCTGGAGACGCTGCGTTACAGCGGGTACCAGTTCTTCAACGTCGACGTCAAGGACAAGTTCCTGAAATAGGCGCGGCAGCGCGGCGGGCCTTCTCCAGCCAGATGTTGATGAGGGTCAGCGCGGCCGGCGTGACGCCGGAGATGCGGGCCGCGCGGGCCAGGGTCGCGGGGCGGGCGGCCGTCAGTTTCTCGACCACCTCCCGCGAAAGGCCCGGCACCCCGCGATAATCGAACCCTTCCGGGATCGCCCGCTCCTCCTCGCGCGCCAGCCGCAGGCGATCCCGCTCCTGCCGCTCGATGTACCCTCCGTACCGCATCCGCGTCGCGACGAACCGTCTTTCCCGATCCTCGAGGCGCGGCAGAAGATCGTCGCCGAGGAAGCGCTCCACCCCCTCGATCGTCACGTCCCCCCGCCGCAGCAGGCGCGCGGGGGTCGTCGGCTCGGTGAGCCTGACCCCGAGGGTCGAAAGAGCGCGCGCCACCGTTTGTGACGTCGGAGTCAGCGTCGTTCCGAGCAGGATCTCCGAATAGTCCCGCACCCTGTCGCGCCGTTCCAGGAACCGTCGGTGGCGGTCGGAGGAGATCAATCCGATCTCGTGCCCATACCCGGTGAGGCGCAGGTCGGCGCTGTCGATGTCGAGAAGAAGACGGAACTCGGAGCGCGACGTGAACATGCGGTAGGGCTCCGAAGTGCCCTTGAGGACGAGATCGTCCACCAGCACTCCGATGTACGCCTCGCCCCGCGAGAGGACGAAAGGAGCGCGCCCCTGGGCGCGCAGCGCGGCGTTGACCCCCGCGACCAGGCCAAGCGCGGCGGCTTCCTCGTAACCGGTCGTGCCGTTGATCTGCCCCGCCAGGAACAGCCCGGCCACGCCACGGGTCTCGAGGGTGTGGGAGCACGCGGTCGGCTGCACGAAGTCGTACTCCACGGCGTAGCCCGCGCGCGCCATCTCGGCCCTCTCGAGCCCGGGAATCGTCCGGACCATCGCGGCCTGGATCTCCTCAGGCAGGCTGGTCGAGAGGCCGTTCAGGTAGATCCAGGGATGGTCCCTTCCCTCGGGCTCGACAAAGATCTGGTGCTTCGTCCGATCGGCGAACCGGACGATCTTGTCTTCGATCGAAGGGCAGTAGCGCGGCCCGCGAGATTGAATGACGCCCGAATACATGGGAGAAAGATGCAGGTTGGAGCGAATCAGGTCATGAGTCCCCGGTGTCGTCCAGGTGATGTGGCAGTCGATCTGGGGTGTTGTGATCGAGCCTGTTTCAAAGGAGAAAGGCACCGGCACCGGGTCTCCGGGCTGGCGTTCCATGATGTTGAAGTCTACTGTTTCCTTTAAGATACGCGGTGGAGTCCCGGTCTTCAACCGCCCCATCGGCAGGCCGAGCCGCTCGAGGGCCATCGACAGCCCGACCGCCGGCTTCTCGTGGATTCGGCCACCCGGACGGCTCGCGCCGCCGACATGCAGGAGCCCCCTCAGGAAGGTCCCCGTGGTGACCACGGCACAGGTCGTCTCGAGCGTTCTGCCGTCGGCCATCGCGACGCCGCGCAGCGCCCCATTCTCCACCACGAGATCGGCCACTTCCCCCTCAAAAAGGGTCAGGCCTTCCGTGGCCGCGACGACGCCGCGCATCCTTTCCGAGTAGGCGTCCTTGTCCGCCTGCGCGCGGGGGGCCTGGACCGCGGGTCCTCTGCTGGCGTTGAGCAGCCGGAACTGGATCCCGGTGGCGTCGATCGCCCGGCCCATCTCCCCTCCCAGGGCGTCGATCTCCCGCACCAGGTGTCCCTTCGCCAGCCCGCCGATGGCGGGGTTGCAGGACATGCGGGCGATCGCGCGGGCGTCGAGCGTGACGAGCGCGGTGGCGCACCCCATGCGGGCCGCGGCCAGGGCCGCCTCGCACCCGGCGTGCCCGGCCCCCACGACCACGACATCGAATGAGGCCCGTTCTTTCATTTGCCGATGCAGAATTTCTTGAAGATGCGATCGTAGATCCCTTCGAGCCCGACCTCGCCGGTGATCTCACCCAGATGATCCAGCGCCGACCGGAGGTCGAGGATCACGTACTCCTCACCGGTTCCGTCGCGCAGCGCGCCGCCGGCCCGGTCCATCGCCGTAGCCGCGCGGGTCAGGAGATCACGGTGGCGCACGTTGGTCAGGAAGGTCTCCTCGCGCGGCGCGGCGCTTTCGCCGCCGGCCGTGTCCGCCAGGCGTTTGCGGAGATCCGCCAGGCCCTCTCCGGATTTTGCGGAGACCTCCAGCGTGTCGTACCGTCGGCGCAGGTAGAGCACCCGGTCCATCCCGACGCCGCACGGCAGATCGACCTTGTTCAGCGCGACCAGCGCGGAGTCCCGCTCGATCGAGAGCAGCAGGTCCATCTCCTCCTGCCGCAGGGGCCGGCTCCAGTCGAGCACCACGATACGCAGATCCGCGGAGCGCAGCGCCCCCTCCGCGCGGCGCACCGCCTCGGCGCCCGCCTCGTCGTCCGTGGCGTGAATTCCCGCGGTGTCCACGAGCGTCACCGGGATCCCCTCAAGGTCGAGCGTCTCTTCGATCAGGTCGCGCGTCGTGCCGGCGACCGGCGTCACGATGGCGCGGTCCTCCTCGAGGAGGCGGTTGAACAGGCTCGACTTCCCGACGTTCGGGGCGCCCAGGATCGCGACCCTCAGCCCTTCCCGCACCCGCCGTCCCCGCTCGTAGGTGCCTGCTAGCCCCGCGATGCGTTGTCCCAGCCCGCGGACGAACGCTGTGAACCCTCCCTCGGGGTTGAACCGGTCCGCCTCCCCTTCCTCGGCGAACTCGATCGACGCCTCGACCCGCGCCACCAGGTCGGCGAGATCGTCCTTGATCCGGTTGACCTCCGAGGAGACGCGCCCCATGACCTGATCGTGGGCGACCTTCGCCTGGAATAGCGTGCGCGCCTCGATGAGATCACGAACCGCCTCGGCCTGGGTCAGGTCGATCCGGCCGTTGAGGAAGGCCCTCATGGTGAACTCTCCCGGTGTCGCAGGGCGCGCCCCGGCCGCGACCGCGGATTCGACCAGGAAGCGCAGCACCGCCGGGCTGCCATGGGCCCACAGCTCCGCGGTCTCATCGCCGGTGAAGGAGCGGCCCGGCGGGAAGGTGACGAGGTAGCCGTGATCGACGGCGTCACCGGCCGGGGAGACGAATCTTCCGAAGAGGATCCGATCCGCCGGCACCTCCGCGCAGTCGCGGCGCGGGAGGAACAGCCGGCCTGCGACGGCCATGGCCTGCGGCCCCGAGAGCCGCACGACACCGATGCCTCCCTTACCGGGGGGCGAGGAGATGGCCACGATCGTATCGTCAGAGGGGGATGCGGAGGCTTCCCTGGCGACTGGTGCGGCGGGCCTGGGATTCTTCGAACGGTTCTTGAGCATGAACTGGAAAAGGCCGCAAGGGCCTTCAGGGGCCGCCTTCACCGTTGTCCGGAGCGATGTTGCCCGAGGGCCGGATCGCGACCCGTTTCAGGAATCCGTCGCCGCGGCTCTCCGTGTCGACGCCGCCCATTTCGGCGAGCGCAAGGTGGACCAGCCGGCGCTCGTAGGGGTTCAGGGGGCTGAGGAGGACCTCCTCGCCGTGCGCCTTCGCCTTCTCCGCGGCGAGCCGGGCGATCTCGACGACCTCCTCCTCGCGCAGCCGGCGGAACCCGTTGCAATCCACGTGGATCCGCTTGCCCCTGTGCCCGCGATAGATGATCCGGTTGAGGAGATACTGAAGGGCGTTGAGACCCTCGCCACGCCGATCGAGAAGGTGCTCGCGGTCGGGACCCGAGATGTCGGCTTCGATCGTCTCGCCGGCGTCGCGGGCCGCCGCCTTCAGATCGAGCCCCAGGCCGTGCAGGATCCGGTCCGCGAGCGCCTCGACGGCGGCGGGATCGGCCGGTGTCGTCTCGTCCTGGCCTGCCAGATCGTCCTCCGGCCCGCCGGTCTCCGGATCGTCCATGATGGGCAGCATCATGTCACCGCCTGTTCGGCCGCGGCGTGGCGATTGACGAAGTACTGCTGCGCGATGCCCAAGATGTTGTTGACGAGCCAATACAGGACCAGCCCCGAAGGCAGGTTGATGAAGAAGTAGGTGAACATGACAGGCATTATGTACATCATCCGCCGCTGGCCGGGATCGGCAATCGACGAGGATGTCATGATCTGCTGCACCAGCATGGTGACGCCCATCACGATCGGGGTCACGTAGTAGGGATCCTTCAGCGACAGGTCGCGGATCCACAGCATGAACGGCGCCTTGCGCAGCTCGATCGCGATCGTCAGAATCGTGTAGAAGCCGTACAGGATGGGCATCTGCGCCAGGAGTGGCAGGCAGCCTGACATCGAACCCAGGGGGTTGATGCCCTCCTCCTTGTAGAGGGCCATCATCTCCTCGTTCATTTTCTGGCGCACTCGCTGGCGGCCCCCCGCGACCCCTTTCTCGGCCTCCTTCTTCTCGAGCTTGCGATAGCGCTCTTTCATCGACTTGACCTTCGGTTGGACCCGTTTCATCTTTTCCTGCATCCGGCGCATCTTCACCTGACTCGTGTGCATGAAAGGGAAGAAGAGAAGCCGGATGACGATCGTGAGGATGATGATCGCCCAGCCGAAGTTCCCGACGTAGCCCTGGATGAACTTCAGGACGCTGAAGAGCGGCAGGGCTACGATGCTGAAGAATCCGAAATCGAGAAGCCGGTCGAGCCCCTGGTCCTGGCGCTTCAGGATCTCGAGATCCTTGGGCCCTACGAAGAGGTGGTAGCGGTCGACCCCCGGCAAGTTCAGCGAGAGGGCCAGAAAGAAGTGCTCGCGCCCTTCCTCGGCGAGACGGATCGACTCGACCCGTGTTCTCCCTTCGGAAGGAGCCGCCGGGATCAGGATGGCGGCGAAGTACTTGTCCTCGAGCCCGGCCCATCCGACGACGCCCCCCTCGACCCAGGGGGTCTCGGGTTTGAGGGACGCGGAGGACCGCAGCTCGAGCTTCGGCCGTCCCGAGACGTTCACGACGGCTCCCGCCCCGTGGTCGAATCGCTCCGCCTCCAGGCCGTTGTGCGCGCCGAACCCGGCGCCCCACATGACGGCGGGAGTGACGGGACGCCCCGAGGACTGGGCCGCCACTTCGAGGGAATACAGGTAGGAGTCGCCCGGCACCCGGAGGATCTTGGAGGCGGCGAGCCCCGCGCCGTCGCTGTAGGTCATCGTGACCTGCGTGATGGCCTTGCCGTCCTCGGTCTGCTCCTCGCGCCGGACACGGTAAAGCGCCTCGTTCAGGCGGCGCGTCTCATCCGCGTCCTCAAGATGGAACTGCAGCGGCAGCAGACCGATCTCGCGCCCCGCGGCCGACACCAGCTCGAGGGGCTTGCCGGCGTCGTCCAGGTACTTCTTGAGACGCCAGGACACGACGCGCGCGCCGCGGTTCGTGAGGCGCACCACGGCAAGCGGCGTGTCGATGACGACCTCCTCCTCGGCGCCCGCGGCGGCCTTGGAGACGGGAAGATTTGCGGACCGTGGGAGCTTTGCGGCGGGGGCCGGCGCCAGTGTCGGAGTGGGTGTCGTCGTGGCAGGCGGGGCGGCCTCCGGCGCGGGAGCCCCGGGCGGAACGGCGTCGGGCGCCGCGGCGCCCAGTCCGGGGGCCGGGGGGTTCAGACAGACGCCGGGCTGAACCGGACGGGTGGCGTACAGCGGCATGCCTCCGGAATCGTCGCGGAAGTTGCCAGGACG
>JANMQK010000368.1:0-2433 GCA_031370485.1 Acidobacteriota bacterium | reverse complement strand
TGTTGGGGTTCGCCTGGCGGAGTCGGACGATGAGGTCGCGACGCCGAGGAGACGATCTCCGTCGGGCAGATCTCCCCACGTCGTCGTTTCGGGCCCTCTGCCTCAGGAAGTGCGTGGCGTCATCTCGCAGAGGTTGTTCATCGAAAAAGCGGAACTTCCGTCCGCCCTGTTGAACCGGATCAAGCGGGTCGCAGCCTTCCAAAACCACGAGTTCTACAAGAAGCAGATGATGAGACTGTCCACGGCGGGAACGCCACGCGTCATCACCTGCGCCGAGGATTCTCCCGAGCATATTGCTCTGCCTCGCGGATGCCGGCAAGAGGTAGAAGACCTGCTCCGCGAACACGGCATCGTCCTCGCCGCGAAAGACGAGCGACACATCGGTAAGCGGTTGCGCGTACGATTTCATGGCGAGCTCACGCCGGTTCAGAAGCGTGCGGGCGAAGCTCTCCTCCAGCATGACATCGGGGTGTTCGTCGCGCCTCCGGGTCTGGGCAAAACGGTCCTGGCAACGCACCTCCTGGCGGAGCGTGGTCGAAACACCCTGATCCTCGTCCACCGCAGTCCGCTCCTCGACCAGTGGGTCACTCAGTTGGCGATGTTTCTCGGAATCGACGAGACGAAAGTCGGACGGATCGGAGGTGGGAAGCGCAGGGACAACGGCACCCTGGACGTTGCGATGCTCCAGAGCCTGGTTCGTAAGGGTCGGGTCGATGACCGCGTCGCATCCTACGGACATGTAATCGTGGACGAGTGCCACCACGTACCGGCAGTCTCGTTCGAACGTGTGCTCTCAGAGGTGAAGGCCCGATACATCCTTGGGCTCACCGCAACTCCCCATCGTCGGGACGGGCACCATCCCATTCTCGAGATGCAACTCGGGCCGGTCCGCTTTTTCGTTGACCCCAAGAGCCAGGCCGCCCAACATCCGTTCGAGCATCGGCCGATCGTCCGGGAGACTCGGTTCCGCCTCGTTACGCCGGCAGACGTCGGTATCCAGAGGATCTACCGATCGCTGGCCACCGACGATGCCCGCAACCACATGATCCTTGACGACGTGATCCGAGCCGTCAGCGAAGGACGTTCACCAATCTTGCTCACGGAACGGAGGGATCACCTCGAGTACTTCGCCGACCGGCTGAGGAGTTTCGTCCGCCACCTGGTTGTGCTGCGGGGAGGCATGACAACGAAGGAACGAGCCAAGACCACCGCAGAGCTGGGCAAGATCCGCGACGAGGAGGAGCGCCTGGTGCTGGCAACCGGCCGGTACATCGGCGAAGGATTCGATGACGCCCGCCTCGACACGCTGTTTCTCGCGATGCCTGTCTCATGGAGGGGTACGCTTGCGCAGTACACCGGGCGTCTCCATCGTCTTCACTCCGGGAAGACCGAAGTGCAGATCTTCGACTACGTCGATCGCGAGGTGCCGATGCTCCTGCGCATGTTCGAGAAGCGGCTGCGGGCGTACCGTGCTCTGGGATACGCTCGCGGCGATATAGCAATCGACGACGCGGCGCCGGTGCGCGAGCACACCGTCGAGTACGACCAGGAGGTAATCAAGAACCTCGACGAGATAACGTGACGGACGCTGGCCAGCCTCGCACTGGACACCCAGATGGACACCGCGCTCATGAGGGGCTTTGCATCCCCCTCCTTCACCTCCCCCGTAAGTCGCAGAAAAGAAAAGGTGCCGGGGGTGGGAGTCGAACCCAGAAGGGCCAGAGGCCCGTGGGATTTTAAGGCTCCGGGAAAGGGGCAACGAACAAAGGACTTATTCAATTCGTTGCCTTTTTCCCGTCCAAGGAGTACGAGGAGGGTCGTAGAGTCCGAATGGCTGAGGAGGCGCTGGCTCGCAAACACCCGGTCTGGGCCCGAAGACAACCGAGATAGTCTTCGTAACGGCGTCTATACTCCGAATGCATTCCCGATCGCGCCCCCGTTAGCCGGAAGTGCAGCGGCCGCCCCGCCGGGCGGCGATCCCTTCGGGATCCGGCGCAGCCGTTCTTCGCCGATCTCTGCGCCCTCTCCCTCCGGATCGTCAGAGCCCCCTTGACCGAGCGCCCAGCCTTCGCTATCGTCGGCGCAAAGGAGGGTAACCCTCATGACAAAGAGAATGCTCGCCGTGCTGCCCCTGCTTTGCGTGCTGATGATTGTGATGGGCGGGAGTGGAACCGCACCGACGGCGGCCGCGCCGATGACGCCGTCGGTGTCCGCGCCGACCGCGCCGGCGATGAGCGAACCGCCGGTGCAGGATCCGGGGTTCGGAGCCTGCCGCTGGTACTGCGGATCGAAGTCGTACGCGACACAAGCTCAGTGCCAGGCGAAGTGCGGTTTCGCGTGCGAGCAGATCTGTTGAACCGAGAGTAGGCGAGACGGGCCGCCTTTCCGGGCCTGCCCCAAGGAATGAAGCGGAGGTTCGCGGGATCGCCGGCG
>JANMQK010000348.1:0-12291 GCA_031370485.1 Acidobacteriota bacterium | reverse complement strand
CGCCTCGCTCAGCCCTAGGGCAATTCGCGTCGTCACCGTGACCTGACCCTTCATGTTGTTGAGGCAGTGGTAGCCACAGTAATAAGGATAGGCTCCGGGTGGCCCCAGGAACTGGTAGGAAAACTCCGGATTGTCAAAATCCAGAGGAGCGTCCCAGAGGCCGTCCGGCACGCCACAGACGGCTCCGCTCGTCGTCGTGTGGATCCTGACGGTCGCGATGTACCGCCATGAAACGTAGTCGCCCTGCTCGATGGCCTGGTTCGCCTTCTGGAAGAAGAGGACGTTGGTGACGGTCGAGATGACAACGCGAGGGGCGGCGACATCCACCCCGGGCTCGACCGCCGCCGCCGGCCCGGCGCAAACCGGCAGCAACAGCGCCACGACAAGCAGGGTCCGACCTCCGGGAATCAGGGGCCTTTCTTTTCCTGCCTTGCCTTCCATGCTTCTTCCGTGAATGGGACGATCGCCTCGAGCTTTTTCGCCGCGAGCGCCGAGTTGAGCGACGCGAGGTCCTTGTTGATGGCGGCCTGGAACCTATTATAGGCGTCATCGAGATCCTTCGATAGCACGCCCATGCGCGTGACCTGCGATGCGGTGGGGCGGCCCTCGTAGAGGTTGACGGCGCCGTAGAGCATGCCCAGCTCCTCGCGGAGCTTGTCCTCGCCGCTCACGACCTCCCCTTCCTTGGTCGAGACCAGGGCCTGTCGCTGGTCTTCCATGGCCTTCCGGAGGCCTTCGAGGCGGCGGCGCAGGCCGTCCCCCGCGGGCAGCCCGCCGGCCCGGGCCCCGGCCTGGTCGCGGGCGTCCGTGATCGACTCGACGACCATGGTCATGCGCTCGAGCATCGCGTAGAGCTTCAGCGCCATGCCGTGCTGGGCCGCGCGGTCCTCCGCGCTGTATTTGCCGCGCGGGTCGGGGACGAGGGAGACCTTCGAGACGTAGGTCTCCTTGTTCTTGATCAGCTTGACGGTGTAGGTGCCCGCCGGGACGCGCGGCCCGAGGGCGGCGAACGGGACGAACTGGGTCGCCGGCGGAAACTTCGGCGGCGCCAGCCGCATCGGCCAAGGGACCCGGTTGAGGCCGCGACGTCTCCCCCCCGCAAGGGTAGTAATCAGTTTGCCTTCCTGGTCGTAGACCTCCAGCTTGAGATCCCCCACGATGTGGCGCTTCTTGAGGTAGTAGGTGATGTAGGCCGCCTCAGGGGGAGACTGTCCCGTGAACTCGCCGTCGTCCCCCTCCGAGAAGTCGGACGCGAAGAGCGGCATCACCCAGGGGCGGCCGTCGAGAAACGCCACCTCCGACTCGAGTGTTTCCTTCTTCAAAGCGCGCAGCGGCGTGATGTCGTCCAGGATGTAGAGGCCGCGGCCATGCGTGGCGATGATCAGGTCGTGATCGCGCGGATGAATGACGACGTCCCGCACCGCGACCTCGCCCGGCATGCCGCCCTTGAACTGTCCCCACTGCGCGCCGCCGTCAACGCTGATCCATAGCCCCGTCTCGGTCCCCACGAACAGGAGGTCCGCCTTGACCGGGTCCTCGCGGACGACGTGCGCGTACCCCTTCATCGAGGCCGGAGCGAGGCTCCGCCAGCTCTTGCCGAAGTCGGCG
This sequence comes from Acidobacteriota bacterium, assembly GCA_031370485.1. Taxonomy (GTDB): domain Bacteria; phylum Acidobacteriota; class Polarisedimenticolia; order Gp22-AA2; family Gp22-AA2; genus JANMQK01. The sequence continues at coordinate 10,683 of JANMQK010000348.1, read as the reverse complement.
GTCTTGTAAACGTAGGTCTTCATGTCGCCCATCATGTGGCCATCGAAGGTTGCGTAGGCGGTCCCCTCCTCGAAGCGGGAGGCCTCGACCGACGAGACCCAGGTGTGCTTCGGCAGGCCCGGCACGTTCCCGGCCACGTTGGTCCAGGTCTTGCCGCCGTCGCGCGTAATCTGGATGTTGCCGTCGTCCGTCCCCGCCCAGATCAGGTCCTTCTTCATGGGCGAGGCGGAGATCGCGAAGATGGTGCAATGGTTCTCGGCGGTCGAGTCGTCCGGCGTGAGGCCGCCGGAGTCGTCCTGTTTCTGCTTGGCCGGGTCGTTGGTCGTCAGGTCGGGGGAGATCCGATCCCACGACACGCCGCCATCCCGCGTGCGGAAGAGGAATTGCGCCCCGAAGAACATCGTCCCGGTCTCGCTGTGGCTCAGGTGGATGGGCGCGCTCCAGTTGAAGCGGTACTTGGACTCGCCTGGCTTCGGGCTGGGCTTGATGTCGCGGATCTCCCCGGTCGACTTGCGCAGGCTGAACAGCCACCCCCCCTGGCACTCCGCGTACCAGATGTCCCGGTCCGTCGGATCGGGGAACGCCCAGAATCCGTCGCAGAACAGGCCCGAGGTCCAGTTCTTGCCAGCGATGCCCCCCGACCGGCGCGACGGCCCGTACCACGAGGCGTTGTCCTGCAATCCACCATAAACGTTGTAGGGCTCGTCCATGTCATAGGCCACGTGGTAGAACTGCCCCACCGGCAGATCGCCCGCGAACCGCCAGCGGAATCCCCGATCGCTGGAGAAGTACACCCCGCCGTCCGTCCCCAGGATCAGTTCGTCGGTGCGCTTCGGGTTGATCCAGAGCGCGTGCGTGTCGCCGTGGTAGCTGCCCCCCAGCCCGCTGAACGTCTTGCCGCCATCCTCGCTGATCGCCGCGTTGAAGCCCATCTTGTAGACGCGGTCGGAGTCCGATGGATCGACGTAGAGACGCGAGAAATAGAACGGCCGGCTCGCGACCGCGCGTACCCCCGACAGCTTCTTCCAGGTGACCCCCGTGTCCTCCGAGCGGTAGAGCGCCGAGTCGTCCCTGGCCTCTACCGTCGCGTAGACCACGGTCGGCCGCGAGGGCGCCACGGCGACGGCGATGCGCCCCAGTTCGGCCTTCGGGAACCCCTCCTGCGACTTCTTCCAGGTGGCGCCCCCGTCCGTCGACTTGTAGAGGCCGCTTCCGGGCCCGCCCGAGGTGAAGAAATAGGGCAGGCGGCGGTACTGCCACATGCCGGCGTACAGGATGTTGCCGTCCTTCGGGTCGATGGCCAGGTCGCCGCAACCCGTGTCATTGTCGACGAAGAGCACCTTCTCCCAGCTCTTGCCGCTGTCCTTCGTCCTGTAGACCCCCCGATCGGGATGCGCGTCGAAGGCGTGGCCCGTCGCGCACACGAACACCCTGTTGGAATCATGAGGGTCGATGGCGATCTGGGCGATGCGCTCCGTCCCCTCGAGGCCGAGGTGCTCCCAGTTCTCGCCACCGTCGGCCGATCGGTAGACGCCGTCGCCGACGGAAACCGTGTTGCGCAGCCAGGTCTCCCCCGTCCCGACCCAGACGATCTTCGGGTCCTTACGATCGATGGCGATGGCGCCTATCGACTGCTGCTGCTTGTCGAAGACAGGCTTGAACCGCAGGCCGCCGTCCACCGACTTCCAGACCCCCCCGCCGGCCGCCCCGACGAACAGGGTCAGCCGATCACCCTCGATCGCATCGATCGCGGCGATGCGGCCGCCCATGACCGCGGGGCCGATGGTCCGTGCCTCGAGCCCCCCGAACGTGTCGCTGTCGATCGTGACGTCGTCCGCCCGGAGGGGGGACGGTGCGATGGCGAGCAGAGAGGCTGCGAGCAGCGCCGCGGCAGGAAGGCCGGGCGCACTTCTCAGGGATGTGCCGCGCATCGGCTCAGTTCTGGCCGGGCTTCGCGGGCTTGGCCGGGTCGGCCTTGGCGGGCTCCGCCTTGGGGGCCTCGGTCTTGGAGACGGCGGGCATCCTGTACCGCGCGTCGTCGAGCGTCGGGTTAACCTCGATCGTGTCGATGATCAGGTTCTGTTTCTCGGGGCGCCCCTTGGCGTTGCTCTGGATCGAGTGGGGGATCAGCAGCCCCGCAACCTCTTTATAGTCGCCCAGGGTGCTCTCGAACTCGACCTCGCTGCCGCGAATGGTGCGCTTCATCTCCTGCTTGATCTCGAGGAACGAGTCCGCGTCCAGGAAGGCGTACTGCACGGTGCCGTCCTTCAGGGTGAGCTTGATTTTCCAGGCGTCGCTTCCCTCGACCTTTTCCTTGCCGACCAGTTCCACCTTGTGCCCCTTGGCCTTGTAATCCACGAGGGGTCCGTCCATGTCGGCCTGCTCCTCGATCATCTTCAGCTCGTCGGGAGACATCGGCTCGGGGTCCTTCTTGCCCTGGAAGGGCATCACCGACCAGCCCGTCTTCCCGTCGTAGCCCTGGATACCGGTCATCCCCTGGATCGTGAACTCCATGCGGAGGTTCCTGGGGCGTTTCATTTCGAGGGTCATGGGAGCCTCCATGCCCGGCCCCATGCTCATCTTTCCGCTCATGCGGAGGCTCTGGACCGCCTTCATTTTCTCGAGCCCGCCGCGGGCCTCGATGTTCTTGGCGATCAACTCGTCCACGGTCTGCGCTGCGGCGGGAACCACCGCAAGACCAGCCGCCAGAAACAGGACTGCCAACCTTCGCAACATGAGCATCTCCTCCTGGAGCGTGTCGCCGCTCCCCCCTGAAAGCCGGTTCACCCGGCGTCCGGCCTTCATCGGCCGGGACAAGCCCTTCCGGAAAGCGGAATAGTAGACCATACGCAGCTTTTCGGGAATGGTTCCGACAGGAGGGACTAGCGAACGAGGCCGGCCTTCATGCCGAGAAGGGCGCCGGCCGCCATGAGACCGGCTCCGATCAGCGTCACCAGGAAACCCTTCCTGGACTCGTTCCAGGTCCGCAAGAGGAACACCAGGGCCACGGGCGCGAACAGCAGGGTGCCAATCCCCCAGGCGACGCTCGTCCGAAACGCCGTCACGACGAACATGACGGTTCCGAAGAGAACGATGAGCCCTCCGATGAGCATCAACGCGCCAGCCGCGAGCATCATGGTTTAGCCGCCTCCCGGTGCCACGGATGGGTGGGCACTCGGGCCTCAATGTCGGCGGCCGGTCGTCAAAGGTCAAGTCCACTTACGGAACTGAAATCCGGGAGCCAGTATTTCCGGCTGAACGGGACCGCTCAGTCTTTCTTGCGCGCCGCGACCGCGGCGATCATCCCGCCGTCGAACTCCCCCTCGCGGTCGCGCAGGATGTCGAGGGGGGCAGCCAGCGCCCGCAACTCGCCCGGTTTCAGGAGGAAATCGGGGTTGGACGGCTTGCCGCGCGCGGCCTGGGCCTCGGTGTAGGTCTCGTAGAGCAGGAGACCGCCGGTGCGCAGGGCTTTCCGGATGGCGGGGAAAAGCGGGCGGTGGAGGAATCGGAAAACGACGATCAGATCGTAAATCTCGTGGCCCAGGTCGATCCCGTCCGCCTCGAGGTCCATGACCTCCGCGCGAACCGGCAGATTGAGGCGGCGAGCGATATTGGACAGGTCGGCGATCGCCGCCGCGTCGCGGTCGAGCGCGCGGACCGGAAAGCCGGCCACGGCCAGAAGCAGCGCATGCCGCCCGCGTCCGCAGGCGACGTCGAGTGTTTTTCCACCGCGGGGCAGCAGGTCGGCGTTCGCGACCAGCCATGGCGACGGCCCCGCCGCGGCGCCTTCCTCCGCGGGAGCGTGGTCGCGCGGGCCGGTCCAGCGCGACAGGCCGCCCGCGAGGTTGAGCAGGTTCTCGTAGCCGGCCTGCGCCAGGAAACGGACCGCGCTCACGCTGCGCAACCCGTGCTCGCAATAGACCAGGAGCGGCTTCCCGTCGCGCGGCAGCGTGGCGGGGGCCGAGGGGATCAGATCGACGGGCAGCAGGATCGCCCCGGGAATGTGCCCGAGCTCCCGGTACTCCTCGGGAGTCCGGACGTCGAGGATCCGCACGGCGTCGTCGCGCACCAACCGCTCCGCCTCGTCCGGTTCGACGCTCTGGATTCCCGGGTTGCTTCCTGGGCCCATGCCTGATCGCCTCCCGTTCCGCGGCGCGCGCGCCTAGCGCTTCGTGGCTCCCCGGCGCTTCGCGCCGTCGTCCTGATCGCGCCGGGTAATCCTGTCGCAACCCTCGCGCGCCAGGTCCACGCGCCAGAGCCCATCATACCCTTCCACGCGCAGCCCCTCCGGCGTCTTCGCGATGCCGAGACGGTCATAGCAGGAGGGCTCGGCGCCCAGGTGGAGGAGGAGGGTCGGCACAGTTTCCGAGTGACCGACGATGAGAACCGCTCCGTGGCCGGGATGCTTCTTGCGAACCTCCGACAGGAACCCCTCCTGCCGCGCGTCATCGGCGCTCTCGCGGCTGGTTTCGATCTTGATCGCGCGCCGGCGCGCCAGGGGCATGCCGGTGGCGAGCGTGCGCGTTGTGGGGGTGGAATAGATCGCCACGATGCCGGCCTTCTCCAGGAGTCCCGCGAGGCGTTTGGCCCGTTTCTGGCCGGCGCGGCTCAGGGGGCGGTAGGCGTCATACTCATCGGGCCACGATGTGTCCTTGTCGGCGTGGCGCACGAGGTAGATCGTGTCCAGCGCCAGGCACGGAACGGCCGACAGGACCACGACACTGAAAACGGCGACTGCGATGCGGCGAAGCGCAACCATTTCTCGACCCCCCTCACCGTAAGTAGAATCCGCTATCCGGGCCCCGCGGCGTCCGGCCCCCAGGCCCGCCGCAGGCGCTCGACGTCATTCTCGTCCAGGCGGTAGATCAAGATCGAGTAGCCGGCGCGCGCGTAGGGGCGCAGCGCGCCGAAGTAGCCCAGCGCATCCTGGTCCACCGGGACGACCTCCCCCTCCTCGCCCGTCATCCAGTTCGGCAGGCCCTGGAGGAAGTTGACGCTGACGGCGTAGGTCCCCGGCCGCAGCCCGTCCGTCTCGCCGGGCAGGCGGCGACGGGGCGGCACGATGCCCGGATCGCGCGGTGGCAGCCGGTAGTGGATGCCCGCGATGCCGGGGTTGACGGTCCCGAAATACGCCAGAGCCAGACCCTCCGGCTGCGGGTTGCGGCCAAGCCAACGCTTCAACTCGAGCAGATCCTGCCCCCAGTCGAGGTTGCTGTCGATGAGATACCGATGACCGCCGGCAGGCCCGCCCGCAGCCTCGTTGAAGTAGGAGATGTAGTGCGGCCAGACGCAAGCCGCTTCGGCGACATTCCAGAGAAGCGCCGTGCCCGCGACGAGCACCATGATCCGCGCCGAACGGAGCCGCGCCCCGACGAGAAGCGCGAGACGGCCGCAGCCGACGTACAGGAACGGGAACATCGGCAGGAGGTAGCGCACACCGAGGTCGAGACCGGTCATCAGGCTCATGCCGGCCAGGACGACCAGCGCCGGCAGTACCCATGCCGCCTCGTCCTCCCACGACAGTCGCCAGCGGGCCCGCAGCGCCGCGGCGATCGCCACCGCGACGACAAGCCAGGTGCCGAGGGGGACCTTGAGCGCGAGCGCGTAGAGGTAGTAGTACCACCAGCCGTCGCGGCGGATCTCGCCGCACAGATAGACCGCGTAGCCGCCGCCTGGCAGGCCGATCTTCGACTCGAAGCGCTGGTCGTCGAAGCCGAGCACGTACTGTGCCGGCAAGGGCGTGGGGAGCCGGCCGATCAAGGTCCGCGCGAAGCGGTTCTCCCTCTGCGAGTAGAGCAGACGGTAGAGCGCGTTCGGATGGTCGGGGATCTCTCCGCCGGTGCGCGGCCTGGTCAGGTCGGGGCTGAGAAACGCGAAGCTGCCCAGCGGGCGGCCGCTTCCCTCGAAGCCGTACCCGGCGTTCAGGACGAGAAGAGCCAACGCCGGGATGACCAGCAGATGCCCCGCCGCGAGGCGGCGGCGCGTGACGATCCAGTGGATGGCGGCCAGCGCTGGCAGGATCAGCAGCAGGATCAAGGCGCTGAACTTCGCAAGGAGGGCGAGACCGAGGACGGCCCCCGCCGCCGCGGCGCGCGGCCAGGATGGCGAACGCAGCCAGCGCCAGAAAAGATAGACGGTCGCGAAGATGGCGACCGCGGCGCCGATGTCGGTCGTGACGACGCCGGCATGCGCCAGGACGTTCGGGTCGAACGCCCAGAACGCCGAGGCCAGCAGGCCCCCGCCCGCTCCCCAGAGATCGCGGGCCCAGAGAAAAATCAGCAGAGCTCCCAGGACCGACAGGGCCACGATCACCATCCTGCCCCGGTTGAAAAGCTCGAAGTAGCGGGCGGAGTTCGCCCGCATGAATTCCTTGCCGAAATCGACGTGGCCCGCCTGGTATCCGCCCTCCATGGCGCGTGCCCACGAGCCGCCGTAATCCACCGCGGGCCGCGAGGCGAGCACGGGCAGTGCCGCCAGCATCTTCACGAGGGGCGGGTTGTGGTGATAGAGGGCGAAGGTCCCCTGCTGCCAGTAGGTCAGGCCGGCCGGCAGGTGGGAGAACTCGTCGATCGTGACCGAGTTCCGTCGCAGGCTCGTCAGCGCCAGCCCGGCGTGGCAGGCGAGGATCGCGGCCAGGGCGGCCGCGACGCGCGCTCTCTTCGAAAGCGTGGTCCCGTTCACCCGGGTCGCTCTCCCCTGACTGCGGCCGGCCGCGACGGCGCGTCTGACCGGACGTGCCGCGCCTAACCGCGGTCGAGCTTCGCCATCCTGTCGATGAGATCGACCACCCGCGCCGAGTAGCCCCACTCGTTGTCGTACCAGGAGACGACCTTGGCCATCCCCTCGCCCACCGTCTGGGTCGAGAGCGCGTCGAAGATCGACGAGTGTGGGTTGCCGATGACGTCACTCGAGACGATCGGCCGATCGCAGTATTCGAGGATGCCCTTCAGGGGCCCGTCCGCCGCCTGCCGCATCGAGGCGTTGATCTCCTCCACCGACGGGTCGCGGCGCAGCAGCACCGTGAAATCGACGGTCGAGCCGTCCGACACCGGCACGCGCATCGCCGTTCCGTCCAGCCGCCCCTCGAGGTGCGGCAGCACGTGCCCCACCGCCTTCGCCGCGCCGGTCGTCGTGGGGATGATGTTCTCGGCCGCGGCGCGGCTGCGGCGCAGGTCCTTGTGCGGGACGTCCGCGAGCCTCTGGTCGTTGGTGTAGGCGTGCACCGTCGTCATGAAGCCCTTCTCGATGCCGAAGGCCTGGTCGAGCACCTTCGCCACCGGGGCCAGGCAGTTGGTCGTGCAAGAGGCGTTCGAGACGATGCGGTGCTCTTTGCGAAGCGTCTCGTCGTTCACGCCCAGGACGACAGTGGCGTCGATGGCGTCCTTCGCCGGGACGGTGAGAAGCACGCGCCGCGCCCCCGCGTCGAGGTGCGGCTTGAGGGACTCGCGCGTGCGGAACCGCCCCGTCGCCTCGACCACGACGTCGACCCCCAGCGACCTCCAGGGCAGCCCGCGTGCATCGGCCATCGCGAGCATCCGCACCTTCCTGTCGTCGACGAAGAGCAGATCCCCTTCGGTGCGGACCTCGCGCTGGAAGATCCCCATGACCGTGTCGTACTTCAGAAGATACGCTAGCGCCTCGTTGTCGAAGAGGTCGTTGATCGCCACGACCTCCATGTCGCTCCGGTCGCAGAGGATGCGGAAGACACTCCGACCGATCCGGCCGAACCCGTTGATGGCGACCTTGACGCTCATCGCGCGTCCTCGCTTGCGGCACGAATGGTCATCGTCCCGCCTCGATGGCGGCGAACCGCTCGATGAGATCGACGACGCGGTTCGAGTAGCCCCACGAGTTGTCGTACCACGAAACCACCTTGAGCAGGTCGTCCCCGAGCGTCAGCGTCGAGAGAGCGTCGAAGATCGACGAGTGCGGGTTGCCGATGACGTCGGACGAGACGATCGGGTCTTCCTCGTACTCGAGGATGTTCCTCAGCGGGCCGGCGGCCGCCGTGCGGATGACCTCGTTGATCGCGGTGCGGTCGACCTTTTTCGTGGTCCAGGCGACGAGATCGACGACCGACCCGTCCGGCACGGGCACGTTCATCGCCAGTCCGCCGATCCGGCCCTTGAGCGCTGGCAGGAGATCCATGATGACCGCGGGGGCGTTGGTCGAGGTGGGGATGATGTTCTCCGCCGCCGCGCGCCCGCGCCGCAGGTCGACGTCCACCACGTCGGCGAGGCGGTCGCGGTTCGTGTAGGCGTGGACCGTCGTGAACATCACCCGGCGTAGGCCGAACGCCTCGTGCAGCACCTTGATGATCGGCGCCGCGCAGTGCGCCGTGCACGAGCCGTTCGAGACGATGCGGTGCTCTCTGGTCAGCAGATGGTCGTTCACGCCCATCACCACCGTGATGTCGGGCGGGTCGGTGGGCGGCACGCACAGGATGACGCGCTTCGCCCCCGCGTCGAGGTGGCGCGCGATGTCCTTGCGGCTGCGGTAGCGCGCCGTCGCCTCGACCACCACGTCAACCCCCAGCTCCCCCCACGGAACATCCCCCGGCTCCTTCCCCGAGAGCATGCGGACCTGGCGGCCGCGGCAGTAGAGGTTCCCTTCCTTGATGCTCACCACGTCCGGGAACCGGCCGCGCACCGTGTCGAAGCGCAGGAGGTATTCGAGCGCCTTGTGGTCCGCGACGTCCGAGATCGCCTCAACACTCACATCCTCTCTCTTATAAAGGATGCGGTAGAGGTTTCGCCCGATGCGCCCGAACCCCATCAGCCCGATCCGAATCGCCATGCGCTTTTCTCCCCACTGCCCGTCCCAGAATCGCGCCGGTGCGGGCAGATCCCCACTTTACTCCCAACCGTCCGTTTCGCTGTCCCAGCGCTCGAGAATCTCGCGCGAGCGCGCGCGGCGGCGCGCCACCGCCAGGAGGGCGAGGAGTGTGATGACCGTCCAGAGCGTCGCGGTGCCGGTCAGCGCCGGGACCCAGCGGTAGAGCCAGAGGCTGCCCCGCCGCCATTCGGACTCGGACTTCGCGAGGGCGTCGCCGGTCGCGGCCCGCCAGGCCTCGGCGAACGGAAGCCCGGGAGCCTCGCGCAGGATGCGTCGCACGACGTCCGCGCCATGGCGGCCCCGCGCCCACAGGATGAAGTCGAACGAGGCGGCGTAGGCGGCCCGCGCCTCCGAGGCGGACGCCTCGAACGCCGCGTCCAACTCTCCGAGAGGCGGCAGCCTCCCGGTGATGAGCGACGAGGAGTAGACCAGGATATCTCGCAGTCCCCAGGCGCGCTCCTCCCCCGTCGCCACCCCCTCCCCGAACCAGCGGGGCAGGTTTCCGCCGGCGGCGTCGTGCAGCAGCATATGCGTTGATTCGTGGACCAGCACCGAAGTGAGGTCGGCGTAGGGATAGTTGTCGGCCTTCCCCACCCTGATGGCGCCAAGCCGCCGCGAGGGGATGAGAAACCCCGCCGCCCAGGAGGGTGCGCTGGAGTCGAGCGCGGCGAGTCCGGGATCCTCCACGCGGCCCGGCGGGATGAGGACGATCCGGTAGGGAGCCGCCGGGCGCACTCCGAGATCGGCCTCGAGCCGCGGCAGGGCCGCCGAGGCCCGGCGCGCCAGTTTCTCGAGAAGATCACGCTGCCCTCCCGGAGCCTCCAGCGTCAGCGCGCCCACCACGACGCTGTCCATCTCTGCGCGGGGCGCCGCGGCTGACGCGGCGAGCGCGGTGAGAACGAAGCCGAGGGCCGCGGTCCGGAGACGCCGGGAGGTCATGGCCACCTGTCGCGTGGACTCCTCGGATTACCAGCGGTGGAATGCGGGGTGTCCCGGCTTCACGGCGACGAAAACGCCGCGGCAGGTCGCGCAGACCTTGCCATCCGACTCGAGGGTCGCCTCGATCACCGCGCGGTCGGAGCCGACCTCGGCGGGACGGGCCCGCAGCGTGACCGGCTTTCCGGACGGCGTCGGGCGGGACATCGTGACGTGGTACTCGGCGGTCACCGTGCAGGGGGGAGCGTCGGCGCCCCTCGCCCGCATCAGGTGCCAGGCCGCCGTCCAGTTGCTGTGGCAGTCGAGAAGCGTGCCGATGATGCCGCCGCTCAGGACACCCTCGAACGCCTCGTGATGGGGCTCGGGCGTCCAGGTCGCGACGACTTGGTCCCCCTCGACATGGCTCTTGATCCTGAGCCCCTGCGCGTTCTGCGGCCCGCATCCGAAGCAGGCCCCGCCGGGGCCGTAGGTATCTTGAAGACACGTGTCGCTCATCGGCCGGCTCCTCTTCCCTCGCCCGCCCGCCCCGCCTCCCTCCGGCCGCCTCGGCGGCCGCGGGTGGGGCTTTCGCGGCGGGCCGGGGTAGTATATCGGCTCGACCCCATACGATGATCGCTCCAATGGAACGGCCCGCCCGATGAATCCGGCTCCGCGATGCGCCGCGGTGCTTTCCCTCGCCCTCTCCGCCGGTGTCGCGATAGCGGCCGGTGTCACTCTCGCAGCCGGCGCCGACCTGGCGGCCGGTGCCCACCTCGCCCCCGGGCCGCAGGAGGTCCAACCCCTGCAAACCTGGCAGGTCGGGACACGCGCCGTCGGGCGATTCTCCGAGCGAACGCTCCTGCTGGCCCTGGACATTCATTCGGAAGGGGCCGACCTCGTCGCCTTCACCGCCAAGGAGCGGCCGTTCGAGCG
>JANMQK010000404.1:0-1611 GCA_031370485.1 Acidobacteriota bacterium | reverse complement strand
ACCTCCTGGAGCATTGGGGTCTCCACCTCGATGTACTCGCGCTCGTCCAGGAGTCGTCGCACCCCGGTGATGATCTTGGTGCGAGCTCGGAAGACCTCGCGCACCTCCGGGTTGGCGATCAGGTCGACATATCGCTGGCGGTAACGAATCTCGATGTCCTTCAATCCATGCCATTTCTCCGGCAGCGGCCGCAGCGCTTTGGTCAAGAGCTGGAAGGAGTGCACCTCGACCGTCGGCTCGCCACGCCGGGTGCGAAACATCGGGCCCTTGACCCCGATGATGTCGCCCGGGTCGAGATCCGAGAAGAGTTCGAAGGCTTGCTCGCCGAGGATGTCGCGGCTGGCAAACAGCTGAAGGCGGCCGGCCCCATCCTGCAGGTCGGCGAATGCGGACCCTCCATGCAAGCGCTTGACCATCATCCTGCCCGCGACTGCCACCGGGTCTGTCCTGTCGCCCTCGCCGAGAAGCACTCTCGCCTCCACCGTCGAGTGGGTCGGCTTGAATCCGCGCGAGTAGGGATCGATCCCCGCCGCGCGAAGCCGCTCCAGCTTCTTACGGCGATCCCGCATCTCCTCGGGGAGATCAGCCTCTGTCTCTTCCGTCACGGGCAAAGACTAACGGAGCTATCCGTACGAACCGTGCTAGCGCTGCAGGGTTGGCAGGGGTCCCCCCGGCCATGACTTTGTCTCCTCATACACCAATGCGCCGCAAGGAGAAACTAATCCTCAATAAATCCCATCGCTTTCGGAAGGAGAGCATGAGAGGGAACCCTCGGGTTCCCTTTCATTTCTTAAAGGCTAAAGGGCTAGTTCCTGGTCCTCAGCGGCTGGGAACGCTTCGATGTTCGCGCCCCCGGCGTCTTGGTGGTTGCCCAGCGCCTCCTCGATCAGAGCGTCGATATCGCTGTCCGAATGGATCGGGTCGTGATGGAAGAAGGCGAGCTGCTTCGCGCCGGCCTGCTCCGCCAAGGCGAGCGCCTCCTCGTAGGTCGAGTGCCCAAAGCCGGCGTGCGTCTTGTACTCCTCGCGGCTGTATTGCGCATCGTGGACGAGGAGGTCGGCGCCCTCGCACCACTTCGCCAGGTCCTTGAGCGTCCCGTTCTCGTTGTTCGCAAACAGCGCGATCTCGTTGTCCGTCGCGAACGCGAAACGAGTGGCGCCCTCATCGATGCAATAACCGAATGTCGGAATCGGATGCATTAGCAGATGTGGGGTGATCCGCACGCCACCCACGTCAAAGGTCTCGCCGGGGTTCCGCTCGATGAACTCCATCTCCGCCGGCATGTGGTCCAGCCTCACCGGAAAGTAAGCGGGGTCCATCTGGTCGGCGAAAGCCGCCTGCAATGACTTCGCGGACCCTGCTGGTCCGACGATCGTCAGATGAGTTCCTGGCACGAACGCCGGCAGGAAGAACGGGAAACCCTGGATGTGATCGAGGTGCGTGTGCGTGATCAAGAGGTGAGCCTGCAGGGGCTCGGATTGGCTGAGGCCCGCGCCGAGCTCGGCGATCCCCGACCCCGAGTCGACGATGATCAGGTTGTTGTCCTTGTCCCTCACCTCGAGGCACGTCGTGTTGCCGCCGTACCTGAGGGTTCGCCGCCCCGGCGTGGGT
>JANMQK010000332.1:0-17134 GCA_031370485.1 Acidobacteriota bacterium | reverse complement strand
AAGCCGAGGGCCTGGAACAGCCCGCCCGGGACGACCACTTCCTTCAGGCTGCGCTCGATGCGCTTGGCCAGCTCTCCCGCCTCCTCCCCCATGGGCATCTTGCGGATCAGCGAGCGCACCTCGTCCTTGAGGCGGTTGTAGTACTTGCTCGAGGTGATCCCGGTCAGGTACTTGGATATGGCCCCGACGTTGGGAGAGATCGACATCTCGTTGTCGTTCAGGATGACCAGAAGGTCCCGTCCCGAGTGGCCGGCGTTGTTCAGGCCCTCGTAGGCCAGCCCTCCGGTCATCGCGCCGTCGCCGGTGACCGTGACGACGTGATAGTCGTCCTTGGCGCGGTCCCGCGCGATGACCATCCCCATGGCGGCGGCGATCGAGGTGCTGGCGTGCGCCACGCCGAAGGCGTCGTAGGGGGACTCGGCCGGGGTCACGAAGCCCGAGAGCCCCTTGTACTGCCGGATCGTCGGCAGCCGGTCGCGGCGGCCGGTGATCACCTTGTGGACGTACGCCTGGTGGCCGACATCCCAGACGATCCGGTCCCGCGGCGTGTCGAAAACATGGTGGAGGGCCAGGGTGAGTTCGACCGCCCCCAGGCTCGGGGCAAGGTGCCCGCCGGTCTTGGCGACGACATCAATGACGTACGTGCGCACCTCCGCCGCGAGCCGCTCCAGTTCGCCGAGATCCAGGGCGCGCACATCGGCCGGAGAATTCACCCGGGAGAGGATCGACTGGGACGCCCTGGCGCTCGCCGATTCCCCCGCCGTCTCACCCGCCACACTCCCGCCTCCCAGGACCGGCACGCTCATCTTGTCGGTGATGGCTTCTGACATTGAGAACCTCGCCCTCGCTCGAGGAGTTTTCGGAATCGATCAGGGAAGTTGCTGAATGTGCAAGCACATGGCCGCCTATCATAGACTTCGAGGCTGAAGCGGTCAAGAAGCGCCGGCCCCGATGGCACGAAGGCGGGCCAGCCGCCCGGGCGCCGGCGGGCCCTGTGCTATAGTCCGTCCCCGCAAGGACGGGGCCGGATGATCCCTCTCAAAGACGACGTGCCGAGCCGGCGGCTGCCGATTATCACCTTCGCGATCCTCGCTGCCAACATCGCGGTCTATGTCCGCTACCTGATGCTGCCGGCGCCGGTCCGCGAGCAGATGGTTATCCGGATGGCGGTCATCCCCTACGAGCTGACAGACCTCGGCCCGACCCAGCCCGGCCTGCTGGCCTACAACGCGGCAACCCTTCTCACCTCGATGTTCGTCCACGGCGGGATCTGGCACCTGGCCGGCAACATGCTCTACCTGTGGATTTTCGGGAGCAACGTCGAGGACGTCATGGGACGGGGGCGGTTCCTCGTGTTCTACCTGGTCTGCGGCCTGGCGGCCGCGCTGACGCAGATCGCGGTGCAGCCCCATTCCAAGGTGCCGATGATCGGGGCCAGCGGCGCCATCGCCGGCGTGCTGGGAGCGTATCTCGTGATGTTCCCCGCGGCCCGCGTCATGACGCTCATCTTCCTCTTTGTCTTTGTCCGCGTTGTGCCGATCCCGGCGCTGATCGTTCTCGGGGTGTGGCTCCTGATCCAGCTGATCAACGCGCAACCGGGCACGGGCGGGGGGGTCGCGTGGTTCGCGCACATCGGGGGGTTCGCGATGGGGCTCGCCGCCATCGTGCCGTTCCGCACCCGGAAGGTGCGCGGCAGCCTTTACTGAGTCAGCCGCTCAGATAGTGATGGAACGCGCCGCCAGCGCCCGCCGGACCCTGGCGTGTAGCTCATCCAGGGTGGCGTCGTTCTGGATCACCACGTCGGCGAGCGCCAGCGTGGCCTGAAGCTGCTGGCCCGCCTCGGTCGTCGAGTTCTCGCGCGCTTCCTTCCCGGCGAATTCCTCGAGGGTGCTCCCGTCGCCCGGCCGGCCGCGCCGGATCGAGCGATCGAAGCGCAGCCGCTGGGGAGCATCGACGCCGAGAAGGATGAAGCGCGGCAGCGAGCGCAAGGCGGCCACTTCACCCGGGTTGCGGATGGAATCCACGACCGCCCTCTCCTCGAGGCGCGGGAGTATGGCCTGCGCCAGGGCGCCCGTCCCTCCGGAAGTCCGCAACCGCACGCCGAGGGCGATCAACGTGTCGCGCGTGTGGTCGAGACCGAGGCGGGTGGCTTCCTCGCGGACCACGTCGGAGAGGGAGTGGACCTTCCAGTCGTGCGCCGCTAGAAACTTCGCGACCTCCCCCTTGCCCGAGGCATTGGGACCGGTGAGGCCTATGACGATGGAGGGAGCGGAAGACGCCGCGCGGCTTATTCTCAGTTCTCCACGGAGGGTTCGTCGTCGGGAGTATCGGCGTCGGTGTCCTCCGGGTCCGCCGCTGGGTTGTCCGGGGCCGCGGTGGTGTCCGGTGTGGCGGCGTCCATGGCCGGCTCGCTTGGCGGCGCGGGCGCCGGCGCCGGCGATGTAGCCGGTGGAGCCTGGGGACGCGCGGCACGCATCTGGGCTGCCAGGGCCTGCGCCTCCTGATAGCTTCCCGGCGCCAGCCCTGAACCGCCCACTCTGCCGTCGTTGCCACGGGCATGCCGCAACCCGAAGGGGGTCATCTGACGACCGGCTCCGGGCCCGGCCGAGACGGGTGATTCCATCCGGCCATCGGCTCCGCCACGCGCCAGGCCCTGGAGCGGCGACATGGGATAGCGCGCCCTGATCGGCTGACCGGCCTGGCTACCCTGCCCCTGCGTTCCCACAGGCAGCGGCGCCGGAATTCCTACTCCCTGTCCCGCGGCGAGCGGGGCGCCGTCAAACCCCCCGCCCGTGGGCCGGTTCAAGGGTTGTGCCCCCGCGTTCGCCTGTGCCGGTGCATTCAAAGGAAGCGCTGCGGCAACCGGCGCGGGCTGTGGCAGGCCGGGCGTCCCGCCGGTGGGGATACCTTCGTTCGCCGTGATCAGGTAATCCTCGATCCTGACGATCTGCGACGTGGGGACGCCGATCTTCCCCCCTCCCTCGACCTCCAGAATCGTGAGCTTGTCTCCCTTTTCGATGCTCTTGACCATGATCGCCTTGCCGTTCTGGAAGTAGACGATCTGGTCGGCGAGGAGGGCGGAGGTTCCGGCGAACGAAACCATGCCTGCGAGCAACATCGCCATCTTCAGCTCGTGCCGGGTACGGTTCGTGTTCATCTCGACCCTCCTCCCCCGCGACGCCTCAAGGGAAATCATCCAAGCGGCCGGGGACCGATACCGAGGATTGTCCCACCTCTTGGCCCACAAGTAAACCCCTGACGCCGGCCGGCCCAGGCATTGCCGTGGCACGGTGCCCCTATGGCCGTTTCAGGCATCCGAAGTCTACTGTGACACCTGGCGCGGGGCAACCGGAATCGGCGGCTTACGATACCGTTACACGCACCCCTTCAGCGACGAAGCGGAAGTCCAGCACCCGGGCTCCCAGCCCAGCGACCTTCTCCCGGACCGCCTCCCGGCGCTCCTCCCGGGTCCACAGCACGAGGCAGCCCCCGCCTCCGGCGCCGCACACCTTGCCGGCCAGCGCTCCGGCGTCGCGCGCCGCGTCGATCAGGCCATCGATCGACGCGTTCGAGACCGTGGGAGAGAGCCTCTTACGGGCCGCCCATTCCTCCGCCAGCGCTCCGCCCACCGCCTGCCAGTCCGCCGCCAGCATCGCCTTGCGCATCTCGTGCGCGGCGCGGTTGACGTCGGCCAGCGCCTCCCGCACGCGGCGTTCCCCGTCCAGATGCCGCTTCACCATGTCCCAGTTCGAGATTCCCGAGGATCGGGACAGGCCGGTGTAGACCAGCACCGTGCGCCGTCGCAGGGCCTCGAGATCGACCGCCAGCCGCTCAACCTGCGTTCCCTCCACCGTGTAATGCAGCGCCAGCGGCCCGCCGAGCGCCGCGGGATGGTAGTCCTGCTCTCCGGTCGGGATGCGCAGCACCTGGGTTTCAATCGCCCGGGTCATGGCAATGAGCCGCTCCGAGGAAAGCCCGCGCCCGGTGTACCGATCGAGGGCGAACGCCAGCGCGATGCCGAGGGCCGACGACCCTCCGAGCCCCGATCCCGCGGGTGCGGCGCAGTCGGTCGTGATACGGCAGGGCGGTATCGGACCCGGCGCGCCGCTCTGCCCCGCCGACAGCGCGTGAGCCGTGAGGCGCAGCAGGAGCTTGAGATCGTCGGGAGCCTCGCGGGTCAGCTCCAGGAGCCGCTGGAGCGACTCGGCCCGGAGAGAAGCGCCCCGATCCACGGAATCGATCTCATAGGCTCCGTTCGGCGTCGATTCCACCGTGGCGCGCGCGAAGAGGTCGATCGCGGCATTGACCGTGAGGGGATCGTCGTGAAGGAGGTACAGGGGCCAGATGTCGATCGTCCCCCCGGCCAGGTCGATGCGCGTGGGGGCCAGCGCCTCGACGCGCTCAGGCATCGGGGGCATGTCCGCGGGCGAGGTACCCCGCGAGGATCTGCCGCGCCTCCTCGGAGGCCGAGTCCGGCACCAGCACGCGCGTCTCCCCCAGCCCGTCCACGGTGAGAGGGTAGAGCGAATGGCTCAGGTCGTGATCCAGGAAGACGGGGATGCCATGGAGCTCGAGGATGCCCTTGACGATCTGGGCCTCGGCGTCACTCCAGATGCGGTGAACGACGATGGGTCTCATCGGCTCTCCCGGCGCACCGCCGCATGATAGCGACCCGGCGGCAGAAGGGTCAACCACGGGCTTCCGGTTGTCCGGTGTCCGGCGCTGTGTTAGCATGCGCGCTCTTCTACGGACGACCGATCCGAATGCCCCAGGTGCAGACCCCGAGCCGCCTCGACCGCGCCGCGACCTGGCTCATCGCCACGCTGCTTTTCCTCCTGCCACTCGTGCATTCCGCGGCGCTCTCAGACCCTTTTGCCCTGCCCAAGGCGATCGCGATCATGGGGTTCGCGCTCGTCCTGGCGGCGCTGGCCATCGGTTCGCGGCTCAGGCGCCCGGGTCCCTCCGGGCCGCTCCCCCCCCTGGTGCTGGTGGCGGCAGGCTTCGCCGGTCTGGCGGCCCTGGCGGTCCTCCCCTCGGCGAACCGCGGCCTGGCGCTCGGGGGCCTCGCCGAGACGGTCTCGGCCGCGCTGGTGTTCTGCGCCGTCGTGCGGTTCGTCAGGGACCCCGGCTCCGCCGCGATCCTGCTGCGCGCCGTTCTCGCGTCGGCTTCGCTCGTCTCCATCGGCGTTCTCGTCCAGGTCTTCTCCTCCGGGTACGACCTCAAGATTGGGGGGATCTCGCTCCTCCCGCCGAGCCGCGGCGGAGCGACCCTCGGAGATCCCGGTCTCGCCGCTCAGTTCCTGCTTCTTGCCCTGCCCGCCGGGATAGGCGCCGCGGCCCTCGGCCGTGGCGTGTGGCGCGTCGCGTGCGGGGCCGGCCTGGGGCTGATCATCTCCGCGCTCCTGTACGGCGGCGGACGCGAAGCGTGGGTCGCCGGCGGGGCCGTCATCGTCGTGGCGATCCTCCTCCGCGCCCTGCGCGCGTCCATGGCAGGCGGGCGCTGGAGCGACCTTGCCCCCGATCTCGCGGGGGACAGCATGCGGGCCTTCCTTCTCGCCCTCATCGTCGCCGGCGCGGCCATCGGCGTGTCGCGGATGTCGGAGCTTCTGCCCTCCGGACGGCCCGCAACACCGCTTGCGGGCGTCAGCCTCCTGGCCCCCACCACCGGAGAGCCCTGGGCCGACCGGGCAGCGGCCGCGCGCGGGACGCTCTCCCTCATCGCCAGGCACCCTCTTGGCGTGGGCCCCGATTCGTGGCGACACGCCTTTCTCGAGGTCGCCTGGACGGCCGTCCCGTCTTCCCCGTTCACCCTCTCCCACCAGCCGGTGCACGCCGGCAACAGCCTGCTCGAGGTGACGGCCGAAACCGGCGTCCTGGGGGGGATCGCCTTCACGCTGTTCCTGGCCCTCGCGGTACTCCAGGCGGGGTTCGCTGCGACGCGGCTCCAGCCTCCCGCCTCCTCCCTGGGTTTCACCGCCTGCGCGACTCTCTCCGTCGGCTTCCTCATCTCGTTTGTCGGCGCCCCGTTCCAGGACCCGACCTCCTCCCTCGTCCTCTGGGTCATGGCCGGCCTGGCACTGGTCGCGACGGCCGGCGCGGAGCCCGCACGGCCAATCCTGCGCCGCCTGTTCGCCGGCTCTCCGATCCCCGCGACCGCTCACGGGAGGCCCGTCGTGGCCTGGATGGCCGCGGCGGCGTGGGTCCTGGCCGTGGCCGGAGGCGGGTTCTGGATGGTGAACCGCGTGCGCGCCTCGCACGACGCACTTCTGGGCCAGGCCGCCTTCTTCACGGGACAGTATGAGACCGCCCTCACCTGGCTGGAGCAGCCCGTCATGCGCAGCTCGCCGGAATACCTGCCGCGGTTGCTGGCTGGCAACGCCTATCTCTCGCTCGGACGTTTCCCGGAGGCTGTGCGCGCCTTCACGGAAACGCTGGACCGTTCCCCCTACTTCCCCGCGGCGCTCCAAGGGCGCGCGGCCGCCTACCAGCAACTTGGACGCTACGACCTCGCGGACAAGGATCTCAAGAGGGCCCTGTCGATATGGCCCGACAGCGTCGAGACGCTTCTGCAGCTCGGGAACCTGGACTTGGTCCGCGGCCGCGAGGACGCCGCGCTCGATTCGTACGCGGCGATCGCCCGGCTGAACGCCAGCCTCCCCGAGCCCTATTTCCGGATGGGTCAGATCCTGGCACGGCGCGGAAAACTCGATGAGGCGATCGAGGTCTTCCGCGCCTGCGGGCACAAGAATCCCCGCTATCCCGGGCTGCAGATCGAGATCGGCAACGCCTACTCGGAAAAAGGGCTCCTCGAAATGGCGCTGCGCTACTATCAGACCGCCGCAGGCGTCGATCCAAGGGACATCCAGGCCAGGATGAAACTGGCGAACACCTACCATCTCATGGGAAAAATCTGCGAGGCGAAGGAGGCGCTGGAGTCGGCGCGGGACCTCGAGACCGATCCGGGCCGGCGGGACGCCATCCTCAAACTGATCTCCAAGTTCGAGCCGGACTGCATGAAGCAGATGAAGCGCATGGATGAGGGCCGGTAGGCGGCGGGCTCACTCGATCCAGATCTCGACGTGGGAATCCTCGTCGTCCACCTCCAGGAGCTTCCCGGCGCCCGATTTCCGGATGGCTTCGAAGATGTCGTCGAGGTCGACCCCTTCCTTCCGGGCCTCGCGACGCAGCTCCTGCTTCTGCTCCTCGCCGAGGGCGTCCAGAAGGGCCCGGGCGAAGCCGACCGGCAGATTGACCTTCACGTGAAACCGATTCTCCTTCTTGTCGAACACCGTCATGCGGATGAGGGTCGGCTCCTGGCCTGCGCCACGGCCGGCTTCGGCGGGCTTCCGGGAACCGGGCTTCGGGGACTCGGTCCCGGGCACCTGCCGCGGATCGATCTTCAGGATGGCGAGGAGGACCTGGTTGCGAATGTCGGGATCGGTCTGCTCCGCGTAGGCCGCCTTCAGGCGAACCATCGCCTCGCGGCGCAGGGTCTCATCCTCCACATCGCTCGAGCGGATTGCCGCCAGGGTCGAGACGTAGGTCGAACGGGCCGTGAGCCCCCGCGCCAGGGTTGCGGCGCAGTCGGAGCGTGCCGTGCGGGCGGGATCGCAGGCCAGGGCAAAGATGGAGGTCCACGCCTCCTCGATCAGGACCCTCTCTCCGGGAAATCGTTCCACGAACTGCCGGAACGCCTGGAGGCCCTCGGCTTCCCGGCCGGGGATCCTGGAAAGGGCGCGCGCCCGGTAAAAACCGACCTGCGCCGCGGCAGGGCCCGAGGGATTCCGCTCCTGCAGCTCCTCGCAACCCCTGAGGACCTCGGTCCATTTCTGGTCGAAGACGTCCACCTTCACCTGGCGGAGCAGCCCGTCCTCGCTCCGGGTGGCTCCGGCGAGCAGCACGACAGCGCAGAGGGCCAGCGCCGCGAAGGCGGGATGGCGGCGGCGGTCCGAGCCTGCGGGGGCGTTCTCACGCACGGAACCGGCTCCTCGCCACTTCGCGGGTCATGAGATCGATGCGCAGGAGAATCTGCCGCTTCTCGATCTCCTCGCGCAGATCGCGGATCTGCTGCGCCGCGGCGCAGTCGCTCAGGCTCGACACCTGTAGGAGCAGCGGCTCGAGCTGCGCCACGAGGGTCGCGAGGCGGCGGTCCCGCAGCCCGTCGAGCGTCCCCTCGAAGAGGTTTTTGCGGCGCAGTAGATCGCGCGACCTTTCCTTCTCGAGCGCGACATCAAGGTCGCCTCCCCCCTTGCGGCAGCGGACCGGCCCCTGCAGGAGGTTGACCAGGATCGACCGGCTGTCGCGCAGGTACCGCGCGGCCCCCTGCCTCGCCAGACCCTCCTGAAGGACTCGGGCCGATTGCCCCGTCGCCTCGGCGCCCGGGGTGCCCGGAGGAAACGCCGGGGCGGGCCTCCGGAGAACCACGGCGAGCCCCACCGCCAGCAACACCGCGGCCGCCGCCCCTGCCCATCCCAGCGCGGCCGGCAGACCCGGGGCGTGACCGAAAATGCCGCGGGATTTCCCCGGCGCGGCGGCGCGGGCGCGGCGCGCCGTCTCGAGCGCGAAGCGCTCCCAGTCGACCTCCGCCTCCCTGGGGAAGGCGAGAGACGGCGCGACCGAGCCCAGCAGACGGCGGGTCTCGTCCCAGAATCGCGCGCAGGCGGCGCAGCCATCCAGATGCCGCTCGAGGGCCTGCCGGGCGCGCTCGTCGAGAACGGCGTAATAGTGCAGCGGCATGCCGTCCCGGGCCCGGCGGCACTCCCGTCCCATCCGACCCATCACGGATCACCTCTCACGATCCCGCCTCCTCGGCCGCCTTCCGCGATCCCAGAAGGCGGTCGCGCACCGCGGCCGCGGCCCGGTGCAGCGACGATTTGACAGTGCCCAGGGCGCAGCCCCGGGCGGCGGCGATTTCTTGAAGACTCATCTCCTCGAAATGCCTCAGCGTGAAGACCGCGCGCTGGGTCTCGGGAAGCCGCGCCACGGCGTCCTCCACCAGCCGCCACTGATCGAGGCGCGCCTGCTCGGTCTCGGGTGTGGCGTCCGAAGGCGCCGCGAGCAGATCCCTCCCCGGTCTCGCCTCCTGGGCCGTTTCGAGCGAATCGCTCGGCCGCGCCCTGCGATACCGGATCTGATCGATGCAGTGGTTCGCCAGGATGCGCGACGCCCAGGTGAACGGACGGGATCGGGGGCGATAGCGGGCGCGCGCCGTGTAGATCCTCACCATGGTCTCCTGGACGGCGTCGAGGGCGTCCTCGTGGTTGTGGAGGTAGCCGTAGGCCAGCCGGTAAAGCCTCCTCTGATACCGTTCCACAAACGTCTCAAAGGCCCCCTCCCGGTCGGCCCGGACCTCCTCCATCAGGGTGAAGTCGTCCGGCTCCAAGCCGCCCTCCACGTCCCGGATCTTACGGCTGGACGCGGCTCGGGGTTTACCGCGTCAGCCTCTGCGTTCGCCACGCCGCTCCAGCAGGTAGCCGGCGAGGAAGACGATGCTCCCGACCAGGAGCCAGCCCAGCTCGGCGGTCATGTCGGCCTCTCCAAAGCCGTACACGAAAAGCGCCACGCCCAGGGTCAGCATGCCCGCGACTTCGAGGATCTTGCCGGCCATGTAGAGCATTCGCAACGCAATATACACGCTTCCGCTACGCGGCTGG
Source organism: Acidobacteriota bacterium (assembly GCA_031370485.1). Lineage (GTDB taxonomy): Bacteria > Acidobacteriota > Polarisedimenticolia > Gp22-AA2 > Gp22-AA2 > JANMQK01. Next base: position 7,481 of record JANMQK010000332.1, on the reverse strand, counting down.
TTCCGGTACGATCCCCGCGCCGGAGAGAGTTCCGGGGAGGGTACGGCATGACGATCACGGTACGCGCCGCGAGGGGCGCGGGCGCAGTCCCGGGCCGGGTGGCCGTCATCGGCGGCGGGCCCGGGGGCGCCCACTGCGGGCGCCGTCTCGCCGAGGCCGGTTTCGCGGTCACGGTGTTCGAGCCCCGGGCCGCCTACGAAAAACCCTGCGGCGGGGGCATACCTGCCAGGGGACTCGAGCGGTATCCCTTCCTGGCGGACCCCGCGCTGCCGGTCCGGTGGGTGGGCGCCTGTGACGTGATCGCCCCCTCCGGTCGCGAGGCACGCATCCCCCTTCGCGATCCTCTCTACGTTTTCAGCCGCGCCGATCTGCACACCTTCCTGCTGCGCCGCGCCACGGAGGCCGGGGCCGTGCTCGTGCGCCGGCGGGTCTCGTCGTTCGAGCGCCGGGGCATGGAGCCGTCCGGCGCCCGGGGCGCATGGATCGTGCGGGCCGGGGGGCCCTCGCGATGTCCGCCCCCCGCGGGGGAAGACGAACTCTTCGGCCCGTTCGATTTTCTCGTGGCCGCCGACGGCGCCGCAGGAAGCGCGCGGCGCCGGCTGACCCGGGCCTGCCGCGCCCCCGAACTGACGCAGGGGATCGGGCATTACCTGCCGGGCCTTTCCGAGGACCGGGCCACTCTCAAGTTCTTCGCCGGCCTCGACGGGTACCTGTGGGTTTTCCCGCGCCCCGATCACTCCTCCGCCGGCATCTGCGCGGGGCTCGGCTCCCGTCCCGCCTCCGCCCTGAAGGACCTCATGAATCGGTTCCTGCTCGAGCGCTACGGGCCCGGGATTCTCGCCCGCTCCGAGGGCTACGCCGCCCTCATCCCGGCCGCTCCCCTCCGGCCATCCGAGGAGCGTGTTGGCGGGGAGGACTGGGCGCTGGTCGGAGACTCGGGGAGGTTCGTCGATCCGCTCACGCGGGAGGGGATCTACTTCGCGATGCTGACCGGCGATCTACTGGCCGACTGCCTCGCGGCCGGAGAACCGGAGAAGTACGCGGCGGCCTGCGAGCGCGAGTGCGGCCGGGAGTTAGCCTGGGCGGCGCGGCACGCGGCCGGGTTCTTCGACTCCCGATTCGTCGAGAGGCTGGTGGCCCTGTGCGAGCGCAGCCCCGCGGTGGCCGGGGTCATGTCCGACCTGATCGCCGGGAAGCAGCCCTATCGAACGCTGAAGTCGCGGCTGCTGCGGAGCCTCCCCCAGGTCGTCCTCGACCTCGCGGGGCGCGCGGGGCGAGGCGGACCTCACTCTCCCCGGGGGGAGGCCGCGCGGACCCGGGGTCAGGAGCGTTCGTGGCAGCTGAAGCACTGATCGTTGAGGGGGTGGTTCGGTCCGCGCGCGTTCCGGGCGCCCGGACCGTGGCACCGCAGGCACTCGGCCTGCTCCATGCCCGGCGGATGGTCGGCATCCGACGGAATGAGCGGGCGGCGGTGCTGCAGCGTGTAAAGCACCAAGGATCCGCAGACAACCCCTGCGAGCAGGAGGAACGCTACCAGCCGGCCGCTGCCAGGCGCGGCCCGGCTCATGGGGCGGGAGCCGGCGCGTTCATCGACGGTCGAGGCGTCTCGGGTGGACGTGGGTCGAGATCTTCTCCGTCGCCAGGACCTTGCCCTGCAGGAACGCGTCCTCCGCGATCGCGACGATGGAGGCGCGGATGTCCCCCTTCATCCGGCCGCTCGGCCGCAACTCGAACTTCCGGGCCACCACCACGCGTCCTTCGAGCGATCCTTCCACAATAAGGTTCTCGGCGGTGATGTCCCCTACCACCGATCCTTTCGGTTCGATCACGACCGACCCCGAGGTTGCGATGTTTCCTTCGACGCGGCCGCGCACGCGGACATTCTCCTCCGAGACGATCTCGCCCACGAGCGTGATGTCGGAGTCGACCAGGGTCAGGCCGTCGGCCTGGCCATTGCCGCCTGAGAGAAAGTACCGGTCCCTGGAGCGTCCCACGATCTTCTCCCGGGTTGCGCGTCACGGCGCGCGAGGGGGGCAGATGATACCAGCGACCTCGCGGCCGATCAACCTCAAGGACGATCCTGGATCTCGACCTGGAACGCGCCACGCGTGATCTCGTTCAGGCGGTCCCGGAAATCCACTTCATCGTCGCGGGGGAGAACCACAAGGAGCGCCACCTGGCCGTCTTCGAGATAGACCGACTGCGCCACGTGCCCGCCGCGACCCGCGACGAGGTGGCGCACCTCGCCGTCCCGCTCGATCGGGCCGGTGACACGCAGCCGGACCCTTTCGATCGCCGTCACGGTCGGCGCCCCCTCGAGCGCGCCCCTCGCCGCCTGCCTGTAGGCGCGCGCCAGCCCGCCCTTGCCGAGCTTCGTGCCCCCGAAATAGCGCGCCACGGCGACCAGCACGTTCGCCAGCCCCGCGCCGCGGATCGCCTGCAGGATCGGGAGCCCCGCCGTCCCCGCGGGCTCTCCGGCATCGTGCGTGCGCTCGACGTCGCTGCGACCGTCCCGCAGGCGAAGAGCCCAGCACAGGTGCGTCGCCGCGGGATGGTCCTTCCCCATCTCGCTCAGCCGCGAGCGGGCCTGCGTGTCGTCCCCGACCGGCCAGGCCATCGCCTCGAACCGGGAGCCCTTCACCCGCGAAGAGAACCGGCGCGCGGATTCCAGAGTGTCGTACGAGGGTGTCAGCGAAGCCTCCCCGGCCACAGGCCGCGGCGCGGCCGGCCGGGGAGCGTATCAGAGGTCGCGCCGGGCGGCGGCGGGATTCGTGGCGTCAGCTCTGGGTGCCTTCAGGCCACTGGAAGAACCGGCCGTCCGAGAAGACGATGTCGCAGTTGAAATCCATTGTCGCGCCGCCCGGACGGGCGCTCGCGGCCCCGTCCTTCCCGTGGCTGCTCACGGAATAATCGGACCCGCTTGCCGTGCTCGCGGCGTCCCAGGTGTTCCCCCAGCCGTCGGCGTCGGGGGGCGACTTGAAGTAGTACGGGCTGATGATCGATTTCATCTGCGCCCAGTTGCCGACCGAGAAGGGATAGTTGGCGGTATCGGTGGCGTAGGCTTCGACGGCCGAGCCGATGGTCCGCACGTCCGCCATGGTTCGTTTCTGCTTGCTCTTGTCGAGAGCGTTGAGAAGATTCGCGATGGCGATCGCGGAGATGATCCCGATGACCGCCACAACCACGAGAAGCTCGATGAGAGTGAAACCCCTAGCGTGCGCCTTCATCAGACGGGCCTCCCGGGCAGACGAAACGCAACCCCTGTGCCACATCGCAAAAAACCCGCGACATCCTCACAAGCACTTGTGTTCGCGACGGTTACGGGTGGCCCCGTCCATGGCCCTCCGCGCACCCGCTTGCCACTGAATGGCGGCGCCCCGACGCCCGGCTGCCATTGAGTGTCAGGTGGCGGGCGCCGGCAGGCATGACCGGCCGCATCGCGCGTGTGTCTTGCATCCCGACCCGCCCCCGAATACACTACGCCCCTCCATCGGGCCGACGTAGCTCAGTGGTAGAGCAACTGATTCGTAATCAGTAGGTCGCCGGTTCAACCCCGGCCGTCGGCTCCGGATGATCTCCGCGGCGCCTGCTCGTCGCCGCCCCGGTTGGTGGCATGCCGCTTCTCGATACTCCCTTCCTGGAAGCCCTCAAGGCCGGACCACTCGTGTTCGATGGCGCGATGGGCACGCAGCTCTACGAGAGGGGCTACTTCATCACCCGGGCTTTCGACGAAGCCAACCTGGCCCACCCCGATCTGGTGCGCGAGATTCACGCCGACTACGTCGCCGCCGGCGCCCGCATCCTGGAGACGAACACGTTCGGGGCCAACCGGGAGCACCTGAGCCGCTATGGCGCGCAGGACCAGGTGCGCGCCATCAACCGCGCCGGCGCCCGCCTGGCGCGCGAAGCGGGCGGCCGCGAGGCGTATGTCGCCGGTTCCGTCGGGCCCACGGGGCTGATGCTCCGAACGCTGTCGGCCGAGCAAACGCGGGCCCTCGAAGCGGTGTTCAAGGAGCAGATCGAAGCGCTTCTCGAAGAGGGGATCGACCTTCTCATCCTCGAGACCTTCTACAGCGCCCGGGAGATGGAGGTCGCGCTGAAGGCGGCGCGCTCGATCGACGCCGGCCCGATCGTCGCCCAGATGTCCTTCAGCGAGGAGCGTCCGGAGATCGACGGCATGGCTCCGGCCGCCGTCGCCGAGCACCTGCGCGACTGGGGGGCGGACGTGGTCGGCGTGAACTGCGCCGAGGGGCCGGCGTTCGTCTTCGAAATCGCCCGCCAGATGCTCGGCTGCGGGAGGCCCGTCAGCGCCCAGCCGAACGCCGGCCGCCCCCGCCGTCTCGACGAGCGGACGATCTACATGACGACACCGGAGTACTTCGGAGTCTATGCCCGACGGCTGTTCCAGAGCGGCGTGCGCCTCGTCGGCGGCTGCTGCGGCACCGGCCCGGTCCACGTCCGGTCGGTGGTTGATGCCGCCGCCATGCTGCAGGGAGGGCGCGTCAAGCTCTCCGCGACACCGGCGCCGCAGGGCGCCTCCTCGATCCAGCCGCAGACTGCAACGCCGATGTCCGAGAAGTCGGAACTGGGGGAAAAGCTCCTGCGCGTGTACCGCGAGAGGATCGACCCCGCCGGACCCCGGCGGCCGTTGTCGGGTCCCGAGGGGTTCGTCGTCAGCGTCGAGGTCAATCCCGAGCCTGGCCTCGACCCGTCGAAACCGCTCGAGGCGGCCGCGCTGCTGAAGCGCGCGGGGGTCGACGTGATCAACATCGCCGACGGCCCCCGGGCGGTCGCCCGCATCAGCAACCAGGCGCTGGCCCTCAGGGTGCGCGCCGAGACCGGGATCGACGTGATCCTGCATGTCTGCTGCCGCGACCGGAACCTGATCGGCCTGCTCTCGGATGCCCTCGGCGCCTGGGTGCTGGGGCTGAGGAATTTCGTCGTGATCACGGGCGACCCTCCCAAAATGGGTGACTATCCCGCGGCCACCGCCGTCTTCGATCTCGATTCGGTGGGGCTGCTCCGGCTCCTCGTCTCGCTGAACCAAGGGGTGGATCCGTCGGGCAGGGCGATGCGCTCCAAGACCGGGTTTCTCCTGGCGTGCGGCGCGGAGCCCGCGGCCCACGACTACGACCGCGAACTCCGCCGGCTCGAGGAGAAAAAACGAGCCGGGGCGGAGTTCGTGATGACCCAGCCGGTGTACGACCCCGCGGTCCTCAGGCGGTTTCTCGATGACACGCGCTCCCTGGGATTGCCGACGCTGGTCGGCATCTGCCCGCTGGCGAGCGCGCGCAACGCCGAGTTTCTGCACAACGAAGTCCCGGGAATGCAGATCCCCGCGAACATCCTCACGCGGATGGCGTCCGCGACGACCCCCGAGGCGGGGCGCAGTGAGGGAGTCCTGATCGCACGCGAGATGATCGAGCAGGTCAAGGACGAGGTCGTCGGGGCCTACCTCATGCCTCAATTCGGAAGGTACCGATCGGCGGTCGAGGTCCTCCAGGCGGTCGGGTTCGATTTCGCCGAGCAGGATCGGGAGCGGCCGTGAGGCCGGATGGTCCCATTCTCCGCTGGACGGAGCCTTCCGGACGCTGTAAATTCCCGGCATGGAGAGCCCCCTCCAGTCGGGCCGGACGGCGGCGTCCGGGACCCTGAGCGCCTCGCTCGCGAGCGCACCCGTCCCTTTCCTCGAAGGCGCACTCGCCAATCAGGCCCTGACGCCGGGACACCTCCACCTGATTCTCAGGAATCCCGCCATCACATCCAGCCTGCTCGACAGGATCAGCCGAAGCCCCTTCTGGATGAAGTTCTCCAAGCTGCGGGCGGCCATCGTCCTGCACCCCAGGACGCCGCGCCTGGTGTCGATGAAGCTCATCCCCGGCCTGGGGTGGCACGATCTGGCCCGGGTCGCCGCCCAACCGGCGCTCCCCCCCCCGGTCCGGCGCGCTGCCGAATTTCTCCTCGGAGTCAGGGTGCGTGAGCTGACCCTGGGAGAGCGTGTGGCCCTGGCGCGGATCGCCAGCCACGGCGTGATCAGGGTCCTCCTGAGGGACGAGAGTCCGAGGGTGCTCGAGGTGCTCCTGAAGAACCCCCGCATCGTGGAGGAAGACGCCGTGGCCATCCTCCGCAACCCACGGACACCGATCCCCGCGGCGCTCCACCTTGTTCACCGTCTGGGGTTCGGAGCATTGCGGGGCTTGGCGCAGCGACCCGGCGTCCCTCCCCTCATCTCGGTGGCGGCCGGGCGTCTCATTGAAGCACGAAGGCCTCACTCCCTAGCCTAAACTATTGCAATAACGTAATTTCCTCCTGTTTGACAAAGGCGTACCCCATCCTTATTATGTGCCCACGGACAGAGTCCAGGCAGCAGAGGGCTTCCTGGCCATTCAGGCGAGGCTTGTGCCAACCTTTGGCGAGACCCTCAAGCGCGAACGAGAGCTGCGCGAGATCACCCTGCGCGAAATCTCCAACGCGACCAAGATCAACATGCGGTATCTCGAGGCGCTCGAACAGAACCGCTTCGAGGCTCTTCCGGGCGGGCTCTTCAACAAGGGATTCATCCGCGCCTACTCGCGCTTCGTCGGCATCGATGGCGAAGCCATGGTCGACAGCTACCTGCACGCGACGATCGAGGCGGGAAACGGCGCCGGCCCGGCAGGCCCCGCCGCACCTCCCGGCGTGTTCCGTCCCCTGGAGGTGCCGAAGCGGCGGGCCATGCAGGACAAACTCGGCGGAGCCCCGGCCGTTACTCCGGCCCCGGCCCCGGCGGCGGGAAAGGCCGGCGGCGCCGGTGAAGCGATCGAGCCTCCCCCCTCGCGCGCGCTTCTCGGCATCGCGACCCTCGTCGCCGGCACGGCATTCGTGCTCGTCCTGTTCATGGTGATCGCCCGTGCCGTGCCGCTGAGCTCCAGACGTCCCGCGCCGCAGAATACCGCCGCGCTCGACGTCCGCCTTGAGGTGACACGCGAGTCGTTCGTGCGCTTGCTCTGCGACGGTCGAGAAACGCTTGCCCGCCGCGTGCGCCCTGACGAATCGGCTTCAGCGCACTGTCTGGCGACATTGGCAGTCGACGCCGAGGACGCCGGGGCGGTCCGGCTCTTCGTGAACGGCGCCCCCTGCCCTCCGATCGGTCCGGACGGGGGCCGCGTCGCCGGGTACACGCTGCGATCAGGGGAAGCCCCGGGACATTGCGCCGCGTCCAGTGACGGTGGCCATGGCGGCCATTGATCCTCTGACGCCCGGCGGGGGCGGCCGCCACCCGCTGGTCCAGCGCATCCTCGACGGCAACGCCGACGAGAATGTCCGCCTGAGCGCGGCGCGCGGGGCGCTCCCCCTTCCGCTGCAGGACCTGCTCGTGCTCCAGGTCGGATTGCAACTCGACCCCTCGGAGAAGGTGGCGCGGACCGCCTCCGCCAGCCTGGAGGAGGTTGCGCTCGACACCCTGATTCCTCTGCTCAAGGACTCCGGCTGCGATCCGGCGC
>JANMQK010000312.1:0-23471 GCA_031370485.1 Acidobacteriota bacterium | reverse complement strand
ACCGGATCCCGGGGTAACCAGCCCCGGCGGGAGACCCGCCAGTTGGGGCGTCGTCAAGCGGTAAGACACTGGACTTTGGATCCAGCACCGGAGGTTCGAATCCTCCCGCCCCAGCCCGCGGCCGACGCACCGGGGGAAGGGCTGGACGACACGATATGAGCACGAGAATCCTGGACGGGGGTCTGACGGTCTTCTCGGGGAGCGCCCACCCGGCGCTCACGCGCGAGATCTGCCGTTACCTCGGCATCCCCGTCGGGAACATCGAGTCCCGGCGCTTCGCAGACGGCGAGGCGTACTGTCAGATCCTCGAGAACATACGGGGCGCGGACGTCTTCGTGATTCAGCCGACCTGCCCCCCGGTCGATGAGAACCTCATGGAACTCCTGATCATCCTCGACGCGTGCAAACGGTCGTCGGCCGCGCGGATCACTGCGGTCCTGCCCTACTACGGATATGCGCGGCAGGACCGGAAGGACAAACCGCGCGTGCCGATCTCGGCCAAGCTGGTCGCGGACCTCCTGACCGCCGCCGGCGCCGACCGGATCCTGTCCATGGACCTGCACGCCCCCGCGATCCAGGGCTTCTTCGACATCCCGGTCGATCACCTGTTCGCGGCCCCCGTGCTGATCGAGCACGTCGTCAAGTTGAACCTCAAGAACCCTGTGATCGTGTCCCCCGACGCGGGGGGCGTCGAGCGGGCGAGGGCGTACGCCAAGAGGCTGGATGCCCCGCTGGCGATCATCGACAAGCGCCGGGGCGAGAAGAACGAGCCAAAGGTCATGCATGTCATCGGAGACGTCGAGGGGCGCACCTGCGTTATCGTGGACGACATCGTCGACACGGCCGGCACCCTGGTGGGAACCGTCCAGGCGCTCGGCAAGAAGGGCGCACGCGCGGTCTACGGGTGCTTCAGCCACGCTGTGCTCTCGGGCCAGGCGATCGAGCGGGTGCGGACCATGGAGCTGTCGAAGATGATCATCACCAACAGCATCCCGCTGGACGAGTCGAAGTCCAAGGCGGGGCGCATCACCGTCCTGTCGGTCGCCCCGCTTCTGGGCGAGGCGATCCGCAGGATCCACACCAACTCGTCGGTCAGCTCCCTGTTCATCTGAGCGAGAGAGAAGGAAGCGTCCATGAAAGATGTCGTCATCGAAGTCAAGCCCCGTGAGAGCATGGGGAAGAACCACTCCCGCCGGCTGCGGCGGCAGGGGGAGATACCGGCCATCGTTTACGGCGCGCGCAAGGACCCCGTCCCGGTTACCGTCAATCCTGAAAAGATCCTCGAGGTCATCCGCTCGGAGTCGGGGGTCAACACGATTTTCCAGTTGAGCCTCGCGGGGAAGGATCAGCGCCGTCATGTCATGATCAAGGACTTCCAGGTGGATCCCCTGAAGGGGCGTCTCCTGCACGCAGACTTCGTCCGGATTCAGATGGACGAGGTCATCGAGGTGGATGTGCCGATCCAGATCACCGGAGAGGCCGCCGGCGTCAAGCTGGACGGCGGGATTCTCGAGCACGTGACGCGAGAGATCCGCGTCTCCTGCCTGCCCGGCGATATCCCGGATCATCTCGTCATCGACGTCACGCCCCTCAAGATTGGCGATCACCTCGGCGTCGCCGACCTGCCCAAGAGCGACCGCTACCGCATCCTGAGCGAACCGGAGCAGATCCTCGTCGTTATCAGCCCGCCGGCGAAGGAAGAGGCGCCGGTGGCGGCGGCCGATGCGGCCGCGGCTGCGCCCGCGGAGCCTGAGGTCATCAAGAAGGGCAAGGTGGCCGCGGAGGGCGCCGAGACGGAGGGCGGCGAGGACTCGAAGAAGGACGACGCGAAGAAGAAGGAGGCAAAGAAACCCGAGGGCAAGAAGTAGGACGCCGGCCGGACGCCACGCGTGAAACTTCTCGTGGGCCTCGGGAATCCCGGAACCGAGTACGCGGACACCAGGCACAACGTGGGGTTCCTGGTGGTCGACGAGATCCGGAGGCGACACGGGGAGCACCGGGAGCAGACCCGGTCCCGATCGCGGGTGTCCCGGGTCAGGCTCGGTTCGGTAGCGGTCCTTCTGGCGCGTCCCCAGACGTACATGAACCACAGCGGCGAGGCGGTCTCGGCGTTGATGCGGCAGGAGGAGGCGCTTCCGGATGACCTCATCGTGATCTGCGATGATATCTATCTTGATCTCGGGGTCATTCGTCTGCGGGAGCGGGGTACCCACGGCGGCCACAACGGGCTGCGCTCGATCGCCGCGGCGCTTGGAACAACCGGCTTTTCGCGTCTCCGGATAGGCGTGGGACCGGTTCGGCCGGGGGTGGACCACGCGGATTTCGTCCTCGCGCCGTTTCCAAAGGGCGACCGCGACGCGGTGCGGGGGATTGTCAGCCAGGCGGCGGATTGCGCCGAGATGGCCGCCGGGGAGAGCGTTCAGAGCGCCATGAACCGTTTCAACGCGCGCCAGGTCACCGGCGGTCCGGGGACCGACGGCGCGACGTAAGCCGGAAAGGAAACCCAGGGATGCTAAAGTACGAGAGCATATTCGTGACCGAGCCGAATCTTCCCGAGGACGACCTCGAGGAGATGATAAAGTCCTACGATCAAATCACCGTGTCGGCCGGTGGCAAGGTCCTGAAGGTCGAGCGTTGGGGCAAGCGGCGCCTCGCCTATGCCATCCAGCGTCATGACGAGGGGATCTACGTCCTGATGACCCTCGAATGCGCTCCGCAGCACGTCAAGGAACTGGAGCGACGCTACCGGATGAACGACCGGATCCTGCGCCATCTCACCGTGCGCGTGGAGGACGAGTCGCAGATCGGGCCTTCGCCGATGATGAAGCCGCGGGCGACGGACCGCGAGGACATCCCGGCGGAACCGCCGGCGACGATCTGAAGCCCATGGACATAGAACGGGAGACATCGGTATGAGAAGGCAGGCACCGGCAGGAAGGGGACGGGGCGGGGACAAGAAGCGGCAGTTCAAGAAGAAATTCCTGTTCCGCAAGAAGAAGTTCTGCAAGTTCTGCGATGAGAAGATAGCCTTTATCGACTACAAGGACATCCGGCTGCTCCAGGGATTCACGCCCGAGCGGTCGAAGATCTTTCCGCGCCGGATCTCGGGCACCTGCTCGAAGCACCAGCGCAAGCTGATGCAGGCTATCAAGCGCGCCCGCACTCTGGCGCTTTTGCCGTTCACGTCCGACTGAGGCCAGCGCCATCGACGGGAGCCATTCATGGACATCGTTCTGAGGGAAGACATCGACAGCCTCGGGCGCCGCGGACAGGTGGTCACGGTGGCCGACGGCTACGCCCGCAATTTCCTCCTCCCCAAGGGCAAGGCCCTGCTGGCCACCCCCGGGAACCTCAAGACCATCGAGCGGGATCGCCGGCGTTATCACGTGCACCAGGCCAAGGAGAAAGAAGAGGCCCTGGCACAGGCCGCGCGTCTCTCCGGGATCTCGTGCACCATCGTGCGCAAGGTCGGGGAGAGCGAGGTGCTCTATGGCAGCGTCACATCCGCCGACATCGCGGAGTGCCTCGAGAAGGAGAAGATTGTGATCGACAAGCGGCGGATCCAGCTCGACGAACCCATCAAGTCGCTCGGGATCTACACCGTGCCGATTCGCCTCCATGCCGAGGTGACGGTGGAGGTGAAGGTCTGGGTGGTCAAGGAGTAGAAGGGTGCCCGACGTCCCCGTCGTGGATCCGGCCCCGGCCGCGGAAAACAGCGGCCGCTTTGTTGTTCCCTGCCTGCTCGCCTGGCTTCTCCCGGGGCTGGGGCATTTCTACCTCGGCAAGCGGAAACGCGCGGTCGTGTTCTTCTGCGTCGTGGCGACCGCGTTCGTGCTCGGCATCGGCTCGGACGGGGCCGCCTCACTCATCGACCCGCGGCAGCCACTGAGTTATCTGGCCACCTTCGACAACCTCGCGATGGGCCCCCTGGACCTCGTGAGCCGGCAACTGACGTTCCACGAGATGGCCTACCGTCTCCCCGGGGACGAGTCCAGCCCGCGCCAGCAGGAATTGACCCGCCTGCTCCGCGACCGGGTGAAAAGCCCGACCTACGAGTACGGGAACACCTTCCTGCTCACGGCGGGACTCATGAACATCCTCCTGATACTGGACGCGTTCGACATCGCCACCGGCCGCAAGGACAGGGCGCCCGCCTGACATGATACGCAGCCATTTCCTCAACATGGCCGTCTTCTCCCTCCTGGTGGCGGTGTTCTTCGCTTTCCTGACGCAGAGCGGGGCGCGCGATCGGATCAAGGTGATTGTCATCCTGGGCGGTTCGATGATCGTGGTCTCCCTCATCATCGCCTACGTGATGTATCCCTTCCCGCTTCGCTGATGACCCTGCCCTTCATCCTGCGCAAGGCCTGGATCTGGGGCCCCCTCGTGCTGTACGGGTACGGCATCTACTACTTCTCGAGCCTGACGAGCATCCCCTGGGCGTCCGTCTATCCCGACTATCTCGAGCACGGCGTCGAATACTTCGGGCTCGCCGTGCTGGTGTCGCGGGCGCTGAACGACGGACTCCTCAACCCGGTGCCGACGAAAATCCTGGCCCTCGCCTTCGCGCTCTGCGTCGCCTATGCGATCAGCGACGAGCTCCACCAGATGTACGTGCCGGATCGATTCGCCGACTACCGCGACGTTCTGAGCGATGCGACCGGCGCGGCCCTCGGCCTGCTCGCGCTTCTCGGGTGGCGCCGCCTTCTTTACCGGGCGGACGCCGCATGAGCCGGACGGAGGCGCCTTGCCCGGAGGCGGTCCTGTACTCACGGCCCGACTGCCCGCTTTGTTTCGCGCTGAGGCGAATCGCCGCGCGCGCCGCGAGACGCGCCGGAATACCGCTCCGCGTGAAGGACATCAGCAGCGACCCGGACCTCATGGCGCGCTATGGCAGCGAGGTTCCGGTCCTCGAACTGCCCGGGGGCGGGACCCTCGGGGCCCGGGCCACCGACGCCGAGGTCAACGCCGCTTTCCGGCAGGCGCTCAATCCGGGGAGGTAACCATGAAGACGCTTCGCGTCGCGGTGATTCCAGGGGACGGGATCGGTATCGAAGTGACGAGCGAGACGGTCGCGGCGCTCCGCGAGGTGGCGTCGGTGATGGGGTCGCCCCTCGATCTCGAACCGATGCCCTATGGCGCGGATCACTTTCTCCGGACGGGGGAGACCCTTCCTGACCACGCCTTCGAAGCGCTCCGCCAGTTTGACGCGATACTCCTGGGCGCTCTGGGCGATCCCCGCGTGCCGGACAACCGCCACGCCGCCGACATTCTCCTCGGCCTTAGGTTCCGCCTCGATCTCTACGTGAACCAGCGGCCTGTGCGCCTCCTCCACGAGCGTCTGTGCCCGCTGAAGGGACGCACGCCCAAGGACGTCGACTACGTCATCTTCCGCGAGAACACGGAAGGGCTCTACGCCGGCATGGGAGGCTTTTTCAAAAAGGGCACGGCCGACGAGGTGGCGATCCAGCAGGACATCAACACGCGCAAGGGGGTCGAGAGGATCTGCCGGCACGCGTTCGAGTACGCGCGGGCCCGGAAGCTGCGGAAGGTGCTGATGTCGGACAAGAGTAATGCCCTCACCTTCGGACACGATATCTGGCAAAGGACGTTTTGGGAGATGGCCGGGGAGTATCCGGAGATCGAGGCGTCCCACATGTACGTGGACGCCCTGGCCATGCAGCTCATCAAGGACCCGTCGCCGTACCAGGTCATCGTGACGTGCAACATGTTCGGGGACATCCTCAGCGATCTCTCCGCGCAGATCCAGGGAGGGCTCGGGCTCGCCGCCTCGGCCAACCTGCACCCCGGACGGGTCGGGCTCTTCGAGCCGGTGCACGGATCGGCCCCCAAGCACGCGGGCAGGAACGTGGCCAACCCGATGGGCGCGATGCTCAGCGCGGTGATGATGCTGCAGGAGTCGGGTCTTCTGGAAGAAGCGCGGGTCCTCGAGGCGGCGGTCGTCGCCTGCGTGCAGGCGAAGGAAACGACCCGGGATCTCGGCGGGGCGCTGGGCACCCACGAGGTCGGCGAGGCCGTCCGGCGAAGGATCCGCGAAAGCGCCTAACCTAGCGTGGCGCCCGCGACACCGGCAGGCCGCCGGCGCTCTTCTCGGCGGCCTTCTCGGACACGTCCAGAGCCACGATTCTCCCCTCGGACCGGCCATACCCCACGGCCACCTTGTCACCGACGAGGACCGGCGAGGTGGTAAACCATTCGCCCGGGATATCAAGCGCGAACTTTCCTGCGATCACCAGACCGGGCAGCGAGAGCCCGACGAGCGAGGCCTCCGTGTACGGCACGACGAAAGCATGGGTCTCCGTCAGCGCGGCGCTCGTGTCGAGCCGGTGGCCCAGGCGGACGCGTCCCATGAGATGCCCGGTGCGCCCCCGCAGGACGTGGATGTCGTTGTCGTAGTTCAGGACGTAGAGGTAGGGCCCCCGCACGAACATGGCCGCGGTGGTCATCGCGCCCGTATGGACCCGCCAGATCCGCCTGCCGCTTCGGAGCCGAAGGCAGCGCACGCTCCGGTCGGAAACGGCCACGTACACGCGACGTTTAAGGACCAGCAGCGGGGCGCTCACGGCGTACCCCAGGTCGCGCCGCCACCGCTCCTCGAGCCCCGGCATCTCGAGGGCGAGCAGAACTCCCGTCTGGGTGCCTATCAGGACGAGGCCCGGGGCCTCCTCGGGAGGGGTCGTCGGACGGCCGGGAAGCGCGCGCCGCGCCTTCACGGCGCCGGTCGCGGGATCGAGCGCCAGGAGGAATCCGGGAATCGTCGGGACCATCAGGAACCCCCCGATCAAGCGCGGCAGGGAAGTGGCCCCCGCGCCAAGATCGGCTGTCCAGACGATTCGTCCGTCGCTCCCGTCGAACGCGGTGAGCCGCCCGCCGGTCTCCGCCACGTACAGCGTACCGTCGATCGCTGCGGGGCCGACGGAAGCGGGGCCGTCGAGCTTCACCGTCCACTCGAGAGACCCGTGGCGGGGATCGATGGCGGCCACCTGGCCGTCCTGCGCCACCGCCGCCAGGAGACCCTGGCACGGCACGGGATCCCCCGCGAGGGGAGCCTGGAGCCCCGTGAAAGTCCAGGAGGGGGAGAAAGAGAGCACGACGTCGGCGCCGTCACGGCCGACGTCCGGATCCCATTCGAAGGGCTGGCTCCGGAAAACGGTCCTGGGCGGGCGCGATGCGGCCTGCACGGGAACCATGGGCCCCGCTGCGAGCACACAGGAAAGCGCAGCCGCGAAGAGACTTTTACGCCTGCCCGGCGCCGGTCTGAATCCCACGACCATCCTCCATGCCGGCCCCGGCATCATTCCGGGGGCGAAGAGCCCATCGCGGGGATTATAGACCCGGCGCGCACTTCCGACTTCCTTCGCGAGTGTGCTATTCTCCTCCGCTTCCTGCGGCGCGCACGACCAGCCGGCGGCGGGGCGACCGATGATCGAAACCATCAAAGGCACGCGGGACATCCTGCCGGACGAGATCGCTCAGTGGCATTTCGTGGAGGCCGCGGCCCGCGAATGTTTCGAGCGATTCGGATTCCAGGAGATCCGCACCCCTGTCTTCGAAAGCACGGAGCTCTTCCAGCGCGGGATCGGCGAGGGGACCGACATCGTCGCCAAGGAGATGTACACCTTTCCCGACCGCAAGGGCCGTTCGCTGACGTTGCGCCCCGAGAACACCGCCCCCGTCGCGAGGGCCTACATCGAGCACCAGATGCATCGGCGGGCGGAGATAGTCCGCCTGTACTACATCGGCGCGATGTTCCGTTACGAGAGGCCGCAGAAGGGACGAATGCGGCAGTTCTACCAGATCGGCGTCGAGGTCCTCGGCGGCGATGACCCGGCCATCGACGCCGAGACCCTGCAGATGCTGATGACCTACCTGCACCGCCTGGGCATCGAGCCGTTGCGCCTGCTTCTCAACTCGGTCGGCTGCGGCGAGTGCCGTCCGCGGTTCCGCGAGGCCCTGGTCCGGTATCTCGGCCCGCGCAGGGAGTCGCTCTGCGGCGACTGCCAACGCCGGATCGAGACGAACCCGCTGCGCTGCTTCGACTGCAAGGTGGAAGCCGACCAGGCGATCATGAAGGAGGCGCCGGTCATGCTCGACTTTCTCTGCGTGGCCTGCAGCGAGCATTTCGCCTCGGTGCGGTCTCATCTCGGCCGCCTGGGAATCGTTCATTCTATCGATCCCAGGCTCGTGCGCGGCCTCGACTATTACAGCCGCACGGCCTTCGAAGTCACCCAGCCCTCCCTAGGCGCGCAGAACGCCTTGCTCGGCGGCGGGCGGTACGACGGCCTCGTGGAGTCCCTGGGCGGTCCTCCGGTCCCGGGGTTCGGCTTCGCGGTGGGGGAGGATCGCCTCGTGATGTCGCTCCCCCCGGACGCCGGGGCCGTCAACCGCGCGCCGGAGGTCTTTGTCGCGGCCATGGGGCGCGAGGCCGTCGAACGGGCGCTCGTCGTCGCGGGCCGGCTGCGGGATTGCGGGCGGCGCGTGGTCTTCGATCCGCTGCCCGTGAAAAGCCTGAAGGCGCAGATGAGGCGGGCCAACGACCTCGAGGCGCGCTTCGTGGTCATCCTCGGCGAGCAGGAGGTGGCCGGAGATCTCGTGACGCTGAAGAGGATGTCGGACGGGAACCAGGCCACCTTCGCCGAGGGGGACCTCGAGCCCAGGCTGCAGGAGATGACCCGTGGCTGAGGGTACGGCGGGCTTCGTACGGCGCACCGACACCTGCGGAGCCCTGCGGAGCGCGGACGCCGGGAGGGAGGTCCTGCTGGCCGGATGGGTCGACAGTGTCCGCGACCACGGGGGGCTCCTGTTCGCCGATCTGCGCGACCGCTACGGACTCACCCAGACGGTCTTCAATCCCGAGCTGGCGTCCGGGGCTTTCGCCGCGGCCAAGGCAGTGCGTCCGGGATTCGTCGTGTCCGTTTCCGGCCGGGTGGTCCACCGGGAGCCCGCGAACGTCAACAAGGGACTGGCCACCGGCGCTATCGAGGTGCATGCGCAGCGTCTTGAAGTTTTGAACGCCTCCGACCCCATTCCCTTCCCGCTGACCGACGAGCCGGGCGCCGCCGAGGAGGTGCGCCTGCGGTACCGTTACCTCGACCTGAGGCGGCCCAGGCTGCAGCGGATCCTCGAGACGCGCCACCGGGTCCTCCTGGCGGTCCGCAGGCACCTCGACTCCAGGCAATTCCTGGAGATCGAGACGCCGATCCTGACCCGCAGCACGCCGGAGGGATCGCGGGAGTACCTGGTCCCCTCGCGTGTGAACCCGGGGCGCTTCTACTCCCTGCCGCAATCCCCCCAGATCTTCAAGCAGCTCCTGATGGTGTCGGGCTACGATCGGTACTTCCAGATAGCCAAGTGCTTCCGCGACGAGGACTCGCGCGCCGACCGGCAGCCCGAGTTCACCCAGATCGACATAGAGATGTCGTTCCCCGACCCTGAGACGATCTTCGGGCTGATCGAAGGGCTGATGGAGGAGATCTTCGCCGCCGCGGAGGTGCCGATCCAGGGTCCCTATCCGCGGTTGACCTACCGCGAGGCCATGGAGCGTTTCGGCAGCGACAAGCCGGACACCCGGTTCGATCTAGAGATCCGCGACCTGACGGCCCACGTGGCAGAGAGCCCCTTCCGGGTCTTCTCCGACACGGTCCGCTCGTCGGGTGTCGTCAAGGCCCTGGTTGTCCCGGGCGGCGGCGCCTGGTCGCGGCAGAAAATCGACAACCTCGTCGACACGGCCAAGGAGCTCGGCTCGAAAGGGCTCATCTGGATCAAATCGACCGGCGGGACCCTCCAGTCCTCGGTCCTGAAACCCCTCACGGAGCCCGGCTGCCGGGAGGTCATGAAGGTCCTCCAGGCGGGAGCGGACGACCTGGCTCTCGTGGTGGCGGGTCCCTGGAAAAGCGCTCTTGAGATCCTGGGAGCTCTCAGGGTGCACATCGGGCGCGCTGAAAAGATGGCCGACGATCGCCGGCACAGGATGCTATGGGTCTGCGATTTCCCGTTGTTCGAGCACAGTGAAGAGGAGGGGAGGCTGGTCTCATGCCACCACCCGTTCACCGCCCCGAGGCCGGAGGACATACCCCTTCTCGACAGCCGCCCGGAGGCGGTCAGGGCCCTCGCCTACGACCTGGTCCTGGACGGCAGCGAAGTGGGGGGTGGAAGCATCCGGATTCACAATAGCAATCTCCAGACCGTGATATTCCGCATCCTCGGCATGAGCCCCCAGGAGGCGGAGTCCCGGTTCGGATTTCTCCTCTCCGCGCTGCGCATGGGGGCGCCGCCTCACGGCGGAATCGCGCTTGGTGTCGATCGCCTGATGGCCATTCTGACCGGCTGCTCCTCGATCCGGGACGTCATGGCGTTCCCGAAGACGACGAGCGGGATCGACCTGATGACCGGTGCGCCAGGCACCGTTTCGGCCCGCCAGCTCAAAGAGCTGGCCATTCGAATCGATCTCCCTCCCGCGGCTCCCGACCTCGATAAATAACTCCCTTATTTGCAGCGAGTTACCGAGACGTCCAAAAATCCGCCGTGATTGACAAGGGCGGTGGTGGGTGTTACCTTAGGCCTGCGTCTCGCAGGAGAATCAACCAAGAGGATGCGCCGTCTTTCGATCCCTGAAGAGGTTCTGGTCCAGGTCTTCGGAAACTACGACGAGAACCTCCGCGCGATCGAGAAGGATCTCGGTGTGCGCCTATCGGCGCGCGGCACCGAGATCACGATCCAGGGCGAGACCGACAAGGAAGGCCTCGCCGCGAACATCCTGTCCCAGCTGGCCGCCGTGGTGCAGGGCGGCTACCCCCTGAAGAAAAGCGACGTCGAAATCGCCCTGCGGCTCCTGCGGGACAACCGGACGGCCGTCCTGCAGGACTTTTTCGCTTCGAGCCGCCTGCGTACGACCAACGGGCGCTACGTCTCGCCAAAGAGCCCCAACCAGAAGCTCTTCCTCGACGCCATCAACGACAGCGACCTCGTTTTCGCGATCGGGCCCGCGGGGACCGGGAAGACCTACCTGGCGGTCGCCTCCGCCGTCGCGCAACTCAGCGAGAAAAAGGTCGACCAAATCATTCTGTGCCGCCCCGCGGTCGAAGCGGGGGAGAAGCTCGGCTTCCTGCCCGGGGACATGGCCGAGAAGGTCGACCCGTATTTCCGCCCGCTCTACGACGCGCTCTACCTGCTGCTCGACCGTGACCGGGCGAACTCCCACCTGGAGAAAGGGGTCATCGAGATCGCCCCGCTGGCGTTCATGCGCGGCCGGACCCTGAACAACTCCTTCGTCATCCTGGACGAGGCCCAGAACACCACGTCGGAGCAGATGAAGATGTTCCTGACCCGGCTGGGGACCAACTCCCGGGCCGTGATCACCGGGGACGTGACCCAGGTCGACCTCCCCCCGGGCCAGACGTCCGGCCTGATCGAGGCGCAGACAGTCGTGGCCTCGGTGCCCGGGATCCTCTTCGTCTATTTCGACGAATCGGACGTCGTCCGGCATCCCCTCGTGCAGGGGATCATCAGGGCGTACGAGGCCTACCGCAACGGCCGCGGCAGGGAAACCGACGCCGCCGACACGCCCGGGCCGGTCAGACGACGACCGCGTCCCGCCAGGACGACCACCGGGCGGGAGTGACGCGATGCCCCCAACCAGCGATCCCGCACGGCCGGCCGGCCAGACCGCGGCGACGTTGCCCCACCGGACCCGCCTTGCCTCCCTCCGCCGGCGCACCGCGGACGCGATGGAGCGGCTGTTCGAGATTCACTGGATCTGGAGCCTGCTCTTCCTCGCCACCCTGGCGCCGCTCCTCGCCGGCCCCCGTCTCGGCGGGCAGGTGCCCGCGCTGCAGGCCGGCACCGTCAGCGCCGAGGACATCGTCGCCCCTGTCTCGCAGGAATTCGTCGACGCCGCCTCCACGCGCGAGGTCCGGCAGGCGGCCCGCGACGCAGTCCCCCCCGTATACGACATCGATCCGCGGTTTCTCGACGAGGCAGTCACGACCGTGCACCGCTGGTTCGACGAGGGGCGCCGGATGCTAAGCCAGGCGGAGCGCCCCGGCGCGCCGGAGCGATCGCGGGCCGACAGCGCGCGGGCGCTGCGCGAGACCGCGGACGCGCTGGCGTCCAGGCGCATCGCCGATTACCTCGTCGCCGTGCGCTTCGAGGAGGCCGCGGAGCAGCGCCTGGCGAAGGCGCTGCGCCAGGTGGCCGATCACCGCATCGCCGGCAGCGGCAGGACGATCCTGGTCCGGCTGCAGCGCGTGACCCTGCATGACAAACAGAGCGGCAGGCTCTGGCAGGAAGAGGGGCTCCACGAGACGCTGTCGCTCGAGGAGGCCCGGAACCTCGCCCTCGGGACGCTGCGCGAGGCCGGGGCCGGCGAACGCGAGATCGCCGCCCTGGTGCCGTTTCTGCCCGACCTCATCGTTCCGAACCTCACCCACGATGCCGTCCTGACCGAGGCCCGGCGCGACGAGGTCGCGGCGCGCATCGAACCCCTTGTCGTGCGCATCCCGAGGGGCAAGATCCTGGTCCGCGGGGGCGAGACGGTGACCGAGGAGCAGGCGCGCACGCTTGCCGCCTTCAACGCCGCGCGCGCCGCCGGCGCCTCCTTCACGGCGGTCTTCGGGTATCTCCTGCTCGTCGTCCTTCTCCTGTTTTTCATGGCGCGGTACGTCTTCTCCTATCAAAAGTCGTTTCGTTCCGAGAAGCGGCTCTTCGCGCTGATGGTCGTGGTGATGGCGCTGGGGCTGTGGCTCGATCGCGGCTTCCTGTGGCTGTTCGACACGCTCTCCTCGAGCCTGCGCGTCGCGCCGTTCTCCGACCCCCTCTTCTATCGCTACATCGTGCCGGTGGCCGCCGGGTCGATGCTCGTGACGCTTCTCGTGAACGCCCGGGTCGCCATGGCGTTTGCGCTTTTCTACGTGCCCCTCTGCGGGGTCCTGACGGAATGGGACCTGCCCTTCGTGCTGTTCTGCCTCCTCAGCAACCTGGCGGGGATCTACGGCCTCACCGCGTACCGCCGGCGCACGGCGCTCATCCGCGCGGGACTCGTCCTCGGAAGCGTCAACGCACTCGCCGTGCTGACGCTCCAGGGAATCGCCATGCACCCGGCGCCCCACCTGCTCATGAGGATGGCGGGCGGGATGTGCGGCGGCGTGCTCGTGGCGGTCCTGGTTTCGTTTCTCCTTCCGGTGATGGAATGGCTTTTCAACGTGCTCACCGACATCAGGCTGCTCGAGCTCTCGAACCTGAACAACCCGCTGCTTCGCCGGCTCGCGGTCGAGGCCCCCGGCTCCTACAACCACAGCGTGATCGTCGGGACCCTGGCCGAGGCCGCGGCCGAGTCCATCGGCGCCAACTCGCTGTTCTGCCGGGTGGCCGCCTATTACCACGATGTCGGAAAAATGCTGAAGCCGAGCTACTTCGTGGAGAACCAGCGCGAAGGGGCCAACCGCCACGACAAGCTGAGCCCCCACATGAGCGCCCTGGTCATCGCGAGCCACGTGAAGGAGGGGTACGACCTGGCCCGGAGCTACGGCCTGCCCCAGCAAGTGCTGGACATCATCCCGCAGCACCACGGGACCCGCAAAATCAACTATTTCTACCAGAAGGCCAAGAAGACAGAGGACCCCGACCTGGAGGAGGTGCGCGAGTCCGACTTCCGCTACCCCGGCCCCAGGCCGCAAACGCGCGAGGCGGCGATCTTCATGCTCTCCGACTCGATCGAGGCGGCCGCGCGCACCCTCGAGGATCCCTCCCCGGCGCGGTTCAAGGGACTGATAAAGAAGATCGCCTCCGACGTGGTTCTTGACGGCCAATTCGACGAGTGCGACCTGACCTTCTCCGACCTCGAGAAGTCGAGCGCGGCGTTCCTGAGGACCCTCACCAGCATCTACCACCATCGCGTCGACTACCCGGGCTTCGAGTTCGAGAAAATCCAGGAACGCCCCTTCCGCGGCAGCCGGACCCACGAGGAGCAGCCGCCGCGCGTCAAGGGATGGCCGGGGTAGAGATCGTCCTGGGCGATCGGCGGGCCCGGTCCCTGGAGCCCGCCTGTCGGCGCGTCCTGCTCAGGCTGTTGAAGGAGACGGGGCACGCGGGGTCGGGCCTGACGCTGCTCCTCGCGACGGACGCCGTCGTGCGCCGCCTCAACCGGCGCTTCCGCCGGAAGGACGCCACCACCGATGTCCTGTCCTTTCCCTCGTCCGGCGAGCTCGAGCCGGGAGAGCCGCACCTCGGCGAGATCGCCATCTCGGTGCCGCAGGCGGCCCGGCAGGCGCGGAGGGCCCGGTGGGCGATTGGGTCCGAGATGGCGCTGCTTCTGACCCACGGTTTTCTCCATCTTCTGGGTTACGATCACGAACACGACGACGGGACGATGCGCCGGCTGGAAAGCCAGCTCCTGCGCAGCGCCGCCGGAGTCGCCATCGCACGGCGCCGGCTCCCATGGGGGGAGTCGCAGCCGCCGTCCCGAAAAGCGCGCCCGCGTGGCGCGCGGAGGCCAGGACATGACCGATGACCCAACCCTGTCGCCCGACCCCGGCATCATCACCGTGCCCGAGGGATATCGCAGTGGATTCGTGGCGCTTGTCGGGCGGGCGAACGTCGGGAAATCCACCCTGATGAACCGCCTTGTGGGCTCGAAGCTCTCCATCGTCTCCCACGTGCCGCAGACCACCCGGTTCCCGGTGCGCGGCATCCTCCACCAGCCCGGGCTCCAGGTTGTCTTCATCGATACACCGGGAATCCACAAGCCCCGCTACAGGCTCAACGAGGAAATGGTCCGCCTGACGACACGGGTGCTCAAGGAGGTCGATCTGGTCGCGGTGCTGGTGGACGCCAGCGAAGGTTTCGGGCCGGGCGACCGGTACGTCTTCGACCTGGTGAAATCCGCGGGCGCGCGCGCCTTCCTGATCCTGAACAAGTCCGACCTGATGGAAAAACAGCACCTTCTGCCCCTCATCGACGAGGCGGCGCGCAACGGGCTCTTCGAGGAGATCATCCCGCTCTCGGCGTCCACGGGAGAGAACTGCGATCGTCTCGTGGGCGCGATCATCGAACGCACGCCGCCCGGCCCCCCCCATTTCCCCGCCGATATGCTCACCGACCTTCCCCGCAATCTCATGATCGCCGAAACCATCCGCGAGCAGGTGTTCCTGAGGGTGCGCCAGGAGATTCCGCATGCCAGCGCGGTGATGGTCGAATCGATCGAGCACGAGGACAGCGGGCTGGTGCGCGTGAGGGCCGTCATCTACGTGGATCGCGACTCCCAGAAGGGCATCATGATCGGGGAGCGCGGCAGCATGATCAAGGAGATCGGCACCGTCGCGCGCCGCAATCTCGAGGCGGCGCTCGGCGCGAAGGTGCATCTCGCGTTGTGGGTCAAGGTCCAGGAAGGCTGGCGCGACGACACGGCGCTGCTCCGCCTCATCGGTCTCCCAATCGCGTAGGAGATCCGCCCCTCTTACGATAGAATGACCGCCGTTTCAGGGCGGAGGCGATGAAGGACATCACGTTCCTGGTGGAGTCTGTCAAGAAGCTTCTCCGCCGCGGCGCCACAGCCCACCTCCTCAACATGCTCCAGAAGGTCCGGCCCGCCGACCTCGCGGAGGCTTTCCGGACACTGGACGAGGAGGATCGCTCCGCGGCCTACCGGCTGCTGGCCGAGCGCGCCACGGCGCAGGCGGCGGACCTTCTCGCCGAGATCCATCCCTCCATGAGGTCCGACCTGCTCAGGGGAATGGGCCCCGAGGACGTCGCGCGCGTGCTGCAGCGCCTCCCGCCGGACGACCTTGCGCAGATCCTCTCGGAGTTCACCGACTCCGTACGCGATCCGATCCGCGCCCTGATGCAGAGCGGGCCGTCCGAGCAGGTGCAGGACCTGCTGGACTACGAGGAGGAGACGGCCGGCCGCATCATGACGACCCGCTTCCTGGCCCTGCCCGAGGCGACCTCTGTGCAGGAGGCGATCACGGCGGTGCAGAAGGCTCAGGAGGCCGAGATGGTCTTCTACCTCTACGTCGTCGATCCGCATCGCCACCTGCAGGGGGTTCTCTCCCTGCGGCGGCTGCTGACGGTCGCGCCGGCGACGCCGCTCAAGGAGATCATGTCGGCGGACGTGATCTCCGTCCGGACCGAGACCGACCAGGAAGAAGTCGCGCGCATCGTGTCGCGCTACGACCTCCTCGCGGTCCCGGTGGTCGACGCGGAGAATAGCCTCGTGGGGATCGTGACGATTGACGACGTCATCGACATCATGCGGGAGGAGGCCACCGAGGACTTCTACAAGCTCGCGGGCACATCCGACCAGGAACGGCTGATGAAGTCCACCCTCAGGTCGGCGCGGGTGCGTCTTCCGTGGCTGTTCGCGGCCTTCGCGGGGGGCCTCCTGGCGGCCCTCGTGATCAAGGCGTACATCCCGCTGCTCGCCCGGGTCACGAGCCTGGCGTGCTTCATCCCGGTCGTCCTCGGCATGGGAGGGAACATCGGCACCCAGGCCGCCACGATCATGGTCCGCGGCCTCTCGACGGGGCGGATCTCGCTCCGGCAGATGGGGGGGGTCATCTTCAAGGAGATACGCATCGCGCTGCTTCTGGGGGTCATCTATGGCGCCCTACTGGGCGTCGCGTCGGTTTTCCTCGTGGGAATGGGCCGCTGGGCGGGGTTCATCATCGGGCTGTCGCTCCTGGTGTCGATGGCGATGGCCGCGATCCTCGGCTCGGCCCTCCCGATGGTCCTGAAGACCCTGCACGTCGATCCGGCGGTCGCGACCAGCCCCTTCGTCACGACCTCCGTCGACCTGCTGGGGCTCCTGGCCTTTTTCGGCCTGGCCGGCTCCCACATCGTCGCCGGGTGAGCGCCACCGGGGAAAGCGGGGCCGATCGTGCCGCTCAAGGAGGCCGAGGCATTCGTCCTGAGGTCGCACCCTCTGGGGGAATCGGACCGCATCCTGACCTTCCTCACCCGGAGCGTCGGGAAGGTGCGAGGTGTCGCGCGGGGCGCCCGGCGCAGCCGGCGGCGTTTCGGCAGCAACCTGGAGCTGCTCAGCCGCGTGCGACTGAAGTATTTCGAGCGCGAGGGGTCCGACCTCGTCCGGGTGGAGGACGCCGAGCTTTTGGAATCGTTCTACAGGCTGCAGGAGGATCCGGAACGCGGGGCGGTGATGGCCTGCTTCGCCGAGGTCGCCGACGCGTTCGCGCGGGAGGGGCAGGAGGACGAGGCCTTTTTCCGTCTCCTGCACGCGGTGCTTCGCTCGGTTGCCGGAGGGCTCACGCTGCCGTGGGCGGCCCGCTATTTCGAGATCTGGACCCTGAGGCTTCACGGGGTCCTGCCGTCGATCGACGCCTGCGCGGGCTGCGGCGCACCGTTGGCGCAGCGCGGGGGCCGCTACGCCAGGCGGCTCGGGGGTATCGTCTGCCGGAACTGCCTCCGGGAGGACCGGGCGGGCGGGGTCGCACTGCCGGCCAAGGCGCTCGCCGCGGCGGCCTCAATCGTGACGCGCGCGCCGGCCGCATTTTGCGGCGTCCCGGAGCCGGCCGGCGCCCTGGAGCCGCTGGCAGCGTTCGCGGAGGCCCTTTTCGAGGATGTCACGGAGAGGCGCTTCAAGAGCTACGACGTTCTCCGCTCGATCCGGGGCGGCGGATGAGCGCGCACGGCCGGGGAACGGACCCACGGTGAAGCCATGCCGATGAACTTCCAGAGCCTGATCCTGAACCTCCAGGATTTCTGGGCGCGCGAGGGCGCCGTAATCCAGCAGCCCTACGACGTCGAGGTGGGGGCGGGCACGATGCACCCCGACACCTTCTTCCGGGTCCTGGGACCGGAGCCCTGGCGCACCGCGTATTGCTCTCCTTCGCGCCGGCCGGTCGACGGCCGGTACGGCAAGAACCCATTCCGGCTCTACCGGCACTATCAGTTCCAGGTGATCCTCAAGCCCTCCCCCGACGACGTACAGGAGCTCTACCTGCGCAGCCTGACCGCCTTTGGGATCGACCCGCGGGAGCATGACATCCGCTTCGAGGAGGACAACTGGGAGTCACCCACCCTGGGGGCCGCGGGGGTGGGCTGGCAGGTGATGATGGACGGGATGGAGATCACCCAGTTCACCTACTTCCAGCAGGCCGGGGGCATGGAGCTGAACCCCATCCCGGCCGAGATCACCTATGGCAGCGAGCGCATCTGCATGTTCCTGAACGGCGTCAACAACGTGTTCGACCTCGAGTGGGCGAAGGGTGTCAGCTACGGCGACGTGCGGCTTCAGGAAGAAATCGCCTTCTCACGGCACAACTTCGAGACCTCCGACGTGCCGCGGCAGCTCCGCCTGTTCCAGGAATACGAGGAAGAGAGCCGCCGCCTTCTCGAGGAGGGGCTTGTCCTCCCCGCCTACGATTACGCCCTGCGCTGCTCCCACACCTTCAACGTGCTGGAGGCGCGGGGCGCCGTCAGCGTCACCGAGAGGACCGGCTTCATCCAGAAGGTGCGCCGCCTGGCCGTGGGCTGCGCGCGCGCCTACCTGAAGGAGCGTGAGGATCTCGGGTTTCCCCTTCTCGCGAAGGCGCCCGGCGCCGGCGCCACGGAGGTTTCTTGAGCGGCGCAGGCCCGCGCGGCGGGACCTTCCTGATCGAGATCGGCACGGAGGAGATTCCGGCCCGGATGGTGGATCCCGCGATCGACGATTTGCGCGCCCGCCTCGAACAGGCAATTATCGAGGCCCGCCTGCACGACGTTCCCGGGTTCCGCCCGGAACTCGCGCCCGCACGGCTCGCGACCCCGCGCCGGCTGGCGGTCCTCGTGCACGGGCTGCCGGAAGCGCAGCACGACACAGAGACGGAGGTGACCGGCCCTCCGGTGAAGGCGGCGTACGACGCCTCCGGACGGCCGACCCGGGCGGCGGAGGGATTCGCGCGCGCGCAGGGAGCCGCGCTGTCGGACCTGCGGCGCATCACGACACCGCGCGGGGAGTGCGTCGGCGTCACGCGCAAGGATCGCGGCCTGCCCGCCGCGCAGGCGCTGGCCGCCGTCATCCCGCCGCTGGTCGAGTCGATGACCTTTCCGAAGATGATGCGGTGGGGGACGGGGGAGCACCGGTTCGTGCGCCCCGTGCACTCCGTCGTGGCCATGCTCGACGACGCGGTGGTGGACATGACGATCGCCGGCGTGCGCTCGGGGGCGCATACATTCGGCCACCGGTTCGCCGGCGCGGCCCGCATAGCGCTTGGCCGCCCCTCCGCCTACCTCAACCTGCTGCGCGAGAACGGAGTCCTCGCTGACATCTCCGAGCGTCGCTCGGCCATCGAGCGGCAGATTGCCGAGGCCGCGGCGGCGGTTGGAGGGCGGGTCGTGCCCCCCCCGGGCGCCGGCGGCGCCGAAGGTGATCCCGGGCTCCTGGACGAGGTGACCCATCTGGTCGAGTGGCCGTTCGTGATCTCGGGGCAGTTCGAGCCGGCCTTCCTCGATCTTCCCGGGGAGATCCTGGTGACGGCCATGCGGCACCACCAGAAATACTTCTCGCTGCTCGATCGGGCAGGCTCGATCTCGAACCGCTTCCTCGCGGTGGCCAACCTCAAGGAGGACGTCACGGGGGCCGTGCGCAAGGGGAACGAATGGGTCCTCAGGGCGCGTCTCGCGGACGCCCGCTTCTTCTGGGACGACGATCGGAAGGCAACGCTTTCGGCGCGATCCGGTTCCCTGGAGCGGGTCACCTTCCACGAGAAGCTGGGGACCTACGCGGCGAAGACCGAACGCCTCGGCCGCCTCGTGCCCCGCCTGGCGGAGGCGTTCGCGGCCAGCGGCGTCCGCGCCGACACCGGGGCCGCGATCCAGGCCGCCGCCCTCTGCAAGAACGATCTCACGACCCAGATGGTCAAGGAATTTCCCGAGCTGGAGGGGATCGTCGGGGGGCTGTACGCCCGCGCGGACGGGCTTCCAAAACCCGTGTCGGCCGCCATCTACGGACACTACCTGCCGCGCGCCGCGGACGACCCGCTGCCGCCATGCCCCGAGGGGGCGATCGTCTCCCTCGCGGACCGCCTCGACACCCAGGCCGGGATCTTCCTTCTCGGCATCGTGCCCACCGGCTCGCGCGACCCCTACGCCCTGCGCCGTTCGGTCCAGGGCGCGTGCAGGCTCCTCATCGAGATGAAGGTCCATCTCTCGCTCTCCCGCCTGCTGGCCCTGGCGATCGAGGGATATGGCGGCGGGCTTCAGGGCGCCGTCCCACCGGCGGAGGCGCTCGCCTCCCTTCTCGATTTTCACCGCGGCCGGCAACAGTTCCTCGGCGAAGAGGCGGGGCTCCGGGGAGACTCGCTGCGGGCCGCGCTGGCCTCCTCGGCGGACGACCCGTACGACGCCCGCCTGCGGTCGGCCGCCCTCGACGAGGCGCGGCGCGAGGCGGGCTTCGAGGACCTGGCGGTGGCCCACAAGAGGATCAAGAACATCCTGGTGGGGCAGCCGGGGGGCCGGCTCGACGTCGCGGCCCTGCGCGAGGACGCGGAAAAAGCTCTCGGCCAGCATCTCTCCGCGGCGCGGCCCCTGATCGAGGAGGCCCGGAAACGACGGGATTACCGCACCGCGCTCCAGGAAATCGGGCGCCTGCGTCCTCCGCTCGACAGGTTCTTCGGCGAGGTGATGGTGATGACGGAGGACAAGGCGGTAAGGGCCAACCGCCTGGGCCTCCTGGGTTCGATGGCCGATCTGTTTCTGAGCGTCGGCGACTTCTCGGAACTGGTACCGGAAGCCGAGCCGGCCGTGGGCGCGCGGCGGAGCCGCGTATAGCGAAGGGATGGCGAGGAAACGGCATGGCGCGCAAATACGTCTATTTTTTCGGAGCGGGCAGAGCAGAAGGCCATGGCGGGATGAAGACCCTTCTGGGCGGCAAGGGGGCCGGCCTGATGGAGATGACCCGACTGGGGCTTCCCGTGCCCGCCGGGTTCGTCATCAGCACCGAGGCCTGCGGCCTCTACACCGGACGAAGACGGCTGAAGCCGCTGAAGTCCGAGGTCGCCACGCACATGGCCCGCCTGGAGAAGACGGTTGGGAAGCGCTTCGGCGATGCCAAAGACCCGCTCCTCGTCTCGGTGCGATCGGGGGCGGCCCGCTCGATGCCCGGCATGATGGAGACGATCCTGAACCTCGGGCTGAACGACCGCACCGTGAAGGGGCTCGCCGCCAGGACCGGCAATCCGCGCTTCGCATTCGACGCGTATCGCAGGTTTCTCGGAATGTACGCGACCGTGGTCTACGAGGTGCCGAGGGAGGAGATCGACCAGCCATTCCATGAGATCAAGTCCCGGCTCAAGGCCCGCCAGGACACGGAGGTGCCGGCTGCGGGCCTGGAGGAATTGTGCAGCCGCATCAAGGGGGTAATCCTGTCCGCGACGGGCCATCCGTTTCCCCAGGATCCCCAGGAGCAGCTCTGGGGCGCGATCGAGGCGGTGTTCAAGAGCTGGATGGCGGAGAAGGCGGTGACCTACCGGCGGGTGGAGCGGATCACGGGTCTCGCGGGCACCGCCGTGAACGTCGTCCAGATGGTCTTCGGGAACCTCGGCGAGACCTCGGGGACGGGGGTCTGTTTCACGCGCGATCCCAACACCGGGGAGAAGGTCCTCTATGGCGACGCCCTGATGAACGCGCAGGGGGAGGACGTCGTCGCCGGGATCCGCAACCCGATGACACTGGACGAGCTGTCCCGCCGGCTTCCCCGGGCCTGCGCGCGGCTCGAGGAGGTGCGGAAAATCCTGGAAGGCCACTACCGCGACATGCAGGACCTCGAGTTCACGATCGAGGAGGAGCGGCTTTACATGCTGCAGTGCCGAACCGGCAAAAGGTCGCCCCGCGCCGCGTTCCAGATCGCCTCGGACATGGTGCGGGAGGGGCTGATCACCCGGAAGGAGGCCGTGGAGCGGATAACACCCGAGGACGTGGAGCGCCTCTTCTACCCGGTCCTCGACCCGAAAGTACCGGCGCGGGACCTCGAGGAGCGGTTCCTGGCTAAGGGCATCGGCGCCGTGCCGGGCGCCGCGGTCGGAGAGATCGCCTTCACTGCCAAAGACGCCGAGTCCGTGGCGGCCGGCGGACGGCGCGTGATCCTGGCCCGGCGCGAGACCTCCCCCGAGGACGTGGGCGGCATGCACGCGGCCCAGGGCATCCTGACCGCGACCGGGGGCAAGACGTCCCACGCCGCGGTCGTCGCGCGCGGCTGGGGCAAGACCTGCATCGTCGGCTGCGAAGAGATCGAGATCGACCCGGTCGCCAAGACGCTGCGCGCGGGCGGGAAGGTGCTGCGCGAAGGGGAGCCGATCACCCTCGACGGCGCCACGGGCCGCGTCTACCGCGGCGAGACCGCCGTGGTCCGCCCCGAGCTGACCGACGCCTACCGCGAGGTCCTGACGTGGGCCGACGCCCTGCGGCGGCTTCGCGTGCGCGCCAACGTCGACACGCCCTACGACGCCCGGAAGGCGGTCGAGATGGGGGCGGAGGGGATCGGTCTCTGCCGCACCGAGCACATGTTCTTCGACACCGAGGAGAGGCGGCTGGCGATCCAGGAGATGATCGTGGCCGACGACCGCGACACCAGGGTCAAGGCGCTCGCGCGGCTCCTGCCGTTCCAGCGCGCGGACTTCGAGGGAATCTTCGAGGCGATGGACGGACGGCCCGTGACCATAAGGCTGATCGACCCGCCGCTGCACGAGTTCCTGCCGCACGACGAGTCCGGGCAGCGCAAGCTCGCCGAGGACCTCGGAGTTCCTCTCGAGCGTGTGGTGCGGCGGGTCGGGCAGCTGAAGGAGGCCAATCCCATGCTCGGGCACCGCGGGTGCCGGCTCTGCCTGACCTACCCCGAGGTCCTCGATACCCAGGTCCGGGCGATCATCGAAGCGGCCGTGGCGGTGCGCCGCAGGGGCGTGAAGGTCCAGCCCGAGATCATGCACCCCTTCACCATGGATGCGCGGGAGATGGCGATGCTCGCGGAGCGCACCCGGCTTGTGGCCGACGGGGTCCTCAAGGAGGGGGGTGTCCGCGTGCGCTATCTTGTCGGGACGATGATCGAGGTGCCGCGGGCGGCCCTGCTCGCGGGGGCCATGGCGCCCGTCGCCGATTTCTTCTCGTTCGGGACCAACGACCTGACCCAGATGACCATGGCGCTCTCGCGTGATGACGCGGGTCGCTTCCTCCCCGAATACGTCGACGAGGGCCGGCTCGGCATCCTCCGCGACGATCCGTTCCAGACTCTCGACCAGGAGGGGGTGGGGCTCCTGATGCAGTGGGCCATCGAGCGCGGGCGGAAGGCGCGGCCGGGCCTGAAGATTGGCATCTGCGGCGAGCATGGCGGGGAGGCGCGCTCCGTGGCCTTCTGCCATCGGGCTGGGATGGACTACGTGAGCTGTTCGCCCTACCGTCTTCCGATCGCCCGCCTGGCCGCGGCCCAGGCCGCCCTCGCGGACGGCCCGGCCTCGCGGCCGGCCGGC
>JANMQK010000281.1:0-12983 GCA_031370485.1 Acidobacteriota bacterium | reverse complement strand
ATCGAGCTTGAAAGCGCGCCCCCCCAGGCGGGCCGGACGGTTCGAGGGCACCATCCCCACTTCCAGGCGGTGAGCAAGGAATACACCGGGGTCGCCCGGGTCGAGCCTCTCCTCCAGCCGGTCCTGCGGGAGGGGCGCATCACGGCGCCGCTTCCCTCACTCGAAGAGATTCGCCAGCACCGCCGGCGCGCCATGGCGCGGCTTCATCCGACCTCGCGCCGGCTTCTCAACCCTCACATTTACAAGGTCAGCCTCGGTCCCGCGCTTTACGAGCTGATCGGCAGGCTGCGGGCGCGGCCCGGCGGGCCGGAAAGGAATCACGCGCCATGAAGTCACTGGGAATCACGCTCATCCTTCTCGCACTTTTTCCGGCGGGTGCGATCGTCCCGCTGGCGGCGACACCGCCTCCCGAGAGCCGCAAGGCGGCCCCCACAATGGACGAAGCCAATGCCCTGTTTCAGGCGCAGCAGTGGGATCAGGCCGCGGCGGACTACGAGGCGATCGTCGGAAGCGAGCCCGGCAACGGGCCCGCCTGGCTCCGGCTGGGCAATTCGCGTCATTCACTGAAGCAGTACGACAAGGCGATCGCCGCTTACGAGAAAGCGGTCGCGCTCGGCGCCGGCCTTCCCGGAGGCCGGTACAACCTCGCCTGCGCCTATGCCCTCAACGGCGACAAAGAGAAAGCGTTCGCCTGGCTCGACAAGGCGCTGGCCGCAGGGTTCCGGAACGTCGCCCAACTCAGAAACGATCCCGATCTCGCCAGTTTGCGAGACGATCCCCGCTTCGAGAAAGCAGTGGCGCTGGCCGGGAAGGCCTCCCAGCCGTGCAAGAGCGATGAAGTCCACGGTCAGCTCGATTTCTGGGTCGGCGAGTGGGAGGTGACGAACCCGAAGGGGCAGAAGGCCGGGACGAACTCGATCGTGAAGACGCTGGACGGCTGCCTGATTCTCGAAAACTGGACGGGGACGGAGGGGAGCATCGGCAAGAGCATGAATTACTTCGACCCCGTGACGAAGAAGTGGGCGCAGACCTGGGTGGACAACAGCGGCGACGTGATCGCTTACGAGGGGGAGCTCAGGAACGGGGCGATGCTTCTCCAGGGGACACACCGCGAAAAGGCCGGGACGACGGTGCGCTCACGGATGTCCCTCACCCCCCAGCCGAACGGCCACGTGCGCCAGGTCATCGAGGAGTCCCGTGACGGCGGCAAGACCTGGTCTGTCTGGTTCGCGGGGGACTACGCGCCGAAGAAGTAGCCCACCGTCATCCTGGCGTGTCAGGTTGGGAAGGGCCGGGCCCGACGCGGAACACCGAGACACCGCGGTCGCGTGACTGGGTCACGTACAGCTTGTCGTCGTTCCCCAGCGCGAGGTCCGTCGGCCGGATCAATCCGGCCGGACCACCCTCGGCGCCGAACTCGGTCACGAACTCGAGCGCCGGGTTGAAGATCATAACGACACTCCGCCCCTTGTCGGCCACGATGATGTTTCCCCCATCGTCGGCCACGATCCCCGCCGGGATACCGAACGCTCCGGCGACCGACCCGGCCCGGCCGAACGACTTCACGTCGCCCTCCGGAGACAGGATGAAGGCCTTTGGCAGCGTGGGAATGGTCAGCAGGATCCGGCCGCGCGCGTCCAGGCTGAGGCCGCCGATGTCGTTGCGGCCGCGATCCCTGTCGCCGAGGCCGATCATCTTCGCCAGGTCGATCGCGCGGCGGAATTTGCCGGAAAGATCCGCCTCGACCGCTTTCAGGTTCTGCCTGTCCGCGAGAAGCAGCCCCCCGTCACGGTAAAAGATCATGTCGGGGCGGAAATCGCCGAGTTCGGCCGGCGCCCCCTCGAGCAGGATGCGAGCGTACGGCACGCCCCGGTAGTCGCAATGGCGGATGAACCAGGAGGGCTCGCCCGGGGTCGGCGCCTGGGGGTGCGACAGGATCAGGATGTCGCCCGACTCCTCCATCGCCAGATCGACGACCTGGCCCGCGACGGGGTCCTCGTCGAACTCGTACTCTTCCATTCCGGCGCCGTTGAACACCCGGATCGAGTTCCCGGCGGCGGCGTAGATCTCGTCGTGCTTGCGGTCGGCGCGCAGGATGACGTCGCTGTAGGGGACCGTGCCCGAGAAGTCGGAGAGCCGGTAGAGGTAGGAGGCAGGACCGGCCGCGATCGCCGGCGGCGCCTGGAGCACGGCCGCGAGCGCCGCGAGGGGTGCGAGGGCCGCCCGAAGCCTCGTCATTCCACGACCTGGAAGATCTGGACGCGGTTGTTGTCGCGGTCGGCCACGAGCAGGAAACCCGCCGGGGCCGCCGCGATGCCGGCGGGATACCTCAGGAACCCCTCCTTCCAGCCCATGGCCGACTGGCGTCCCCGGAACGATCCGTCCGGCCCGAGGAAGACGAGGCCATGTCCCTCCTGATCGGTTATGCACAGAAGGCCCTGCGGGCCCACCGTGATCGCCGCGGGGAAGGCGGCGTCCTCCCGGAACGGTTTTCCCAGGGGAGCGAAGGCGGCTGCACCCGGCCGGGCCGCGTCGACGCGCCGCCCCGCGCTTTCGAGAGCGTACACGGTCCCCCCGGAATCGACGGCGATGTCGGCCGGCGAGCGGGCGTCGTCGGGGAGCGCGATGGAGCGCTTCGATGCGCCGTCCGCTCCCAGCACCAGGACCCGGCCCCCCGGGAGGTCGAGGAGGTAGAGATCCCCTCCGGGGCCAACCTTGAAGCTCTTCACGATCACCTGGCCGGCCGCCGCGTCGCCGCGCGGCTCGACCATGCCCTTGAATTCTCCCGAGGCGGTCACCCGGACGATCCGGTGCGTCCGGCCGTCGAGCACGAGGAGATCGCCGCCGGGGACGAACTGCACCTGCGTCGGGTAGGTGATCTGCGGCAGGCGGATCTCGCGCCGCGCTGTCGCCTGTCCCGCCTCGAAGGCGTAAAGGACGACCCGGCCGTTTGCGGTGTCGGCCACGGCCACGGACGCGGCGCCGTCGCTGGCGACGGCCTCGGGTCCCTTGAGGCGCCCCTCACGCGAGTCCTGGTAGATGCCCGGGAGGGCCCTGACCTTGACCCCTTCCGCGGCGTGGAGGGCGGTCAGGCCGAGCGCGACGGCGGCGAAAACCGGGAACGGCAGGCGGATCATGGCGTCATCTCCTCACCCCCTGGTGGCACTGGACGCACAGGTCCGAATCGGGGTTCTCGTAGACGAACGCCTTGAAGGATGAGGCGTGCGGCGCATGGCAGCTCGAGCAGTCGAGCCCCACGTTCGGGTTGCGCGGGTCGGTCTTGTTGCCGCCGAGCGGGTGGTTCGAGTGCTTCTGGTAATCGTGACAATTGGCGCACAGGGCCAGCTCGCCGGCGGCCGTGAACAGGAACTCCGCGTTCGAGGCGTGCGGATCGTGGCAGGTTGAGCACTCGCCGGCGGCGGCGGGTGCGTGCTTGACGGCCGCCGTCTCGAGTGTCTTCACGGTCGTCTCGTGGCAATCGGCGCACAAGGATTGCGGCGGCTTTTTCAGCAGGGCCGGCTGGACCGAGGCATGCGGGTTGTGGCAGTTGAGGCATCCGGTCCGGTCGACCGCGGGCCAGTGCAGCCGGTTCTTCGCAAGCATCCCGTTCACCAGCTCGGCGTGGCAGGAGCGGCAGAGGTCGAGGCCGGTCTTCTTCGTGGCCAGGGCCTTCGGTGACGCCGCGTCCTGGTGGCACTGGCCGCACATCTTGTTGGCCACGGGCGCATGAACCGTGGACCAGAGCATGCCGCGCTGGCTCGAACCGTGCGGGTCGTGGCACGAGGTGCAGTCCGCCTTGCCCACGGGGTAGTTCATGTGCTGCCGGGCGAACGCGGGCTGGTCGGTACGGTGACACGACGTGCAGACCTCGGGCACAGGCTTCTTGAGCAGGTGCTCCCCGTCCTTCGAGGAATGCGGGTCGTGGCAGCCCAGGCAGTCGCGCTCGACCGGGGAGTGCTTGAACTGCGCCGCCGCGACCCTCTTCTGGATGTCCGCGTGGCACGAATAGCAGAGAACGCTGCCGGCCTGGAGCTGCAGGCCCTTGTTCTTCGAGGCATGCGGATCGTGGCACTTGACGCAGGCGCCCTGCGCGACCGGCGCGTGAACGCTTCTGGCCCCCGCGGTCGTCGTGGCTGCCATCGACGCGTGACAGCGAGCGCAGACGGCGCCCGGTTCGGCGGCCAGGAGCATGCCGTGCGACGAGGCATGCGGGTTGTGGCAGCCCACGCAGTCCCCCGTCTTCACCGGCTTGTGGACAACCGGAAGTTTCAGGGTCTCCTGGAAGGCTGCATGGCACGAGACGCAGAGCGTCCCCCGCGCGCCGGGCTTGAGGCTGTAGGCCTTCTCCTGCGCCGGAGTGGCGGCCGCGGTCTTCGGCGCGGCCGGCGGCGCGGCGGGCGGCGCGGCAGCCACCACGCACAGGCCCGCCGTCATGGACACGACCGCCGCCAGGAGCAAGATCGAGAGATCGGGCCGCGCGTGCATCGTCATTTCCCCTGTTTCCCCGGCACGACGTGGCAGTCGTCGCACGACCTGGCCGCGAACGGCGGGTGCTGCTGCTCGCGGAACAGCTTCGGGTCGGTGGACGAGTGCGGCGCGTGGCAACTCATGCAGTCCATCACCGCCGGATCGATGCCCAGGTGCGCCTTTGTGAAGGTGGCCGCCCGCACCTGGTGGCATTGGGCGCACAGGGCGCTTTGCGGCTGCGACAAGAGCTTCGCCTGCGCCGCGACGTGCGGCGCGTGGCAGCGCTGGCAGTCGCGCGCCGCCGGCGGGTGGGGAACCTCGGTCTTCATCCGGTCGCCGATCGCCTTGTGGCACGCGAGGCACAGGTCGGGCGAAGGGGCCTCGAGCAGCCCCGCGATCTTCGACTTGTGAGGCTCGTGGCAGGACGTGCACTGCCCGGCGGCGAATGGCGCGTGCCGGCTCACGGCCGTCTTGAGGCCGTCCGTCTGGTCCGAGTGACAGGTTGCGCAAATGGAACTCTGCGCCGCGGTCAGCATGCCGGCCACGTCCGAGGCGTGCGGGTCGTGGCAGGTGAGGCAGTCGCCGGCCTCGAACGGCGCGTGACTGACTGCGCCCGCCTCTTCCTTCATGAGGTCGCCGTGGCACGCGGAGCAGACCTTGGCCGTGTCGCCGGCCAGGAGGTTTTTTTCCGGCGCCCCGTGCGGGTTGTGGCAGGCGACGCAGTTGCCGACGAGGACCGGCCGGTGCACGACGCTCTTCTGGAACTGGCTCTCGGAGTCGGCATGGCACGTGTAGCAGACCTTGTCGGGGCGGTCCAGCAGCATCCCCTTGACGTCCGACCCGTGGGGATTGTGGCAGGCGCCGCACTCCCCGGCCTCGAACGGCGCGTGCGGGACTTTGGCGTTCGACGCGGCCTTGGCGTCGGCGTGGCAGCGGACGCACAGGTCCGCTCCCGAGGCCGCGAGCAGGTGGTCGATCTTCGCCGCGTGCGGCGCGTGGCACGTCAGGCACCCGCCATCCGAGGCGAGCGCCGCGTGCGGATAGGCCACCGCCCGCTTCATGTCGGAGTGGCAGTCAAGGCAGAGGTCGTTGCCGGACTTCAGAAGAAGCTTCGGCTGGGGCGAGGCGTGCGGGTCGTGGCACGTCAGGCAGTCGCCGGCCTGAAACGGCGCGTGCACGACCGTGCCCCCCGCCTTGAGAGCCTTCTCGTCATGGCAGGTCAGGCAGAGCGCGCTCCCCTTCGCCGTGACCGCGAACGGTGTCGAGGAGCCGGCCGGCTGGTGGCACGAGTCGCAGGTCATCCCGGCGACCGGGGCGTGCACGCTCGCGCGGAGGAGCTTCGGGCGTTCCGAGGAATGCGGGTCGTGGCAGGCTCCACACGTGGCCTTCTCGACCGGGTAGCCGCCGTGGGCCTTGCGGAAGGGCGCCGCCGAGGCGTCGTGGCAGGTCAGGCAGAGCGGGGTTTCCGCCTTGACCAGGAGGTTTTTATCGCCGGCGCTGTGCGCCATGTGGCAGGCGCCGCAGCCGTCCTTGCGCAGGACCTCGTGGACCACCTTCCGCTCGAACGGCTTGCGGTCGTGGCACTGGTAGCACGCCTGCGGGCCCTCCGCCTTGAGGAGACGCGGAGCATTCGACCCGTGCGGGTCATGGCAGCTGACGCAGGACCCCGAGCGGAGCGCCGAGTGGACTTCCTTCCGGTCGAGGCCGATCGACTCGCGCGAGTGGCAGTCGAGGCAGAGCGCGTTGCCGTCCTTCTTGAGGAGGAGCTTCGGGACCAGGCCGTGCCTGAGGTGGCAGCTCTCGCACTGCGCGGGCTTCACGCCGGGATGCTTCACTTTCGCCGGATCGTATTTTTCGGCGAACTTCGTGTGGCAGTCGAGGCAGTCCTTGCGCTCGAACTTGCGCTCCGCCGCCCCGAGCCCGGCTCCCGCCGCCAGGATCAGGACGGCCGCGAGGAGGGCGGACCGTCCCGCCAGGCCGGCGGCGCGGCGCCTCCTCGTCGTCATTTTCCTGCTCCGGTTCCCAGGCCGAGGGCCTGGCTGAGGTCGGCGCCTTTGGCGTAAATCGTGACCTCCGACCCGGCGCGCAGCTTCGCCACCCAGTCGTCCATGACCGCCTTCCGTTTCGCCTCGAAGACCCTCACGCTCACCTGCTCGCGTACCGTGTCGTACGGCTGCGGGGCGGGGGGCATCGCCTGGCGCACCAGAAGCGCGTAACTGGGGCCCGACGGCGCGGCGTAGTAGCGCACGTCGCCGGCGCCGGCCCCGGCCAGGGCGTCGTGCATGCCGGCGGGCAGCGAATCGAGCGCCAGCAGGTTGCCCCGCAGATCGACGAGACCGGGGAACGCTTCGGCGGTCGCCTGCCCCCCGGAGTTCGTCCGCATCCACTTGAGGTCGGCCCCCGCGCGCAGCCGCTCCAGGGCGGCCCGAGCGTCGGCCTCTTTCACGAAGGCCAGGCTCTCGAGGCGGATCATCCCGGGAGACATGAAATCCCCCTTGTGCCGGTCGTGGTACGCCTTGAGATCGTCCTCGTTCATCTTGACCTCGGGGTTCACGATCTTCTTGACGAAGGTCTCGAACAGCAGGCTGTCGGTCTGCTCCTTCAGCCCCGCCTTGAAGGCGTCGGTTTTCTCGATGCCGAGCCGCTTCGCCTCGACCGCGACGGCCCGCTCGACCATCAGCCGGTCGAGGATCAGCGGCACCTCGCCGTTCACCCGCTTTCTCGCGATGGCGTCCTCGACGCTGTGGTAGAACTGCTGCTCGATCCTGTGTGTCAGATCCTCCACCGTGACCGGCGGCCCGCCCTTGATGCCGGCCACGACGCGGCGGTCCTTGCGCAGGGCCTCGAGGCCGGGCTTCGGGGCCTCGTAGTCCAGGGTCGCAAGGACATCCTTCCGGACGGTGGCGTAGCGCTTGCGGAGATCGTCGTTGTACTGGGCGATCCGCGTCTCCTTCTTCGCCTGCACGGCCTGCTCCTCCGCGCTGCGGCGGGCCGCGGCATCCTCCGGGTAGCGTGTCCCGAGGAGTTTCATGACCGCGTAGCCGTCCTGGAGGCGGAAAGGTTTGCTCACCCCGCCGGCCTTGAGAGCTTTCGCGGCCTCCGTGACTTCGGGGCGGAGCTCCGAGGCCTTCACGAACTGCGGGGCCTGGCTCCGGACCGCATCGCCCGAGGCCACGGCCTTCGCCGCAAGGTCGTCGAATGCGGCGGGTGCCTTGACCGCGTCGGCGAACTTCTTCGCGGCCTCCTCTGTCTTGAACAGGACGAGGGCCAGGTTCATCTCGCGCACCAAATCGCGGTACAGGCGATCGGCGGCGCCGGGTTCCGCGGCGGTGATCTCACGGGTCTGCCGGCGCACCAGGCCGTTCTTGAGCAGGCCCAGGCGGATCGCTTCCACCTGCGCCTTGACCTCAGGAAGCTCGTCAAACCCGATCCGATGGGCCTCCTGGACGACCAGACGCGCATCGATCATGCGCTGCAGGACCGCCATCGGATCGGGCCGCGCCGGTGCGGACGGCGAGTCCGCGAACCCGCGGTGCATCGACCCGAGCCGGGTCATCATCTCGGCCAGCGTGACCGGTTCGCCGTTGACGCTGGCGACCGCTTCCTGGCCCTTCACGACGGGCAGGCTCCCGGCCGGCAGGGCGACTCCCGATCCACCGGCGATCAGGCCGGCGACCAGCAGCCGCGGAACGATTTGCCTTCTCATGGCTCTCCCTCCAGGGCGGACGCGGTCCTTTCCGCGAGCGCCTGCACCATCCTTGACGCCAGCCGGTGCGCCGTCGGCACCCGGCCCATTCCGAAGAAGACCACCCCGTCGTCGCCGCGGCACCTGCTGTCGGCCGCCACAATGACCTGTTGGCTGCGCGTGTCCATCACGCGCACCAGGAAGTCGACCTGGGGCTCCGCCGCTCCCGCCCAGGCCTCGACGTACTGATTCACCTCGCCGAAAAAAACGATGTCCGCGCCCAGGACGATCCGGATGAGCTCGGCCTGCGGCGCCGACAGCCCCTCCTCCTGGATGATCCGCGAGCGCAGGAGCGCCTCGCGCACGACGCCGGGCTCGATCACGTCGATGCCCCCCGCCTCGCCGAGCCGCCTGACGATCTGCAAAGAGACGATGTCGGCGGCGTGCCGCGTGGTGCTCTGGTTCTCGAACGGCACCACCGCGGCCCTGATGGGCTTCCTGCCGATCGCGGCGCGGGCCGAGCGGAAAAAGGTCCTCGGGAGGAAGCGGCGGGCCGCCGGCTTCGCCGCCGCCCGCGCCACATCGTTCCCCGCGGCATCGGTCCCCGCCGCGCGCTGGAGGCGCGCCGCCAGGGAGGCGGCCAGGCGATCCAGGACCGTCGCCTCGATGGGACCGGCTTCCAGCACCCGGCCCAGTCCGAGAAACCCCGGCGCCTCGTCCCCCGTGGCGTCGTACGATTCCATCCAGAGGATCCGGACCGCGTCGCCGGCCGCCACCAGCCGGGCTGTCA
The DNA here is from genome assembly GCA_031370485.1 of Acidobacteriota bacterium. GTDB lineage: Bacteria > Acidobacteriota > Polarisedimenticolia > Gp22-AA2 > Gp22-AA2 > JANMQK01. The sequence goes on along the minus strand of JANMQK010000281.1, from coordinate 4,041 downwards.
GCGCCACCTTCGGCGGATTGGCCTCCTGGTAAAGGTCGAGCGACGTCACGAGCACCGCGCCCGCTCCGAGGTCGTCCCTGATCTTCCGCCCCGTCTCCGTGCCCAGCCCCCCCACGTAGCGCACGCGGTCGCGCCGCATGAAGCGGGCGAGCGCCGCGTCGTCGACGAGCGGGACCAGGCGCTCCTCCAGCCGGGCCCGCAGGCCGTCGCGCAATTCCCCGAGCGGGGCCTCGCCACCGCTCAGGTTCTCGATCGGGTAGAGCGCGATCGGGAGAGGCGAAAAGGGCGCGGGCTCACCAGCGGCCGGCGCGTCCGCGGCCGCATCCGCCTGGGCGGCGAAACCAGGGGCCCCGGCACACAGGAGAAGCGCCGCAAGCGCCGCCGCGCCCCGCGTCATTCCCGATCCGCCGGACTTCCGCCCTCTCATCGGCGCTCCCCGCTCATGCTCGCTTCCCGCTCATTGTCCCTTCCCGCTCTCCAGGTCGAACAGGCGGTCCAGCAGATCGTTCACCGCGCGCGACGTCACGTCGTTCATCGGCTCCCCGCCGCCGCCGAAAAGCCGCCGGCCCGGACCGATGCCCCCCTGGGTCGAGGTGGCGCTCCAGATCACCTTGCCGGTCTGCCCCTCCATCATCCTGACGCTCAGGGAGATCACGTTGGCCGTGGTGGTGGAGGAGCGCACCTCGCCGTACTCGAGCACCGTCCCCGTGACCACCACGTCCACTTCCAGGTTCTTGGCGAGCTTGACCACGTCCTCCGCCGTCGGCGCGGTCGGGGTCGTGAGGCCTGTCCGGGAGATACCGCGGGCCACTTCACCGGGCGGCAGCACGTACGCCGCGCCGGTGGCCTGGAACATGGTCATGAAAACGTCGCGGACCCTGTCCTCGGCCTTGGGCGAGACCGTGAGGTTCACGAAAGGAAGAACGGCCACCTTCCGGACCAGGCTGAAGTCCATGTTCGGATCGTGGAAGGTCACATTCGCGGCGCGACGGCCGGCGCACGCCGAAAGCGTGAGCAGGATCAGGACGCACACCGGCAATCTCCGCGCCATGGCTGTGTTCCTCCTCATGCGCACAGGCCGCCTCCTTCTCAGAACCAGAACCGGGTCGTCGCCGTCAGAGCGTCGGCGTTCCTGACGTCGACCCTGGAGTCGAACTCCGATTTCTGGTAGGCCAGCTCCGCGTACCAGCGGTCCGTGATGTTCCAGCGCACGCGCGGCGACAGGATGCGGGTCAGCGACTCGAGGTCCGACTGGTACGACTCGTCGTAGCTGAGCAGCACTTGCAGGCTGCCTTCCGGTAACGGCGACCAGCTGACCGCGTAGTTCCTCAGGAACCGGCTTGTCGCCCGGATCGCCGTCTCCCTGCGGTACGAGAGGAAAAAGTATAGCGTCGCGAGCGGCCGGTAGGCGACACTCGCCTGCGCGGCGCTCGTGTCGACCGGCGCCCTCGACTGCCCCACGCCGCCGCGCCGGGTCCCCTCGGTGCTCTGGTAGAGGAGGTTCACGGTGGTGGTGTCGTGCGGCACGAGGGTCGCCAGGGCGTTGATCCGGGTGGTGTCGGTCTGCTCGCCGCTCTCGCCCGTGGTTTCGGCCCGCCCGATACCGAGCGTTGTCGTGATGCCGCTGTAGAGCTCGGCCGAGGTGTTCAGGTAGACGGAGCTCGAGTCGCTCGTCCGGCCCTCGATGTCCGACGACCGCCCGCTGACAATCACCGAGCTCTGCAGCGTTTGAAGCGGCGCGGCCCGGAGGGACGCCGTGTAGATGTAGCTCTGGCGGTCGCCCAGGTTTTCGCGGCTGTCCTCGCGCGACAGGCGCGCGGCGACCGAGTAGACCGGGTTGAACCTCTTGGCCAGGGAAAAACCGTTGGAGATCGTATAGGTCGACGGCAACGACCCGGTCCGCCTCTCAAAGTAGGACATCTCGTAGAAAAGGAGCGGGTCCTTGGTGATGCGGGCGCGCACGTTCGCCGTCAACAGCTCCGTCGTCAGCGTGGTCGTCCCCCTGGCCTCGGCCGCGGGCGTGCGCAGGGCCGCGATGCATTCGGTCACCAGGATCGTCGGGAAGCTCGACGCCATGGAGACGCCGCGGCCGAGCGACGGGGTCGTGACCTTGATGTAGCGCGCGGAGAGATTCGGGAAGCGGATCTCGAAGCGCCGGTCGAACGGCCCGAAGGCCGCCGGGAAGACCGTCCGCTCGAAGGTCCAGTTGAGGTTGTCGGGGCTGGTGTAGATGTCCCAGGCGAACGAGCCGGCGATCGGCTGGGTGAGGTCGCGGTCGACCCAGACCTGGATCGTGTTGAGCTCGACCGTGGCGCCCAGGTCGAGGCCGATGTTGCGCGGCCGCTCGTCCCCGCCCAGCGGCTGAAGCCCGAGGTTGAGGCCGGCCGAGGCGGCGCGATCGCCGTCGATGAGGGCGCCGTTGGGCGCAAGCGTCACATTGTCCGGCATGTCGCTGATGATCGAGAGTCCCAGCAGCGGGAACAGGATGGTTGTGAACTCGCCCCCTCCGGCTGTCGTGACCTCCGTCCGGATGTGGTTCACGTCGTACTCGCCCGACACCTCGAGGCGGCGATCCCAGAACAGGTCGCCGTAGGTGATCCGGCCCGACTGCGACGCGCGTCGCACTGTGAAGTCCTGCAGCCGGTCGTCGAGGTCCTCCAGCGCGCCGCGGTAGTACAGCTGGACGGTGTCGATCGGCTGGAACTCCCCCGTAAGGTCCGCCAGGTCGCTCGTCGTGTCCTGGAACTCGCGCCCCGCGTCGAAGTTATTGGTGCGGAGAAGCCGGAGGGTCACTGCCGGGGCGCGCTCGGGGCGCCAGCCGAGGGTGGTGTTCCAGATCTCCTGGATGAGGCCCTGCGATACGCCGGCTCCGAACGTGTCGTCCCGCGTGCGGTAGTACCCGAACGTCGCGTTGTAGATGGCGTTCCGCAGTGTGGCGGTCAGGTAGGGGCGGAAGCGGCGCTGGGTTGCCTCGACCGAGGTGTCGTTCTCGTCGGCGGTCGAATCGGTCCTTTCGAACAGCCCGCCCAGGAGCACCTGGACGCCCGGCGTCGGCCGCAGCTGCCAGTCGAGGCTGTAGCGCTGCAGGAAGCTGTCGGTGTCCCGGGTCGTCCGCTGTGACGTCACGTCCTCCCCCTCGCTGCGGCTTTTCGTCGCCGTCAGCTCGACGTAGCCGTTGACCTCCTGGGCCGGCAGATCCGCCGGCGCCAGCGCCGCCGCCCCCGCCGCGAGCAGAAGCAGCCGCCATGCCTTCAAGGGCTCACCTGGCGCCCAAGAGCGCCACCCCGTAGGGGTCCTCCCCGACCTCCACGCGCGCCGTGGCCGACTTCCCGACGATTCGCAGCACCTCCACTTCGCCTTCTCCGGGACGCGCCAGGTAGAGGTTGTTCCCCTCGTCGTCGATGGCCAGGAACGAGATCTCGCCGGCGATCGGCAGGGCGTCAATCGGAAGAAGCGACAGCGGGTCGTAGACATCCACCTGCCCGGCGGTCCTGCGCGCCAGGTAGATCCGGTCGTTCCGCGCATCGACCTTGACGGCGGTCGCGCCCGGCCCCACGTAGATCCGGTTGCCAACGGTCAGCGTGGCGGGGTCGACGATGGTCAGGTAGGGCGAGCGGAGATGGATCACATAGAGCCGCTCCCCACCGCGGTCGAACTCGCCGCGGAAAGGGCCCGCCTCGGTGGCGATCGTCGCCGCCACCGTCCGCGCCGCCAGGTCGATGACGCTGATCGTGCTCGACCCGGAGTTGAAGACAAAGGCGCGCCGGCCGGATGGGTCGATCGCCACCGATCGGGGCTGATCGCCCACCTGGATCCGGGCCGTCTCCACCAATGACACCGCTTCCATCACGCTCACCGTGCTCGAGCCCTCATTGGCCGATAGAAGGGTCCGTCCATCCGGGGTCAACGCCAGCTCCACCGGCTCGTCGCCTCCCCTCAACCTTTGATGTGTAAGCACGGATTGTTCCAACAGGCCCACCGATGCGATCTCGTCGTCTCCCGGCAGCGCGACGTAGACCCGGCGCCGCGCCGGGTCGAGCG
>JANMQK010000238.1:0-6034 GCA_031370485.1 Acidobacteriota bacterium | reverse complement strand
CGCGGGGGCAGGGCTGACGGCGGGCCTCAGATACCCAACGCCTTCGCCGCCGCGGCCATCTGCTCCTGCTTCACCCACAGGACCATGCCGAAGCCGCCGGTGCCGCAGGACGCGTTGGCGGCGTGACCGTTCACCTTCGCGTCCGCCAGTTTCTTGAAGATGTCCGCGAGGGCGCCCACCCGGTCCTTGCCCTGGATGAAGAAGCATTGCTTTTTCGGGCTAACCGCGAGGCCGGCCGTCCGGGCCGCCTTGACGAAGGCCTCGCTGTTCTCCGGGACGAAATCGATCTGGGTCGTGCCCCCCTCGGCGGGAAACGCCGTGAGATTGAGCAGGTTCACGCCGGCCTCCTTGAGCGCGCTCAAGGCCCGGAACCCCTCACCCGGCTGATCCTTCACCCTCACGTAGTAGTAGTCGATGCGCCTGATGGTGTCCGTCATGATGCACCTCCGTGGCAGGAGAATGGGTTGTTTGCGGGGATCATAGCCGATCGCGGCGTGCTAAAATAGCGCCTTTCGGAGGACGAGGAGACGATGTCCAAGCGCAATCGCGACTTTCAGGAGAGACAGGGCCCCACGGTGGAGCGATCCTCCCCCGTTTCGCCCGGAATGATCCGGTATGCCACGCTGGCCGGCGTGGCGGTGCTCATCTTCGTGGGAGCGGAGAACTGGATGGAGACCCGCTCCCTGCAGCAGGGCGTCAACGAGCGGCTCGGCCAGATCGATACCCGCCTGACCCAGTTGTCCGCCAAGGTCGACGCGTCGGCTGCGCGCGCAGCGGCGCCGGCTCCGCAGCGCGGGCCGGACCCGAACAAGGTCTACACGGTCAAGACCGAAGGGGCGCCCTACCTGGGCCCCAAGAACGCCCCGGTCACGATCGTCGAGTTCTCCGACTTCCAATGACCCTTCTGCGCGAGGGTCGGTCCGACCCTCGATCAGATCAAGAAGACCTATGGGAATTCCGTCCGCATCGTCTGGAAGAACCAGCCTCTTGAGTTCCACAAGGACGCTCCGCTGGCGGCCATCGCCGGAATGGCGGCTTTCGAGCAGGGCAAGTTCTGGGAGTTCCACGACCTCGTATTCAAGAACCAGCCCAAGATCCAGCGCGAGTTCCTCCTGCAGTACGCCAAGCAGACGGGCCTCGACATGAAGCGTTTCGAGGACGCCCTGAAAACCGCGAAGGGGAAGGCGGCCATCGACGCGGACGTCGCAGAGGCCGTCAGCCTGGGGACCACCGGGACGCCGGCGTTCTTCATCAACGGGCGCTTCCTGTCGGGGGCGCAGCCTTTCGATGCCTTCGCCCAGGTCATCAACGCCGAGCTGCAGCGACTCAAGGTCCCGATTCCTCCGGGGGCGCAGAAGGCCGGCGGGTAGGAGGCCCCCTGACGCAGCCGCGCAAGGTCGAGAAGCTGCCGGACGGAGGCCTGGCAATCCGCTGGGACGACGGGCACCAATCGACCTACGGCGCTCATCGCCTCCGGCTTGCCTGCGGATGCGCCCTGTGCGAGGACGAATGGACGGGCGAGAGGCGCATCACGGCCGGCTCGGTCCCCTCAGACATCACCCTCCTGGAAACCAGGCCGGTCGGGCGGTACGGCCTGCAGTTCGAATGGAGTGACGGGCACAGCACCGGCATTTACACCTTCGACAGGCTGCGGGAACTGTGCGAGTGCGATGCCTGCCGGACGCGATCCGGCTGAACGCCGGCAACCCCGGATCCGCCGGCGCCGTATGATCGTGGCGTTGGAGGCCAGACCTCGATGCTAGGCGCCGAAGTGACCGGGCTCCTCGTCATGCTGGGGATCATCCTCGGCCTGCTGGTCCTCGCCGGCGCCCTGGTGGTCCTGCTGGGCTTCATGATCGTCGCGGTGCTGAAGCTCGTCCTGCTGGTGGTGCTCCTGCCGTTCCGCATCGTCGGCTGGGGTCTGAAGCTGGGGTTCACGGCCGTCGGTATCCTGGTCCGCGGCTTCTTTCTCATCGCCGCCTGCGCGATCCTGATCTTCGCCGGCATGCTGCCGCTCGTGCCCCTGGTGCTGATCGTCGCGGGGATCTACTACCTCGTGAAGGCCCTCCGCCGGCGTCCTGTCCCTCCCGTCAAGGCCTGACATCCGGTCAAGGAGGTGACCTCTCCCCCTGCGGGGCGCCTCCTCAGAACTTGCCGAGGATTTCGAAGTCCAGGTCCGCCGTCACTTGCCCGCCTCCCACGACCACGGTCTGGAAGTCGGGCCTCGATCGCAGGGGGCGCGAGCCGTCTCCCAGCGGCACGAGGCGGTAGCGGCCGGGAGGGGGAAGGGGAATCGTCCAGAGGCCGCCGGCGTCCGGCGTGACCCGGGTCCGCTCCTTCACGATATTGTCCGGGCCGTAAAGCACGATCACTGCCGCAAGCCTTCGCTCTCCCGTGATCCGTCCCCGCAGGATGGAACTGTCAATGGCGACCGGCACGGCCGGCTCCGGAACAGGGATGGCCGCAGGGGGCGCCGGTTCCAATGGCGCCGGCCGGGCTGGCGTCGGCTCGGCGGGGATCGGCTGGGCGGGAACCGGGTCTGCCGGCGGGGGAGCGGCAGGCGGCGGCTCGAGCACCGGGCCGGGGATCGCCGCGACCGTGTGCGACGGGAAAAGCGCGAGCAGGAGATCGCCCGGGGGCGCGGGGAATCGAAGCAACTCGATGAGCCCTGCCTGCCGCACCGGGTCCGGAAGGTCCGCGATCGCGAAGGCACTTGTCCTTTCGAGATCGACCAGGCTGAGGGAGCCTTCTCCGATGGCCAGGGCAAGCCCTCCGGCTTCGGCGAGACGCAGGTCCGACGCGGCGGCCGGCAGCGGGATGACCGCCGTCGCGTCGTCGACCCGCTCGCGCCGTTTCTCCTCGCTGAGGGCGGCCAGGGCCGCGGGGTCGAACCGGGCGACCTCGTGGTCGCGGATCGCCAGCAGGATGTCGCTTCCCGGGGGGAACCGGAGCGCCCCGTTGATCCCGGGCGAACGGTAGAACCAGGAATTCAGGAGAGGGGCGGTCGTGCAGGTAAGGATGCGGTCCCGCCGCGAAACGAAAACCCGCCGGCCCCCGGGATCGATCGCCAGGCCGAAAGCCGGTCCGGAGACGGCGACCGAGCCGACGACGCGTCCGGAGTCAGGCTCGATCTCGTGGACCCAGGAGCGGATGTTCTCCTCGAGCCCAGCCGGGGAGCCTTGCTGGGCCAGTATGAAGGCGCGCCGCCCGTCGGCGGTCGTGACCACGGCATACCCGTCCCCCCGGAACGCGATCGTCCTCTCGATTTTCGTCTGCGGGGTCGTGCCGACGACGACAGCAATCCCCTCGCGATTCCTGGAGTGTGCCACCGTCCCGCTGCCCCCCCCGGCATCGTGGGCGCGCGTCGCGAGAAGGAGCAGCCGGTTCCCCTCGAGGGGCGCCAGATCCTTGACGGACACCGGGCCGAGAGCCTGCAGGAGCGCGGCGGAAATCTCCACGAGCCGGTCCGCGCCGGGCTGCCAGACGAACAGGCGCCCGCCCTCATCGAGGACGTATTGGGAGGGAGGGGAGGGCTCAATCGCGGCCGCCCATGGTGTGGCCGCCTGGGGCAGAAGGAGAAGGGTGGCGATCCAGGCGGATGCTCCGCGACGCCATGGCCGGCCCGGTGTGCTGCGCGCCATGCGGCACAGTCTATCAGAATGATCCAGGGGTGCCACGAGGTGTCACCCTCTGCATCCGCACCGCGCAGGGTCAAGGATTTGCCGTTGCGCAGGGGGGGTGATCAGGCTACAATTAGCGCACCGTTACCCATGGGAGAGGGACCCGGAAATGCAAAGCCTGTTCGATTCGGTTGATGACATCAAGCTTCCTGAAGAGAGGCCCAGGCGCAGCTACAAGGGGCTCTGGAAAGCGCTGGGGATCATCGCCGCCGTGGCCGTGCTTTCGGTCGGCGGTTACTTCGGTTACCAGGCGATCTTCCCGCCGAGGCTGACCGAGCGTGCCCTCCCGGCCACCCCCGAGATGCTTCTCCAGGAGTTGAAGGAGGCCCGCGATGGCATCGACAGCGGGACCCGCGACATCTACGCCCGCATCCAGCAGTTCAACCAGAAGATGGAAGCGCTGGGACGCAAACCGGTGTCATTCTCCCAGGTGTTCCTGCAGGGCCTCAGCGCCGAGGAAGAGGCGGCGCTCGACAAGATGGTGAAGGACGAAAAGGACCCTTCGTACCGCGGGGTGCTCGGGCAGGTGGTGGAGGATTTCAAGAAGATCCGCAACCTCGAGGCGAAAGTCTCCGATTTGGAATCGAAACTCCCCAATGACGGAGTGGAGGCGAAGCCGGGCGACACGCACATGAAGCTGGCCAAGGAATACCTGGTCAAGGAGAAGGGGATACCGGAGCCCCGCGCCAAGGAGTTGATCGCCCGGCTGAACATCATGGAGGCCTCCCTCGAGAAGGGAAACCGGGTCCATTTCTACTATGATCCGGCGAAGGACTTCTTTGGCACCTGGGTGTCGCAGGGAAGCGCCAAGCGCAGCCCGCTGGCGCTCATCCGTGCGAAGGAGATGCGGCTCATCGGCGAGCGCGACGTGGCGATCGCCAGGGCGACCACCCTCGAGGAGAAAAAGGCCGAACTCGAAGGGCTTCTCGCCAGGCTCGAGGAAGATGTTGCTGCCCTCGAGAAACGCAAGGCGCTTCTCGAGTCGAATGTCGCCCAACTCGAGACCGACAAGAACACGGCAATCGATCAGGCCAAGGTGGCGACCGCGAGTCTCTCGACGGCGAAGAACTCGATGTACTACGCGGCCGATCTCGAGTCGAACCTCAGGGCCAAGGGGGTCCTCAAGATCTTCAACCGCGTCGAGCAGATCGGCGACGTGAAGTTCGATTCGAACCTCGACCTCAGCCAGGGGAAATCGATCACCTTCAAGCCGGCGCAGTTCGGCATCGATCGGATAAGGGACGTCCGGGTCATCCCGGCGTTCTTCAAGGAAGGGCGCGACCTGGACGTGACGTTCGAGGACGGCGGGGCGGTTGTCACCGTCCTCAACGAGGGCGCCCTGAAGGGCCAGCGGGTCCTGTTCATCGTCACCCGCTAGGCGCAGGACGAGATCAGGGGGTCGGAGCAGGACCTGGCTCACCGGTAGGTGTGAGCCCGAGCCGGCCGCCAGCTTCACCTGCCTTGACTCTGTTCACGACCGTCGCCTCCATCGCGCGCATGAACCGCCGCATCCACGCCAGAAAGACGAGCGAGGCCGCGCCAGTGGCGACGATCAGCCCCACCAGCAGCCCGAACAATGCGGGCATTTCGAGCGCGCGCGCCCCCGCCATCCCCGCGAGCCCGCAGGGAATGGTAAGCACGACGTAACGCACCAGAGCCATCACCAGCCCGGGACGGCCGCGCTGGAACCCTTCGAAGGCGGGACGGCAGAGCTGGAGTGGGATCATCGCCAGGCAGGCCAGGGGGACCAGCGACAGGGCCCCGGTCGTCAGGCGCATGGTCACCGGCGACTCGCCCAGCCACCGCGCCAGGTAGGGGCCTCCGAACAGGAGCGCCGGCGTGACCAGGAAGATGCAGTACCCGGCGCTTGCCAGGGAGGCTTGGCGCAGGCCGCCGCGGATCGCCGCCATGTCCCTCTCGCCGAAGCGGCGCGCCACGTACGGAAGGAGGGCGACCGAGGTCGCGATGATCGGCATGGCCGCGAAGAGCAGCACGCGGTAATAGATGCCGTAGGCGGCGATCGAGGCGGTGGCGTCCGGCTGACGCGTCAGGAGCCAGTTGACCAGGGTTGATTCGAGGGCCATCAGCCCGTAGGTCATCGCGGCCGGCACGGCGAGGTGCATGATCGAGCGGAAGGGGGCCGGATCGAGGTCGGTGGAGGCGTCGAGCCCGGTCGCCTTGCGCGCCGCCTCGTGGGCGCCCGCCTTTTTCAGCGCGTAGATGAGCCCGCCGAACCTTCCGACCACGGTCGAGAAGGCGATGCCGAAGATCCCCCAGTGGAAGACGAAGAGAAAGAGGGTGTTCAGCGCCACGTTGATCAGGTTCGACCAGATGCCGGCCCACATCGTCGAGCG
>JANMQK010000398.1:0-7237 GCA_031370485.1 Acidobacteriota bacterium | reverse complement strand
GTCTTCGCAGGCTATCGGTTCATCAAGTACTTCGGGTTGGGGGGCGGCTATGTCGATTTCGGATCGCCTGATGATTCAAGCAATGGGATCAACCTCGAGTTCGACGCCACGGCCTGGGACCTCTTCGCCGTCGGAGTGATCCCCCTCGGCGAGCACTTCGAGTTGTTCGGCAAGGCGGGTTTTTTCCGTTGGGACACGAACGTGCGCCTCAGCGGCGCGGTGGCCGCCCGGGAGACCGACAGCGGCAACGATGCCGCCTATGGCGTCGGATTGGCGCTGAAGCCGGGCAAGGTGATCGCCATCCGCCTCGAATACGAGAGATTCAAGGTGGCCAATACCGACGACCTGAACATGACGAGCGTCGGAGTGGACTTCCGCTTCTAGGAGCCCGTCCGGCAGGCCGCGGCCCCGGGTGCGCGACCGTGGGCCGCGGGTTGCCTCCCGGGCGTGTTGGCCGGCGCGGCTGGAGGTTCACGATGCCGCGCGCCGGAAGCGCCGGGGCATCGATGTCCGATGTCCCTCTTCCTCGCCGGCGACATGGTCACGATGCGCAGCGTCCCCCGACGAGCCTGGCCCATCCTCATCGTCGTCCTCCTCGAGGCCGCGGCCTGCAGTCCGCGCCCACCCATCCCGCGCCTTCTCGAGGCGCGGCTGAAGGCCGTTGCCGATGCGGGAAGACCGGACCTGTCGCGGGACGAGGTGGAGCAGGCGCTGGCACGGCAGCTGAGGATGGCCCCCGTTGCGGCGGAGGACGGGGCAAACCTGTCGAACACGATCTTCTCGACGCGCGAGACGCTGACTGAGTTCTACGCCAATAACGGGCAACGGCTGGCGTGGTGCGACGACTCCGGCAGGATCCTCCCTCCAACCACGACACTTCTCGACGCGCGGGAGAGCACGGATTGGATCCGGAAGACTATGCCCTGAGCCGGCTCGACCTCCTGGAAGCGCAGATCGGCAAGCGCCCGCTCGACGACGCCGCGGTCGCGCGTCTGGCCGATTTCGATCTGCTCATGACCGCCGCCTTCTTCCGGTACGCGTCCGACCTGTCCACCGGCCGGGTGCACCCCGACGAGGTCCGGAACGACTGGCACACGAATCTCCCTGATCTCGATCCTCTGACGAAGCTCGATCGGGCCTTTCTGGGTGACAATCTTTCGCAGTTGCTCGAAACCTTGCCGCCGCCGCACGCAGGCTACGCGCGCCTGCGCGAGGCGATGAGGGGATTGCGCGAGATCGAGGCGGCGGGCGGATGGCCGGTGATCCCTGCTGGCCCGAAGCTTGAGCCCGGCGCGCGCGGACCGAGGATCGCCATCCTGCGGAAGCCCCTCTTAGAACGCGCCGCGGAGGGGAACTCCGCCACTGGCGCACCGGCGGGCGCGGACGATCGATTCGACGAGGCGCTGACCGAATCGGTCCGTCGCTTCCAGGAGCGGCACGGGATCAAGCCGGACGGGAAGCTCGACGCAACCACATTCGCCGAGTTGAATGTGCCCGTCGAGCGGCGGATCCGGCAAGTCGAGCTGAACCTCGAACGCTTGCGGTGGATCCCGCGCCGGCTTGGCGATCCTCATGTGTTCGTGAACATCCCGGGGTACGATTTCGATCTCGTGCGCGGCGGGGTCTCCGCGTGGCGGACGCGTATCGTCGTCGGGAAGGCCTTCACGCCCACGCCGGTGTTCAGCGATCGGATCGTGGCGGTCGTGGTCAACCCACCGTGGAACGTCCCGAAAAGCATCGCCCTCGGAGAATTCCTGCCCGAGATGAAAAAGGATCCGCTGGCGTTCAGGCGCCGCGGTCTTCGCCTGCTCGAGGGTCCGGAGGAGGACGCTCGCGAGGTGGACCCGACGACCGTGGACTGGCATGCGTTGAACGAGGGACGCTTTCCCTATCGCCTGCGCCAGGACCCCGGGCCGAACAACGCGCTCGGCCGCCTGAAATTCCACATCACGAACGATTTCCGCATCTACCTGCACGATACTCCGACGCGCGGCCTTTTTGGACAGTCGGACCGGGATCTCAGCCACGGATGCATCCGTGTCGAGGCGCCGCTCGATCTGGCGGGGCGGCTTCTGGGCGAGTCGCCGCAGGACCTCCTCCGCGAAGCCCTGGACCAGACGGCCGAACGCCACCTGTCCGTCAAGCCGCCGGTGCCGATCCACATCCTCTGTTTGACGGCCTGGGTCGACGAGGCCGGTGTCTTGCGCTTCGCTCCGGACGTGTACGACTTCGACGGACCCCAGCGAACAGCGCTCGATCGCGTGGCGACTCGCATTTCGGGGGGGCCGGCTTCGGGCGCGAAGGAAGCCGCTCGTCCCCCCGCCCGGTGAGCCCGAAAAGGGCAACCTTCCATGGCAAGGAGGGCATTCCGCCCGAAGGGTACTATACTGTCTGCATCGTGAAGATCCCTCGCACGCTGCTCCTGACGACCCTGCCGCTGCTGGCGGCGGTGCCCCCGGCCCGTGAAGGGGCCGCCCTCGTGCGCACGGGATCGCCGGCCCCCGAGGTGTCTTTGTGGCCGTCCAGCACGGACCCGCGCGCCATCGAGACGGCCCTGCTCCACGCAGCCCCGACGATGCGGCCGGAGGCTATCCGGGCGGCGTTGTCCGCCTGGGGCGCCCTGTACTTCCGGGGGGAAATTTCCCGCCCGCTCCTCACGGTGATCGATTACGGGCTGCCCTCGACGGCCAAGCGGATGTGGGTATTGGACCTTGCCTCGCGCCGGCTGCTCTTCCACGAGCTTGTGGCGCACGGGCGGAACTCGGGCGAGGACCTGGCCCGATCGTTTTCGAACCAGGAGGGCAGCCTCAAGACGTCGCTCGGGGCGTTCGTGACCGGCACGACCTACAACGGCAAGAACGGCTACTCGCTGCGCCTGCGGGGGATGGAGCCGGGGGTCAACGATCGGGCCGAAGCGCGCACCATCGTGGTCCACGGCGCCCCCTACGTCTGCGAGGAGATCGCGCACAAGCTGGGACAACTCGGACGAAGCTACGGCTGTCCGGCCGTTCGCGCCGCGATCGCCCGGACGCAGATCGACGAGGTCAAGGACCGCACGCTGCTGTACGCGTGGCATCCGTCGATCGACAAGACGGGATCAGCGGCCGGCTTCGCACACACGGTCAAGATCCTCGGCCTGCTGGACGCCCTGTCCCACCGCAGCTCCTGAAGCTCCTTCCGGCAGCGCAGGACAGGCGGCGCTCGCGGCGGACCGCGGACCCTCGAACCGGGCAGCCTCATGCTCCGGGGGCTCGTCAGGACTGTTCGACCCAAACCTCCGCCGCTCCGTCTTCGTCGTACCTGACCCGGACCCGCCAGGGGCGGCAGCAGACGGGACAGTCCTCGACATATTCCTGCGCAGCCCCGCCCCCTGGATCCAATCCAATCACGGCCGTCTCGCCGCAGTACGGACAAGCCACCTCGGCCTCGGTGTCGAGCACGACGTCCCGCTGTGAATCGTCCTGATCGGGATCTCCGGGATCGTTGTCCACAGGATCGCCGTCTTCCGGTCCGTTCATCGCCGCCTCCACCGCCGCGCTATTCGAGGAAGCCGCGGCGCGCGGCCGCTCGGAGCATCGGCAAGCTCGTCCGGGCGGGGATTCTCGCCCGGGACAGTAGCAGAAAACCTGATTTGCGAAATCCCTGATTCCCCTGTCGGGTTTCTCCTCAATTGACCGCACCCCCGTTACGCCCTAGAGTCGACAGGCCGCCATCTGGAGATCCCATGAACGCGCCCGCGCAGGAAACAACCGTGGTCCGCTTCGAGATTTCCCCGCGCTCGATCGCGTGGATCCTGGCGACGATCGTGGGTGTATGGTTGTTCCTCCAGCTCCGGGCGGTCGCGCTGCTGCTGGTGGTGGCCCTTGTCTTCGCGGGCACGTTCAATCCGCTGGTCGAGTGGATGGAGCGGCGCGGGCTCAGGCGCCTCTACGCGCTCATTCTCCTCTTTCTCGCGTTGCTCGGCATCACGATTCTGTTCATCTTCCTGACTGTCCCGCCGCTCATCGAGCAGCTCGCCCAGATCGCGCGCGACGCCCCGCGCCACCGCGAGCAGTTGATTGCCCTGCTCATGCAGCGCGATTTCACGGCCCCGCTCGCCCGTGCGGTGCAGAACGCGGGCCTGGAGCAGACGTTCGCCCGCATCGAGAGCGATCTGGTGGGCTACTCGTCCCGGGCCGTAACGGCGCTCGGATGGGTCGTGACCACACTGTTCCTGTCGTTCTATCTCCTCGCTGACGGGAAGCGCACGCAGGGCGCGCTCTACGCCATCGTGCCACGGAACTACCACATGCGGCTGGCGCGCATCCTGCAGAACCTGGAGGCGATCGTCGGCGGCTACATGCGCGGCCAGCTCATCACGTCCGCGGCGATCGGGGCGTTCACGTTCCTCCTCCTGGTCATCTGCAAGGTCCCCAATGCGCTGTCCCTCGCGTTGTTTGCGGCGCTGATGGACGTGGTCCCTTTCATCGGAGGTCTGCTGGCCACCGCCCCCGCCGTTCTCTCCGCGCTCTCCGTGGGATTGCCCGGGGGCATCGTGGTACTGGTCGCCCTGCTCGTCTATCAGGAGGTCGAGAACCGGGTCCTGGTCCCGAGGGTCTATGGGAGCGTGCTGCGACTTTCCCCGACCACCGTCGTCCTCGCGCTGCTCGCCGGCGGCCTCCTGCTCGGCGTGATCGGGGCGCTGCTGGCCCTCCCGATCGCGGCGGGGCTGCAGATGATGCTGGCGGAGCTGCGGGTGGAGATGCCGGGTGATGACAGCGACGATCGGCCGGCGATCGCCCGCGATGCGAAGACCGAGGCCACCTACGAGCGCATGAGCGCCGGCGCGACGGCTCCGGAAGCGGGACTGATCGCGAGAAACCTGGCGCACGAGATTCGTGACGCGGACGCGGCGGAGGCCGCGAAGGATCCAGCGGGAGTCGCGCCATGATTGCCATGCCCCTCGCCCCGGGGGCCGAGGCCGGCCCCACGATGCAGGCCCGCACCGAGCTGAAAACGGGCGCCCTGCAGGACGCGATTCTCACCAGTGCCAACTTCTCGATCATCGCCACCGACGAGAAGGGCGTCATTCAACTCTTCAATATCGGGGCCGAGAGCATGCTGGGGTACGCGGCCGTCGAAGTGGTGAACAAGATCACGCCGGCCGACATCCATGATCCGCAGGAAGTCATCGAGCGCGCCCAGGCATTGAGCCGGGAGCTCGCGACGACGATTGCGCCGGGTTTCGAGGCCTTGGCCTTCAAGGCCTCGCGCGGGATCGAGGACAAGTACGAGCTGACCTACATCCGCAAGGACGGCAGCCGCTTTCCCGCGATCGTGTCGGTCACTGCGCTGCGCAATGCGGAAGGCGGCATCATCGGGTATCTGCTTATTGGGACCGATAATTCCGCTCGCAAGCAGGTCGAAGAGAAACTGCGGTGGACCGAGGAAGGCTTCCGGTTGATGGTGGAGAGCGTGACCGACTGCGCCATCGTCATGCTGGATTCAGAGGGTCGTGTGGCGAGCTGGAACACCGGGGCGCAGCGGATCAAGGGTTATCCCGCGGAAGAGATCGTGGGCCAGCACTTCTCCCGGTTTTATCCCCCGGCGGACATCGCGCGCGGCGTGCCCCAGCGCGACCTGAACGCGGCGGCGGCCGAGGGACGATTCGAGGTCGAGGGGTGGCGCGTGCGCAAGGATGGGTCCATGTTCTGGGCGAACGTGGTCTTCACGGCGATTCGCGATCAGGGGGGCAACGCCCGCGGCTTCGCCAAGCTGACCCGCGACCTGACCGCAGGCCGGCAGGTCGAGCAGACCCTGACCAGGGCCAAGGGCGCCGCGGAGAAGGCCAACCTGGCGAAATCGGAGTTCCTGTCCAGCATGAGCCACGAGCTGCGCTCACCGCTCAATGCGATCCTCGGTTTCGCCCAGCTGATGGAGTCCGACGCCACGCCGGCAACACCCTCCCAGAAGGCGAGCATCGACGAGATTCTCCGCGCGGGATGGTATCTCCTGGAGCTGATCAACGAAATTCTCGATCTGGCGCAGATCGAGTCCGGCAAGCTGTCGCTGTCGCCGGAGCCGACGTCGCTGGCCGAAGTCATCCTCGAATGCCAGGCCATGATCGAACCGCAGGCGCTAAACCGCGGCATCCGGATGACGTTCCCGCAGTTCGACCTCCCCTGCTTCGTCGCCGTGGATCGCACCCGGTTGAAGCAGGTGCTTATCAACCTGCTATCCAACGCGGTCAAATACAACCAGGCAGGGGGAACGGTCGTGGTGGACTGCGCTGGCAGCACCGCGGAGCGGATTCGCCTCAACGTGAGGGACACCGGCGCGGGATTGCCTCCGGAGAAACTGGCGCAGCTGTTCCAGCCGTTCAATCGTCTGGGACAGGAGCACGGCGCCGAACAGGGAACCGGCATCGGTCTCGTGATGAGCAAGCGGCTGGTCGAGCTGATGGGGGGCGTCCTCGGGGTGGAGAGCAGCGTCGGGGTGGGAAGTGTCTTCTGGTGCGAGCTGGGCGCGGCTGCCGCGCCGGAGCTCGAAGCGAAAACAGCCGATCCCGAGGCCGTTGACCGCGCGCAGGCTGAGCCCGGCGCGCCGCTGCGGACGCTGCTCTATGTCGAGGACAACCCGGCGAACCTGAAGCTGGTCGAGCAGCTGATCGCGCGCCGCCCCACCATGCGCCTGCTGACCGCGGTGGACGGCAATCGGGGCATCCAGCTGGCGCGCGCCCATCAGCCGGACCTGATCCTGATGGACATCAATCTGCCCGGCATCAGCGGCATCGAAGCCCTGAAGATCCTGCGCGACGACCCGGCGACCTCGCACATCCCGATTGTCGCCCTCAGCGCCAATGCGATGCCACGCGATATCGCCAAGGGCGTCGAGGCAGGATTCTTCTCGTATCTCACCAAGCCGATCAAGGTCAAAGAGTTCATGGAGGCCCTGGACGCCGCGCTGGAGTCCGGAAAAGCAGATGCTTGAGGCTTCCGATATCCTCAAGGCCAGGATCCTGATCGTCGACGATCAGCCGGCCAATGTCCTTCTGCTCGAGCGCATGCTGGGTGGCGCCGGGTACGAGTCCATCACATCCACGCTCGACCCGCTCGCGGTGTGCGAGCTGCACGGGAAGAATCGCTACGACCTGATCGTGCTCGATCTCCAGATGCCCGGCATGGACGGATTCCAGGTGATGGAAGGGCTGAAGCAGATCGAACAGGACGGGTACCTTCCGGTCCTGGTGATCACCGCC
>JANMQK010000194.1:0-5281 GCA_031370485.1 Acidobacteriota bacterium | reverse complement strand
CCGGAGCTGCGACTGGCGGCTATTCGTTCACGGGAAGGGAGTGGGATCCAGAGACACGTGTGTTTTATTACAGGGCAAGGTTCTATGATCCATCAAACGCTCGGTTCCTGAGCGAAGATCCCATCCGAACGGACGGTGTGGAGAGCGCGTATGCATATGGGTCGAGTAACCCGTTGAAGTATTCTGACCCTCTTGGATTATATAAGTTGGCCACGGGGATTCTCCCCCCGAAAACAGCTGCACTGGACGCCTTTCTTCGATGCATGGATAACTGCACCGGCAGGGAGCAGACAGTGTCGGCTACCTTTGATCCTAAACAGATCGCGGGACATGATGATCCTGGCCACGCATCGGGCACAAGCGTCGACGTACGTCCTACAGGAACTCCATCGAAGACCGTTTTGTGCTGTGCGGGCAAGTGCGGTGCGAAGCGCTTACTGGACGAGCGGACCCGCAAGAGTAGGAAGGGAGTTGGCGATCATTACCATATCCAATTGCTTCCGGAGCCCAGCGGATCAAACTCAATACCGCCGGGATGCACGGGACCGAGTCCTGGAACCTGCGAATTTACACTAAGGTGAGGGTCGGCGATGAAGATGCAGAATTGCAACGACTTGGAGTATTGGGTGTGCAGAGGGATATGGACCTTGACATTCATTGGATGTTTAGCGCTCGGGTCTGTGTTGATCTGGTCCTCGAGCACCGAGCCGTGTGCTCTAACAGCCGGGCTGGGTTGCGAGATCGGTCATCGATACCCTGAATATAGGGTCCTGGACATAACGATGCTGAGGTCCGATGATCGCAAGCTCTTCACGCACGATTCCCCGGGTCAATGCCCCGGAGTCGCCCGGCTGCAGTTCTTTGGCGATCGAAAGAAGGCGGTTGCAGTTCTTCTCTGGAAGCAAGAGAAGGGAGAGGGATATCTTGTGGTTGGACGGGAACAAGGAGGCGATCGCTGGGAGGTGATGGAAGTGTCTAAGCTCGGCGGTAGCTTCCCGCCCGTCATTTGGCCTGAGCCTCCCGGAGAATACGCGGATTGGAATGGTACCAGGAAGATGAAAGTCAAGTGGCCAGCGATCCATCTGGTTCAGTATGAGGCATGGAGCAAACTATTCGCTTGGGACGGATCAAAAATCGTGATGCTTCAGATGACCGACTGAGAAGTGACGAATCCTGTCCCTGCTGAAAAGTCCATTCGGGTCGAAAGGTCACACAGAGAGGTCGCCGCGCTGTTCTACAGCCTGATCGAGTCCGCTAAGCTCGCTGGCGTCGAGCCGAAGCTGTACCTCCACACCGCCACCCGCACCGCGCTCGAGAACCCCAAGGCCGTGAGCCTGCCGTACGACCTCCGGCCCTGACCGGACGGAAATCCAAAAACCCGTCCACGATCGGTCCCAGTCGAGAGAAAATCAGCGCGACGGGGTCGAGCGAGGACTTACCAAAGTCCCTCATGAGAGCGGTGCCCATCTGGGTGTCCAACGTTGAGCGATCGCCCAGCCACGGCCACATTGGTGTCGTCGGACTCAGCAAGTGGGGCCAACGATTACTACCGCTCGACGCGCTCGTGCGCTACTACGCGGTGCGCGTAGTGGAGCGCCCGGCGGCGACCCCCCGTTCGAAATCCTCGGCGACTCTTCTCGAAGGACATTTGCGCGACGACCGGAGGCCCTTGACGCCGTCGAGGCGACCCTTGTCCCCTCACGCCTCGTCCTGTCCCACAGGGAGCGGACGAACACGATGCCGATCTTCCTCGACCACGACAATGGCCCCTTTCTCCAGGATGCTCGAACAGTCCGGCAGGACGGATGCCAACCGTTCGAGCACATGCGCCGTTCGAGTGTTGTGAAGACGGAAGACCACCACGCTCGCTTTCCGGCCACGCGCGAGCGCCGCAATCTCACCGAAGTCGAGATCGAAGGTGAGGATGACCCGGTTTTCCGAGATCGCCTTCGTGAAAATCTCGCCGTTCGGCAGCCGCTGGAGGCCCTGGTCGCGGAGATGGACGGGCTCGTGCCCGTGCTCGCGCAGCCAAGTGCCGACACGGACATCCACGCCCATATCCAAAAGGAATCTCACGCGCAGCTCCTTGACGGTCTAGCCGATGTGGACCCGCTCCTGGGCGAGCCAGGCGGCATAGCCGAGGGCCTGCTGGATATCCTCGCGCTCGAGGTCCGGATACCCTGCCAGCACCTCCTCGAAGGTCGCTCCGTTGGCGATCTGCCCCACGATCACCGAGACTGGGATCCGCATCCCGCGTATGGCAGCCCTTCCGCCGAGGATCTGGGGGTCGAAAGTGATTCGGTCAAACTTCATCTCGAAACCTCCGCTGGCGTCCATTCTACCTTGCCCCCGGGGCCCCACGTCCCCCAGCCAGCAGGAAGTCTTGCCTCGCCTCAGGGCGGGTGATAACCCGCAGGGGAGGGCAACCGGGGAAGGGGCGCGAATCAGGTGTCCATCTGGGTGTCCATACTCCTCGGACTCTACGACCCTCCTCGTACTCCTCGGACACGGGAAAGGGCAACGAATTACCAAGTCCTTTGTTCGTTGCCCTAATCCCTGCGCCTTAAAATCCCTTGACCCTCTGGGTCATGTGGGTTCGACTCCCACCCCCGGCACCATTTGTTTTCTGAGACTTGCGGGGAATGGTTCGATCGGGCTGTGAAGGCCGGTGTCCATCCAAGTGACCACCGCGGGGTCAATTTTGGGCTGGTTTCTGCATCTTGCGTGTCACCTGCGCTCTTGTCTCTAAAATCCCTTGCGTTCGAGTCCCCTGGCCAGCCACGAAACCGAGTTCGACCCCCGCCGCCTCCCCCAATCCTTCTTCATCATTCATTGACTTACTAAGCCAGTGGCGTATATTCTTCATATGCCATGCTCTTCGAGTGGGATCCGGAGAAGGACAAGGCCAATCGGGCAAAGCATGACGTGTCTTTCGCGGAAGCGATCGAGCTTTTTAAGAGCGGCTTTGACTACTGGGAAATCTACGACGAGCAGCATTCCGGCGATGAGGACCGATTCATCGCCATCGGGCCGATCAAGCGAGGCGTCATCGTGGTCGCCTACACGGAGCGTGACGACGAAGTCCTGCGGATCATAAGCGCGCGTATGGCGACCAGGAAGGAGCGCCTGCGCCTCAGGGAATTCGAAAGGAAAGGACATGAGCGACGAGATACGTGAGTTGACTGACCGGGACTTCGCCCGGGCGATCCCGAGGAAACAACGAGAACGGATCCTCCGTGGACACCTTGCGGGGGGCGAAGATGTCATCGCGCTCCGACACTTCGTCGGACTGACCCAGCAGCAGTTCGCCGCCGCTCTCGGCATCAGCGTCCATACGTTGCGCAACTGGGAGCAAGATCGACGGAGCCCCGAGGGACCGGCGCTGGCCTTGCTCCGAATCGCCGCGCGGCACCCTCGCGTGCTGCGGGAGAATTTGGCCGCTGCGGTTTGAACGCGGGCTCACCGTCCTGCGGTTCGAAGTCTTTGCAAACGGGTCCACCCTGTCCACCCCAAGAAGCCCATCCGGGCGACGTCCCACGCATCTGAAGGGCAGACGCTTTGAATGTGGCTCGACTGGATGACCGGAGGCCGGTCATTGCGGACTGTGTAATGGCGCCGATGCACGACTGTCTCATCAATCAGGTGTTCATCTGGGTGTCCATAATCCTCGGACTCTACGACCCTCCTCGTACTCCTCGGACGGGAAAAGGGCAACGAATTAAATAAGTCCTTTGTTCGTTGCCCTAATCCCTGTGCCTTAAAATCCCTTGACCCTCTGGGTCATGTGGGTTCGACTCCCACCCCCGGCACTAAAGTGACCTCGTTCAGGGAGATGGATTGCGGGCCCACTGCCCTTCTCAGGACTGGGGAATCCTGATACTTTCTCGCGCGTCTTCCATGTTGGCGCGGCGGGAAGCGGAGGAGGTTCCACTGGGGCGGTTGGCGCGGGTGACGGCGGTGGCCGTCGTGATCGGCTCGATGATGGCCGCGTCCACCGATCGAGTGGCAGGGGCGGCGAGATACGAGCGAAGCCGGCGCGGCGGACCGGATCTGAAGTCAAACGTCGTGCTGGTGATCGACGTTGCGCGGGGGGAGACGCTGTACGCGAAACACCCCGATCAGGTGGCGCCGATCGCCTCGATCACCAAGCTGATGACCGCGATGGTTGTGCTGGACGCGCGGTGCCCGCTTGTCGAGGCCATTGAGATCGACCGCGCGGACGTGGACACCCGCAAGCACACCCGCTCCCGCCTGCCGGTCGGCGCACGCCTCGCCCGGGGCGAGTTGCTATGGGTCGCATTGATGGCGTCGGAGAACAGGGCGGCCAAAGCACTGGCACGGACCTACCCGGGGGGGACCGGGGCGTGCCTCGAGGCCATGAACCGCAAGGCGAAAGAGCTGGGGATGCTCCGGACTCGCTTCACGGACCCGTCCGGCCTCTCCGGCGGGAACGTGTCCAGCGCGGAGGATCTTTCCCGGATGGTTCTGGCCGCGGCGGGGTATCCGGCGATTCGCGAGGCCACCACTTCCGCCTTCCACGCGGTGACTCTCTCCAACGGCCGGGTGCTGGAATTCCACAACTCCGATGGACTGGTGAAAAACAGGAACTGGAGCATCGGGCTGTCAAAGACCGGCTATATCAAGGAAGCCGGGCGGTGCCTCGTGTTGCAGGCCGAGATCGAGGCGCGGCAGGTCGTCATCGTGCTTCTCGATTCCTGGGGCAAGTACACGCGCCTCGGGGACGCGAATCGGATCCGAAAATGGCTGGAGGCCAACGTCCCTCCCCCGGCGGATAATGCCCCTTCATGCACACCAACCGGATCACCTTCGTCGCCAGCACGGAGATACCAGCGTCAGCGGACGCCGTCTTCGACTGGCATGAAGCCCCCGGCGCGTTCCAGCGATTGACGCCGCCGCGCGAGCCGGTGCGGCTGCTCCGGCACGTGGGCGGTATTAAAGATGGTGCGCGCGTCTCTCTGCGCGTGGGTCCCTGGCCCTTTTCCCTGGGGTGGGAGCTGGCGCACCGGGACTACCGTTTCTGGAAGCATGTCCACCGGATGGTTCCCCAGGGGCCGGATGCCTGCCTGCTGGAGGATACGATCGAGTACGAACTGCCGACCGCGCCCTCTCCTGCGATGGCCCGGGGTTCGAAGGCATGACATCCCTGCGCGAGACGCTCCAGGGCGCCCTCGTATTGGCGCCGATGACCAAGGGGGGGAACCTGCCCTACCGCCAGCATTGCCAGGAGCTGGGCGCGCCGGTGACGATGGGCGAGATGGCC
>JANMQK010000186.1:0-5375 GCA_031370485.1 Acidobacteriota bacterium | reverse complement strand
AGGACGAGGCCTTCGACCGGCCCCCTTCAGGGCGCTGAGCCCCTCAGCAGCCGCAGGGCGAGGCGGGCGGCGCGCTGCTCCGCCTCCTTCTTGCTTCCCCCCTTGCCCCGCGCCACCACCTCCCCCTCGACCATGAGATTGATATGGAACGTCGGCCGGTGCGGCGGGCCGTCCGTCTTCTCGACCCGGTAGCGCGGGGTCGGGCGGCCCCGGGACTGCAGCAACTCCTGAAGCCGGGTCTTGTAGTCCTTCCTTTCGATCTCGGACCGATCGATCTCCCGCATGCGCCCCGAGAAGAGACGGTCCACCAGCGCCCGCGCCGGCCCGTCGCCGCCGTCGAGGTGGACCGCTGCGAGGACCGCCTCGAGCGTGTCGGCGAGGATCGACGCCTTGTCGCGCCCCTGCCCCTTCTCGGCGGTCCTGCCCAGCCGGAGGTGCGGGCCCAGGTCGAGCTCCCGGGCGGCCGCCACGAGGGAGGGCCTGCTGACCAGGAACGCCTTCAGCTTGGACAGGCCCCCTTCATCCATGTGGGGGAAGCGGACGACGAGCGCCTCCGCCACCAGGAAACCGAGCACCGCGTCCCCCAGGAACTCGAGCGCTTCGTTGTCCTGCCCCGCGCGCTCTTCGTTGGCGTAGGAGGAATGGGTCAGGGCGCGCAGCAGAAGCGCGTCGTCCTTGAAGCGGTATCCGAGGCGGGATTCCAGGCTGGCCGGGGCGGACTCCCGCGAGCCCGCGCCCTTCCGTTCAGGGGCCATCGGGGCGGGGGGGCGCGGGGCTGGGCGGCGCCGGCGGCGCCGCTGCATCGGGCGAAGGCGCGGGCGCAGCGGAGGAGGAGCGCTGCTGCTGCATGTAGGCGTCGATACGGCGGCGCAACTCTTCCCCCTTCTGTCGCTCCTGGAGCGCGACGTAGCGCTTGCCGACCCCTTCGAGGGCGTCGGCCAGCTTCAGGTGAGCGTCCACTTCGACGAGGGTCAGGATTTTCTGGCCGTAGGCCCATTTCAGATAGGCCTCGAGCGAATCCTTCGCCTCCTTGTCCCGGTGCAGCTTCTGCTGCGCCACGCCGACCAGGTAGTCCACGACGGGATAGCCGCCCCTCCCCCCGGCGATCTCGCGCGCCTTGCGCAGCTCGGCGATCGCCTCCGCGTAGCGGCCGAGATAGAACAGGTCCCGGCCGTAATGGTAGCGGACATCGGCCACGCCGGGATGAAGACGCGCGGCCCTCGACAGGTATTTCTCGGCCTGGAAATAGTCGCGTATGTCCACGTAGTAGGTGCCCAGGCTGAAGAGCGCGTCGAGGTCCGACGGGTCGATGGCCAGGACCCCCTTCCATTCCTCCAAGGCGGCGTCGACCCGCTTCTGCTGGAACAGGCACTCCCCCTCGATCCAGCGCGCCATGGCCGTCTCGCCGATCCCCGAAAGCTCCAGGGCGACTTCGCGCGCCCCGATGTAGTCCCCGGCGATCCCCAGGTACGATTTCGCGAGGTTGTAGAGAAAGACCGAACGCTCCTGCGGCAGCGCCCCATAGTTCTTGAGGACCGGGACGACGCTGACCGCGGCACGCTCAACCGCCTTCAGGAAGTCCACTTCGCGGTGCGCCATCACGCTGCGGACCGCGGCCGCCTCGACCGGCGAGCGGTCGTCACCGTTCAGCGGGCCCTCTCCCGCGAGGCCGCGGGCCGCGGCCCCGTCCAGGCGGAAGGCCATGATGATCTCGTTCGGGCCGACCGCCACCGCGCGGCGGAGGTCGGTGCCCACACCGGCGTTCGTGGAGGTCACGTTGCGGAACCAGCCGACGTCGAGGGCCAGCGGCTCGCCCGAACCCACGAGCAGGAGGTCCTCCGGCGATATCTGGAAGACCAGCACCGAGGGGAAAACACCCGCGAAGGTCCGCAGCACGGTCCGCAATCCTTCATCGTCGGCGGCGGCGAGCGGCAGCCTCTGCGCCAGCAGGCCGCCGGGCCGCAGGCGCGATTTCAGCAAGGCGTATCCCTCGGTTGTGGCGAGGGCGGCGCTGTGCGCCAGCCAGGGCTCGAACTCCGAGACGATCACGACATCGTAGAGGTCCTGGTCCACCAGCAGCCTGGCGCGCGCGCTGTCGGTCACGCGGACGACGCGGGGGTCCCCCAGCGGGGCGTTATTGTAGGCCGCGAAGTCGATGGCGGCCACGAACATCACCGGCTCCCACTCCATGATCTTCAGCGACTTGACCGGGTGGCGCAGGATCGATCCGGCCGTCACCCCGCTGAGGTAGTCGATCAGCAGGACGTTCTCCGCCGGTCCCCGCACCAGAAGCGGCACGTGCGCCAACAGCACCTGGGTCCTGAGATCGGCGGCGTTCGAAGCCACGACCTTGCCATCCACCCTGAGATCGAGCACCTCCGCTTTCTCGGTCGGCGTGATATCCCGCAGCCCCCGTTCGATCATCACGCTGGCGTCGCGACCTTCGCGGTAGAAGATGACGTCCAGCCCGCGCCGCGCGTCCAGGAACTGCGCCGCCGAGCCGTAGCGGTCCACCGAGCCGAGGCCGTAGCGGTAGGCCCCGGACGCCACGACGCGCGGATCCCAGGACGCGGGAAACCCGCCCAGCAGGACCATCAGCCCCAGCAGGACGAGAGTCAGGGTGGGCCGCATGGCCGGCCGGGCGAAGATGGCGCGCCCCAGGAAGAGGATCGCCGACAGGAGCCCGACCGCGGCCCCAAGCGAGGCCGCCCGCCGCAGCCCGAACGACGGGATGATGAGCAGCCGCACCGTCCCGTCCGCCAGCGCGATCCCCAGGGCCAGGAGCCCCACGGTGCCTATCATCGGGCGCCGCTTGACCCCGACCGCCAGCGGCAGGACCGGCAGCGCCGCCCCCATCAGCAGGCTCGCCGGCAGGACCACCATCGCGGTCGTCAGCGCGGCCGCGAGAGGCGCCAGGGCGGGACGGGAGAGGAGCGGTGCGAGTCGCAGGTAGAAAAGCGACGCGTGGGGCAGGAGAAACATCGAGGCGTAGGCCGCCAGGCAGGACGCGGTCACCAGGATCGTTGCGGTCAGGCAGGGGCGGGCCGTGCGATCGGGCAGTCCTACGATCAGCAGCGCGCCCAGGGCCAGCCCCGCCAGGAAGGCCGCCGTGGCCATCCCGGTCGCCGGGTCGGTGGCGCCGACAACCAGCGCGATGCTCCGGCCCGAGACCAGCAGATATGTCCAGGCCGAGAATCCAAAGAGCACGACCGCGGCCGAAAGCGCCCCCCCTTCCGTGACGTCGCCGACCGGCGCCTCCCCCCCCGGCCACGGCGTCGTCCCGGCCGCCGGACCCTGCCCCAGCATCGCGCCGAGGGCCCCCGGCGCGTCATGAAGCGCCCGGCGGGTGATGGCCGTGCCGGCCGCCGCGATCCCGGCGAGAGCGACCCCGATCAGCATGCCCCCCCGCAGGCCGGCCTCCGGCAGGATCAGGGCGCGCCCGAACGCGAACCCCAGGCCGAGGCCGAAAAGGGAGAGGGAGAATACGAGCCCCAGACCGACGCCGAACCCGTGACGGGTGACCGAGATCAGCCGCTGCAGCGGCGGAGCCATGCCGATCGCGAACGCGGCGGGAAGGGCAAAGAGCGCCAGCGCGACACCGAAGCGGAGCGTCCAGCACCCGGGACCTCGCTCACCGAAAAGCGGCCACAGGATGAGATAGAGGGATCGAACCGCCGGAAAGAGGGCGCTCGCGGCCAGGACGGCAAGGCCGAATCCCGCCTGCACCAGCGTCAGGAGAGCCAGCGGCGCCGGCCTGCGGTCGAGCCAGCGGCTCGCCAGCACCGCCCCGATCGTCCCCCCGGCCGCGATCGCGATCGCGACCGCCGTCGCGACCGGCGCGGTCCACCCGGCGGTCAGGGTGAACAGGCGCAGCCCGACGGACAAAAGCGCTCCGACCGCGGCCATGGCGATAAGGTGCAGCCCAAAGACGAGGCTGGGAATCAGGACGATGCGCGATGACGGGGCGTTCGACATGAAGCCGGGATTCTAGCACCTTCGAAGGCGCCTGCGCCGCCCGGCGTGTCGCTTGACGCGCGTCGGAATGAGGCCCGGCGCCAAAGAAAAGAGCCACCAGGCCCCGTGGGGACCTGGTGGCTCGATTGGCCCTTACTCGTGACGACCTAGCTGGTGATCGGGCCGCCGCTCACGTTGCACGCTGCATCCGACTTGGAGCAGGCCGTGGCACGCGCCTCGATCTTCTCCGAGTGGATGATCGCCGGTTTCTGATAGGTCTTCTTCATGACTACGTTCTCCCTCTCTCGGTTCATCACTAATTGCTCTTCTTCGCGCCAGACTTCACCTTGGTGATCGTCGCCGGTGCGGAGTCGATGAGCTCGGTCCCCACCTTCGTCTGGACCGTGATCGTCCGGGCGTTCCTGATGTCTTTCTTGTCGATCGAGGCCGTGTAGTCGTTTCGGCCCGCGCCGTTCTTCGCCGCGATCAGGAGGCTGTTGACCGCCTGCCCGTTGGCGAGGATGTTGAACCCGAGAGTGTCCGAGGTCTCGAAGTCGGTGTGGAAGTTCACGGTGACCACACCCTTGCTCTCGGCGGCCCGATCAATCGTCGCCTTCGGACGCGCCGCGGCGGCGCCGGCCACGCGGAGCGAGCCGACGATCCCGGGCGATTCCTTGCCGCCGATGGTCCCGGTCACTCCGACCCAGGCGCAACCGCTCGGCGGACGGGTCACGGGGATGCAGATGTTCCCCGAGCCGTCAGGCGTGCCGGCCAGCGTCCAGCCACCCCCCGCCAGACGGGGCGGAGGAGGATTGGTGCAGCCACCGGTCGTCTTGTAGACCTTGCCGCGGGCCTTCGTGGGGACTCCAACACCCTGGCAGCTGTCGGTGCCGCTCGGGGCGCCACCAGCGCCCGGATCGCAGTCGCTGTACACCGTGGGAACCGGCACGTTGACGCAGACCGTGTCGGACGGCGAGCCGGGGGTGAAGGAGGTCAGGCTCGGCGAGTTGACGCGCGAGCAGGCGATCGAGCCGAACTGAGCCTGGTCGATCGGGTAGGCCGACTCGACCAGATAGTAGCCGAACCCAACGAAGTAGTTGGTCGTCAGGAGCAGCCCGGCCCCGGTCAGGTCGGTCACCGCGAGGGCGTTCGTGCCGACAGCCGGAGCCCCAGCCAAGTTCGGGCAGCCGGGGAACTGCGGCGGCGACCAGTCGAAGGCCACCGTGACGTTGCCGTAGCCGGCAGTACCCGCCTCCGGCTGGCAGATCTGTCCGGAGTCGGTCGTCGCCGGAAATGCCGTGCAGATGAGCTGCGAGTCAGCCTGCGTCCGGGTGCCCGAAGCGCAGGTGGCGCTAGTCGTGCAATTCCCGAGTCCGGCCGAGCAACTGCACGCCGTGCTGGTGTCGGCGTCGCAGATGGCG
>JANMQK010000180.1:0-1958 GCA_031370485.1 Acidobacteriota bacterium | reverse complement strand
TGCTCGAGATCGACCGCGACCTGCTCCAGCGGTTTTTTCGATGCAACCACGTGCAGCATGGCGACAGTCCCTCCTATCTTGGTGCCGTCATCATACCGTGGAAGACGGTGGCGGGCGCCGGAACACGGTGACCAGCGACAGGTCGTCGCCGGGCCGTTCGGCGCCGAGGAACCGCTCGATCGCATCGAGAAGCCTCGCACCGGCGGCCTCCGCCTCCAGCCCGCGGAGCTCCTGCACCAGTCGCGTCAGCCTTCCCGATCCGAAGTCCTCTCCGGCCGCGTTCTGCGCGTCGGTCATCCCGTCCGAGTAGACGACCAGGAGATCGCCCGGCTCGAGATCGGCGTGTCCTTCGAGATAAGTCCCTCCGGGAAACATGCCGAGCGGCCGGGACGAGGGCTCGAGCGTCTCTATCCCTCCCGCGCGCAGGACGAAGGGCGGGTTGTGGCCGGCATTCAGGTACCGGATGCGGGAAGAGCCGGGGGAGATTTCCAGGTAGAACAGCGTGGCAAAGCGGTTCTCCAGGCCGTCGCGGAAGAGGATCGTGTTGAGACGATCCCCGAGCTCCGCGAGAGACGCGCACTCCGGCGCCAGCGCGCGCAGCGTGGCCTGCAGCTTGGCCATCAGGAGGGCGGCTCCAAGCCCCTTCCCCGCGACATCCCCCAGCGCGACCCCCACCTTCCCCGAGCCCATATCGAGGTAATCCACCAGGTCGCCGCCCACGTCGTTTGCGGGACGCGTGTAGTTCCATAGCGACCACCCCTCGGGCCGGGGGTGGTCGCGGGGGAGAAGCGCGAGCTGCACCTGCCGGGCAATCTCGATCTCGTCGCGCGCCAGGAGCTTGTCCTTCAGCTCCAGCATCAGGACGAAGACCACGAGAAAGAAAGGGAAGGAGCCGAATTCAAGCGGCATCCTGACCTGGCTGAATCTGAGATTCGTGCCTTCCACCAGGGCCATGAACAGGGCCGCCGCAAAAATCACGCGCCGCACGGGGGTGAGTTTCGTCAGGAGGCTCTTCAGAAGGAAGACGATGAACCAGCAGGCCCGGCGGATGCGCCCCATCGTCTTGAGCCGGGCCTGCCTCCCCTCATCGAGGTAGAAACGGTGCAGATCCTTGAGGTCCCGGCCGAAAGTACATGGCAGGTCCCGGGCCCGGACATCCTGGAAGAGGACCTGGCGAAGTGTCGGCTCGACCGGACGGTTTCCCATGTCAGGCCATCTCCTCGGGCGGCCGTATCCGGCGAAAGCCGGCATAGAGCAGCCCATCGTAGACGATTTTCATTCCGGCGCCGATGAGGAGCGGCGCGCCGAGCGCCGTCCCCTGCATGAACGCACCGGCCAGGGACGGCCCCACGGCCCAGGCGCCGATCCGCACCAGGTGGGTCACGCCCGAGGCGAGGGTGCGCTCCTCCGGGCGGACGAGCGCCATCACGTAGGACTGCCGGGTCGGGACGTCCATCTCCACCAGCCCCTCGCGCAGCAGGAACAGGATCGACGCCACCAGGAAGCTCGGTGCAAAGGCCACGGTCACGAGGAGCAGGCTCGAGGGGACATGCGTGAACACCATCGTGTTGACGAGGCCGAACCGGCGCGCCAGCCAGGCGGCGCCGAGGTGCGACAGGGCGTTGAGCACCCGCGCGCCGAAGAACAGCGCTCCGATGGCGGCCGCTCCAGCTCCGAACCTCTCGAAGAAATAATAGGACAGGAGCGCCGTGGTAAGGAGGCCGCCCGCCAGGCTGTCGACCGCGAACAGCGAGCCGATCCGCCACAGGACTCGTCGCGTGGCCGGTGTGACGGCGGCGGCGGGCGGGCCGTCGGGCGCCTCCACGGCGGGGGAGAGCCGCAGGTAGAACGCCGCGGTGCCGAGGGTGAGCAGGGCGTAGACGCCGACGGCCAGCCTCAGCGCCTGCATCTCCGGAACGCCGGTCGCGAAACTCAGGAGCGCCGGCAGCCCGGCGAAC
>JANMQK010000145.1:0-3879 GCA_031370485.1 Acidobacteriota bacterium | reverse complement strand
CCCGGCGACAAGCGCTTTCTCATCCTCGTGCCGCTGACCGGGGCGGCGACCGGGTTCGCCGCCGTCGGGCTGGTGCGCCTGCTGGGCCTCGTGCAGAAGTTCTTCTGGGGAACCCGTCATCACCTCCTGGACGCAGCCCAGTCGCTGCCCGCGGCGCACCGCCTCCTCGCGCCGATCATCGGCGGGCTGATCCTGGGGCTGATGATCCTCGTCTTGCGTCGCGAGTTCCGCGGGCACGGCACGACCGGCATCATCGTCGGGGTGGCGCAGCAGGGGGGCTTCATTCCCATGGGCGCGACCCTGCTGAAAGAGACGGCCACACTCGTCACGGTCGGCTCGGGCGGGTCCCTGGGCCGGGAGGGCCCTCTCCTGCGGGTCGGCGCCGCCATCGGGTCTCTTCTGGGGCGGCGGCTCGGGCTGACCGGGCACCGGCTCAAGATCCTGGTCGGCTGCGGCGCCGCGGCCGGGATCGCCGCCGCCTACAACGCTCCCATCGGCGGGGCGATGTTCGCGCTCGAGGTGATCCTCGGGAATTTCGCGCTGGAGAGCTTCGGGCCGATCGTCGTGGCGTCGGTCATCGGCACTGTCATCTCGCGATCACTCATCAGCGCCTACCCGGCCTACACCCCGCCCGTCCAGGTCAGCCTGGTCTCCGCCTGGGAGCTGGGGCACCACCTGGTGATGGGATTGCTCATCGGGATCGCGTCGGTCCTCTTCATCCTGGCGCTCCGCTGGGTCGAGAAGGCGTTCGACGCCCTGCCGGTCGCGGCCTGGGCGAAGCCGCTCATAGGCTTCACGCTCCTCGGCGCGATCGGCGTCTACTTCCCGCAGGTGTTCGGCAACGGCTACGATACCGTCGACCTGGTGCTGCACGGTGCGATCCCGCTGGGATTGATCCTGGCCCTGCCGCTCCTGAAGCTCGCGGCGACGGCGCTGACGCTTGGCTCGGGAGGCTCCGGAGGGCTGTTCACGCCCACCCTCTTCGTCGGCTCGATGCTGGGGGCGGCGTACGGCTCCTGGTGCCACGGCGCCGCCCCCGCCGCGACGGCGGCCCCCGGGGTCTATGCCCTCGTCGGCATGGGGGCGATGATCGCCGGAACAACGCAGGCGCCACTCACGGCCATCATGACCATCTTCGAGTTGACCGGGGACTATCAGATCCTTCTCCCCCTGATGTTCGCGTGCACGGTGGCAGTGGTCGTGAGCCGCCTGCTCCACAAGGAGTCGATCTACACCGCCGGGCTGGCCGATCGCGGGGTCCGGCTCGGGGGGCGGATCGAGGAGCTGGTGATGGACACGCTCGAGGTGCGGGACGTGATGCGCCGGGGCGCCCTGCCCGTGCGGGACAACGAGCCTCTCGAGGCGGTGCTCAAGCGGATGCTCCAGGAAGGGCGCAAGGAGCTGTTCGTGGTGGGCGCCGACGGACGATTCCGCGGCGCCATCACGCTGGCCGACATGACGGTGCACATGCGGAGCCCGGAGGCGCTCGCGAAGGTCACCGCGGGGGAGGTGGCCTACGGCGATGTGCCGGTGCTGGGCCTCGGCGACCACCTGAGCGAGGCGATCGGGCGCTGGACCCAGGTAAGCCGCGATCGGCTGCCGGTCGTGGACGGGCCGGTGTCGCGACGCTACGTTGGTGAGCTGTCGGCGGGGGACATCATCTCGATCTACAGCCAGGAGGTGTTGCACAAGGAGACGCGCCTGGCGCGTTTCGAGCGCCCCGTCGGCGCGGAGCGGCAGGAGGCCACCTACGTGCAGCTGCCCCAGGAATATGTCGTGGCCCTCGTGACCCTCTCGGAGAGGCTTCGGGGAGCGACCCTCAGAACGCTCGACGCCCGCCGACGGTTCGGCGTCAATGTCCTCGAGGTCAAGCGCCGGATCGGCGGCGGCCTCGAACGGCGGCTGATACCCGACCCCGACATGCTGCTCCAGCCCGGTGACAGCTTGATCGTGGTTGGCCGCCCTTCCGAGATCGCCCTTCTCGGCGACGCCGGCCCCGAGTCCCCCCCGGCCGCGTCAACCGGCCCGGGGACCCCCTCCACGCCGACCACCCCGGCGGGATCGGGATCCTGAGCGCGCGGCGCCCGGGCGCATTCACGGGAACCCGGCCCCCCTTCCCTGCGTAGGATGGGGAGGGCCGCCGCACGGTTTCGCCCGCGCGGCACCTGCGATATAATTTCGACGCCCTCGCAACCGACTTGGAGATCGACTCATGAGCGCCACCGCTGTTCTTCCGCTCACCATCCGCCGCAGGCGCCGCCTGTGGATCTGGCTCGTGATCGTGGGTCTCGCCGCGGCGGGCGGCGCGGCCGTTTCGATCAACCGAGTGCAGGCTTCCAGGGCCAAGGGGGGCCTGGCCGCCGACGACCTCGACGTAAGAATCGGCAAGTCGTCGATCGCCGACGTCCAGATCGCCGTCAACGAGGTCGGCACCATCGAGCCGGTCGTCAAGGTGGACGTCAAGTCCAGCCTCTCGGGAAAGATCACCGACCTCCTGGTCCGCGAGGGCGATTCGGTCCGGCGCGGCCAGGTGCTCGCGCGCGTCGAGCCGGACGTGAACCAGGCGCAGACGCTGTCGCAGGTCCGCTCCGAGCTCAACCTCGCCGACATCAGGGAAAAGGACGCGGCGCAGGATCTCGAGGTCAACCGGAGGCTCCACGAGGAAGGATTTCTCTCCGACCAGCAGTTCAAGGACTTCCGGCTGAAGTTCGACACCGCCACGGAGACGATGGACGCGGCAAAGACGAAGATGCGCATCGTGGTCGAGAGCGGCGTGCCCCTGGACAAGCCGATCTCCACGACCCAGCGCGTCAACGTGGTCTCGCCGATGGACGGCGTGGTCATCTACCGCAACATCGAGGTGGGGCAGACGGTGATGTCGGGCGTTTCGTCGTTCAACGAGGGCACCATCCTCTACACCGTCGCGGACATCGGCTCGATGCTCATCAAGGCGGCGATCAACGAGGTCGACATCGGCAAGGTCCGTCGAGGGGCACCCGTCGTGATCACCGTCGACGCCTTCCCCTACCGCCGTTTCGACGGGACCGTGTCCCACATCTCGCCGGCGGCCCACCTGAAGGACAAAATCAAGGTCTTCGACATCGAGGTGGCGCTCAAGGAGCAGGTCCACGATTTCCGCGCCGGCATGACCGCGAACATCGAGATCCGCGGCGACAAGGCGGAGAAGACCCTGGCGGTCCCGGTCGAGGCGATCTTCAAGAAGGAGAGCAAGGAGGTCGTCTACGTCCTCAAGTCATCCTTCGACACGCCGAAGGACGGCGAGAACAAGCCCCGCAAGACAAAATCCGACAAGTACGACATCTCCGGCGTCTGGCAACGCTTCTTCGAGGAGCGCGAGGTGAAGGTCGGTCTGGTGAGCCTCGAGCGCGCCCAGATCCTCGACGGGCTCAAGGAAGGGCTCGATCTCGCCCTGGAGAACCCCACCCGGCCGCGCCAGATCGCGGAGGATTAGGGCCGTGCCCTCCCCCTCGGGCGGCCCCGTCATCCGCCTCACCGACGTCCACAAGATTTACGACTCGGGCGAGAACGCCGTGCACGCCCTGCGCGGGGTCACGATCGACATTGAGGCCGGCGAGTCGATCGCCATCATGGGCCCCTCCGGTTCCGGCAAGTCGACCCTCATGCACATCCTGGGGTGCCTCGACGTCCCGAGCCGGGGCGAGTATTTCCTCGCCGACATTCCCGTGTCGCAGATGGCCCCTCGTGAGCTCGCCCGGGTGCGCAACCAGAAGATCGGGTTTGTCTTCCAGACCTTCAACCTGCTGCCGCGCGCCACCGTCCTGAGGAACGTCGAGCTGCCGATGCTGTACGCGGGCGTTCGCCGGGCGGAGCGCCGCGAGCGCGCGCTCGAGGCGCTGC
>JANMQK010000088.1:0-3031 GCA_031370485.1 Acidobacteriota bacterium | reverse complement strand
CCCATGATGTCCTGGATCGAGGTGCCCTGCCCGGTCCATTCGTTCGAGGCGAACTGCTCCGCCTCGGCGACCGACTTGCGGTAGGCCAGGAACCCGCTATTGAAATAGGTGTCGAACGATCGGACGGTGTCCTTGACGACGCGTTTCTTCTGGGCGGTCGAGAGCCGGTCGTGGCGGGCGATGATGTCGAGCCAGCGCTGCGATTCCTTGATGACCTTTTCGGCCGACATCGGCCGGGCGGAGCGGCGGCCTCGGGCCTTGGCGGCCGCCGCGCTACCGCCGCCGCCCCGGGCTGCGGCCTTCATCGAAGCCGTCTCCCGCCTTGCATGGCTCTTCATGAAATGACCTCACCTTCCACGGATGAATGATGGAACGAACGACCGCCAGGTCGAGTCCGTGGGCTAAAGGTCTGTCAGGAAAGGACGACTCTTGCGCAGCAGTCCGGTGGGCACGCGGGAGAAACCGGGACGGGCATGAGGGCTGGTCTTTTCCATGGACTGGACTCTCTGGAACGAGAGGCATCGTAGCAGACCGGTCGAGACCGGGTCAAGGCTGGGGAAGGCCCGGAAATCGTGGACTCGATAAGGCTTCTAAGTGGCTGATACGCTGGAACTTGGAAGAGCAGGAATCCACGCTTCCCGGGCGGTTTCAATGCGCTTCCCGCGCGGCGGCGCAATATTCGACACACTCTCCGGGCAAACTGACCACCGACGAGGCGACGGGAGGACGGTTCGCCCGCACCATCACGGGGTCTCTACAGGCGGGCGCCCCGGCCGAAACCGGTTCTGCGCCAGTCGGCTAGGACTCTTCGGCCGTCGAGGTGATGCCGTAACGGATGGCGTACCGGGTCAGGCCCGCGATATTGTGGATGTCGAGCTTCTGCATGATCCGCGAGCGGTGCGCCTCGATGGTTTTCATCGACAGACCCAGGGTGGCCGCGATCTTCCTGTTGGTGTTTCCCTCCGCGATGAAGCGCAGGACCTGGCTTTCGCGGGGCGTCAGCCGTGGCCCGTTCGACCGGCGCGGCGCCGCTTCGGGCCGCTCGATCGCTCCGATGCCGGGCTTCAGGGTGGTCGCGGGACCCAGGTAGGTGCCGCCCGCCTTCACGGCACGGATCGCCTGCACCAGGTCGGAGGACGCCGACTCCTTGACGAGATATCCCTTGGCGCCTGCCTTGAGGCAGGAGGTCACGTATTCATCACAGGTGTGGATGGTGAGGACCACCACCCGGGTTTCAGGATTGTGCCGGGCGATCCTGCGGGTCGCCTCGACCCCGTTCATGCGTGACATGCTGATGTCCATGACCACCACGTCGGGCGCAAGGGACGCCGACTTCTCCACCGCCTCGGCGCCGTCGGCCGCTTCGCCGACGACCTCGATGTCCGGTTCGGCCTCGAGGAGGGCTCGCAACCCCTGCCGCACGATGGTGTGGTCGTCGGCCAGCAGGACTTGAGTCTTCTTGATGTCCATGTTCACTTGAATGCTCCTTGCCAGGCCCCAGGTTGCAGGCCAAACGGTATTTCTCCGATCAGACAGGTTCCCTTCCCGAAAGCGGACTCGACGCGAAACTCGCCCCCCGCCCGCTCGATTCTCTCGCGCATCCCGACCAGCCCCAAGCCGGGGCCGGGTGGAGAGTTGCGCCGCATGCCCACTCCATCGTCACGGACCTCGGCCCGCAGCCGGGAGTTGCGGCGGGAGATGCCGACGATCACCCGCTTCGCCCGCGCGTGGCGGGCCACGTTCGTCAGCGCCTCCTGCACGAAGCGGTAGAGGACCGTCTCATGATCCCGGCTCAGTCTCGGTGCGGCGCCCCGGGCGCGGACCTCCACCCTGATCCCGGTGCGCTGGCCGAAGGTCGTGGCGTACCAGCGCAGGGTCGGGAGAAGCCCCAGATCGTCGAGCATCGCCGGCCTGAGGTCCATCGAGATACGGCGCGTCTCGGAGATCGTGTGGTCGATGAGCGCGTTGATCTCCCGCAGGGCCCGCCGCGTCCCGGGCCGGCCGTTTAGGGCCTTGCTGTCGAGAAGGCCCAGGTTGATCTTGGCTGCCGTCATCGACTGCCCGATCTCGTCGTGGAGCTCCCGCGCGATCCGACGGCGGTCCTCTTCGATCAGGGTCTGCAGATTCGCCGACAGCGCGCCGAGTTCGGCCTCGCGGCTGCGCAGCCTCTCCACGAGCCACGCCCGCTCGATGCCCTGCCCGAGCTCCTGCCCGAATATCGTGAAGACCTCCTTTTCCGCCTCGTCGCCGAAGACGCGGCCGCAGCCTTCGAGATGCAACAGGCCGATGACGCGCTCGCCGATTTGTATCGGCACCCACGCCGAGGTATGGACATCGGGCCAGTAGGCCTCCGTCCGGGGGAGGGAATCGATTCTGCCGATGACCAGCGCACTGGCCAGTCGGACGCTGCGCCTCCCGGCCTCGAGAAGCTTTAGCGATCCCGCCGTTGTGGTGCTTGTCGCTCCCGGGGCACCGGGCCCACAGGCAGCCGCCACCTTCATATCCTTGCCGTCATCCCGCAGGAAAATCACTACCCCCTTGCAGTTCACCTCCGAGCGAACGATCCGGGCGACACGCGAGAGCAGGACCGGCAACGGTTCATCGGTGCCCATCGCGAAGTTCCCCTTCCCGCGAAGACTCATCACGCGGTTGCGCCGCCGTTCCTCGAAACGCCTGAGGGCACTCTGGACGGCCTTTCCCGCCAGC
The DNA here is from genome assembly GCA_031370485.1 of Acidobacteriota bacterium. Classification (GTDB taxonomy): domain Bacteria; phylum Acidobacteriota; class Polarisedimenticolia; order Gp22-AA2; family Gp22-AA2; genus JANMQK01. The sequence continues at coordinate 325 of JANMQK010000088.1, read as the reverse complement.
CCGGACAGGGCGGACACGATTTCAAGCTCTGCGGCGGTCATGTCGAACAGCGCTCCGCCGCGGTCGGCATACAGGAAACCGATCAGCTTGCCCCGAGGCCTTAGAGGAGCGGCAAAAAGCGACCCCAGGGGCTTCCAGAACGGCGGCTCGTGCCTGGGCCTCGGGTGGCGCCCGATGTCAGGGTGGTGCAAACCCTGGTGGCTGCGGATAAGACTCCTGGTAAGCGGGCCCGGGACCAGAAGCCTCTCCGGCGTGCTCACCGGCACCCCTTCACCCATCGCGCACAGGCGCCAGAGGCTTTTCCGGGTCCCGTCGACCAACCAGA
>JANMQK010000066.1:0-3337 GCA_031370485.1 Acidobacteriota bacterium | reverse complement strand
CCGGCCACGCCGGCCGCGGCGTTCGACCCCGATTACAAGGGATGGTTCGCGGCGCTCGATCTAGCCGCGACCCAGCCGTCGGGGCTCGACCAGCACTTCGCGAACCGGATCAACTCACCGAACAGCGACAACCCGTCCGTGGACCGGCTGGTCATCGACAACGCCACCCCGATCACCTGGCGCGCCGATTTCGGATACGGCTTCGGGAGGGGCCTCGGAAATCTTCGAGTTTCCTATTGGACCTTCGACCACGACGACTCCGGGAGCGCGGACGCCGGCAGCGGCTTTCTCTACGCCACTCTCTTCGGCACCGCGTCGCTGGGAGCCATCTCGGTCACATCGGCCGACGCGACTTCGCACGTCAAGGCCCGCACCTACGACCTCGACTATGTCCGTCCGCTGATGTACGGCGACAAGTTCACGCTGCGGTGGCTGGCGGGCCTGCGCCACGCGACCTTCGAGGAGGAAACGGGCTTCGAGGGGTTCGGCGCCCCAAACCCCCCTGCACTCCAGACGAAGCGCATCGAATCGCGCGGCACGGGCCTCAGGTTTGGCGTGACGGCCCACTTCATTTTTTCGGCGCACTTCGCGCTTGACGCGGGCGTGACGTTCTCATCGCTCAGGTCCAGGGTCGACGCCGAGGCCGTGCAGACCCAGGGTTCACCCACGGGCATGGGCCTGCAAACAGAAACGCTGCAGTTGTCGGACGGTTCGGTGCGCGGCCAGATGCTGGATCTCGACGCGCGGGCCGTCTGGTCGTACGGCAGCCTCGATTATTACGTGGGGTACGGGACGTCGAACTGGGATGGTCTGGTGGCCGATCGCCTGGCGGGAGTGACCGTGGGGTCCGGAGGCACAACACCCGGCAACCGTCCACGGGACGGTCTCACATTCGACAGCGTGCACACCGGCATCATCTGGCGGTTCGGGAAGGACTGAGCGCTGCGGCGGCGAGCCGCTGCCGGATGTCGGCCTGGTCCGGCTCGAGCGCCAGCGAGCGCCGGAAGGCCCGCGCCGCCTCCTGTCTGAGACCGATCTTCAGATAGACCTCTCCCAGGCTGTTGAAGACACGCGGGACTCCATGCTCCGCGGCTGCGGCCGTCTCCAGATGGCTGCGGGCTTTTTCGAGGTCCCCGGCCCGCATCAAGGTCTCGCCCAGGGCGACGTGCGCCCGGAAGTTCCCGGGATCGATCCGGAGGACCTCGTTGAACTGCGCGATCGCTGCTTCGCGCTCCTGGCTCGTAAGCAGGCAAAGCGCCAGGCCCAGACGAGCGTCTATTGACGCCGGCTCGACCTCGACCCAGCGCTCGAAGGCAGGCCGGGCCTCCGGGATGCGCCCCGATTCGAACAGGAGCGTCGCGAGGTTCCCCTGCGCGACCGGCCAGCCCGGGTCCGCTTTCACGGCCCGCTCGAACTCCGCCCGGGCGGCCTCTTTGTCTCCCTTTAAAGCCAGGACGGTGCCCAGGCTGTTGCGCAGGATCGGGTTCTCCGGACGGATCGCGAGAGCCTTCTCGTAGAGTGCTTTCGCCTCGTCGAGCCGCCCTTTTTCCTGAAGGCACAGGCCGAGATTGTTGCAGGCCCCGATGTACTGCGCGTCGCAGCGCAGCGCCTCGCGATAGGCTGCCATCGCCTCGTCGAGCCGGCCCTGCTTGCGGAGGATGTTGCCGATGTTGTTGTACTCGATCGGGCTGAGGGGGGCGATCGCGATCACCTTGCGGTATTCCTCGATCGCGAGGTCGTCCCGGCCCCGTTTCTGGAGAATCTCCCCGAGCTTCGATCGGGCCTGCACGAGGGTCGGGTCGATGACGAGGGCCCGGCGCAGGTGGGCCTCCGCCTCGTCGAGCCGGTCGCGCTTCGCATCTACCATCCCCAGGAGAAACAGCGCGGTCTTGTCGTTGCTGTTTCCCTTCAGGACCTGCTCTCCGAGCGACTGCGCCTTGTCCAGATCCCCCTTGAGCAGATAGGCGCGGGCCAGGTTGATCCGGACCATCGGCCCGCTGTCTCCCATCTGCTGCGCCCGCGAGAAATCGGCGATCGCGGCGTCCAGGTCCCCTTCGTCGAGGGCGATCACTCCGCGGTTGTTGAACGCGGTCGTTCTCTCGTCGCCGACGTAGCCCAGGCTGCGGAGCTTTTCGAGGAGATCGGGGTCGTCGGCGGACGCCGCAATCTCATCCTCCCGCGGCTGCCTCGCCCCGCCGTAGGAATCGATCCAGGCGACGGGATGAGTTTTGAGGAAGTCCGGGGTCAGCGCCTCGGAGAGGGGCTGGCCGTCCATGTCGCGGGCCGCGGGCAGCCCGTAAAGTGACAGGACCGTCGGCGCCACGTCGAGGATTGATGCCGACTCGAGGTCCGCGCCCTCCCGGATGCCGGGACCAGCCGCGACCAGCACCCCGATCGGCGTATGCCAGTCGGCCGCGTTCCCCTTGCCGATCCTGGGGTCGCTGTCCGGGGGGCGGTTCGTGTCCGACTTGAATCCATGGTCGGAGACCAAAAGCACGTCCGCCGCGGGGCCGGCGCGGTCGACGATCTCGCCGATGAACCGGTCCTGCCGCTCGTAGTACCGATCGACGATGCCGCCGAAAATCTTCATGTCGCGCTGCGCGACTCCCGCCAGCCGCGGGGGCCGGTAGCGCATGAAGAGGTGCGAGGCGGTGTCCGGCCCTTCGTAGTAAAGCATCGCGAGGCCGCGGGGGGAGCCCTCGAGGAGCCGCAGGGCGATGGCATGGTAGGTCTCGCCCGCGGCGATGACCGTGCGGAAATCGTTCAGGAGTTTTTGCTGCTCGTCGGTAAGCCGGTCCGGGAATCTGTTCCCCGGAAGAAACCACGCCACCTCGGCGTCGGTCACTTCGCTCGGCGACTTGATCATCGGGCGCAGCGTGTCGAACAATTCCGGAGGGAAGGTCTTGCCGCGGCTCTTCGCCGGGTCATCGCTTTTCCAGTCGTCGCTCTTCTCCCGGTCGAACAGCTGGAAGGCGACGCGGTCGGTCACGATCCGGCCGCGCACGGTCTCGGCCGGCCACGTGGCCCACCAGGCGACGACGTCCACGTCGATCTCCTGGCGGCTGAGCAGCGTCCAGAGAGCCGGGACCAGCCGCATGGCGCTGGTGACCGGCACCATCTCGCCGGTGTCGCGCGCCGTGACGACGAAATCGACGATGCCATGCCGGGACGGCTTCACCCCTGTCGCGATGCTGGTCCAGATGACCGGCGAGAGGATGGGCTGGATGGTCTTGAGGTTGGCCCTCGCCCCCCGCGCGATGAGCCCCGCCAGCCGCGGCATCCGTCCCTGCCGCAGGAGCGGATCGATGACGCGCCAGTCGAACGAATCAACCCCGAT
>JANMQK010000388.1:0-12133 GCA_031370485.1 Acidobacteriota bacterium | reverse complement strand
GTTCCAGGCACGCAGGTCTGGGTCACGCCGGCGAGGCAGGCTTCCACCGAGCGTGCGCACTGACCGACGCCGCAGCTAGTCGTTCCGAGCCTTTCGTCCACCTGGCCGTTGCAGTCGTTGTCCAAGCCGTCGCAGGTTTCGGGAGCCGGGATTCCGGGCACGCAGGTTTGCACCACGCCGGCGGCGCAGGCCGACACCGACCGTGAGCACTGCCCGACGCCGCAGCTCAGCGTTCCCAGGCCGTCGTCCACCTGACCGTTGCAGTCGTTGTCCAGCCCGTCGCAGATCTCGGTGCGCCCTGGACCCACCTGGGGGTTCGTATCGTCGCAGTCGCCGGCACACGCGGCGTAGCCGTCACCATCGAAGTCGAGCTGGTCCGGATTCCACACCCCCACGCAGTTGTCATGGAGGTCGAGCACTCCGTCGCCGTCGGTGTCCGTGTTCGATGCGTTCGCGATGTCGACCGGGATCGCGCCGTCAAAGGTCAACGCGCCCCCCCAGGCGGCGTTCAGCCGCGCGCGATTGAAGCGGAACGCGCGCACGCCGATCGGCGATCCCGGGGGACTTCCCCCGGCCGTCTGGCCCGCGGCTCCGGGGATGAAGTTGTAATCGAGGGACAATCGGTTGGCGTACCCGGGCAACGAGACCTGCATCATCGGCCCCGTGGAAATGCACGGGACCGTGACGAGCCCGCCTCCCGCCTCCGGGTCGGATGTCAGCGTGCTTTGAACAGGCCCCACGAGGCCGGTGATTCCGGGGGTCGCGGTGCAGAGGACGGCGTCGTCGCTGGCGTCGTGGGTCGTCACGAGGTCGTTCACCGAGATCGTGGTGGCGACGGGCGGGGGAGAGTCCTGCTCCAGCGAGACACCGCGGAGGTAGCTGCCCCGGTTGTCGATCGTGAGATGCTGGATCGAGACGTCAAAATCAGCGCTGAAGCCGGGGCCCCCACCACGCAACCGCACGCCCTGCCGCTGGAACGCCGATCGCATCTGAACGATCAGGTTGTCCCGAAGATCCACGGGGCGCGCGTTGGTGTTCCCTTGGTCTTTCATCAGATCGATCCCGGTGCGCGCGCACCCCCAAGCGCCGGAGCATGGGGCGCTCGACGCGACGTAATCGTCGACCCCCATCATGAAGTTGCCCATGGCGACGACAGGGTTCAGAAGGGCGGCGCCAAAACCCGAGGCGTCCATCCCGTAGTTCTTGATCACATTGCTGAAATAGAGTCCGCCGATGGCCGCGGTCTGCTCGAAGTGACTGAGGTAGTTGTGGGTCACCGCGACATGCTGATTGACAGTCGACCGCAGGCCATCGCTGCCGTCATGGGCATATATTCCAGCCCCGCAGAGATTGACCATCCAGTTGTCGTGGATCGCCGTGCCCTCGTTGCCGGCGTTGCCCGCCAGGAAGATGCCGTTTCCGGACACGAGATTGGGACTGCAGAGGTCGTACAGGACGTTTCGGGCGATGTCGCAACCCTTGCAGGCGTCCACCTCCAGCCCGGAACAGCTCGTGTACCCGTTCTCGATGCTGCATCCTCCGAAAATAAGGTTCTCGCGAATCGTGATGCCGGTGGCCGCGTAGGAAACACCCGAGCCGTCGTTTGCGCTCGACCAGCTGTCTGCGTCATTGATATTGAACGCGCTGTGCCGGAACCCGTGCGCTACGTTATTTGAGATGTCGACGCCGGCAACCGGCGTGTCGTAACCTGATCCCTCGGCGATCTTCTCCTGGTGCACGCAGATGGCGCAGAAATTGTCCCCCGCTCCCGGAGCGGCGTCATGAACCGCGTTCCAGCGGATGCCGAAATCCTTCGCGCCCCTGAACACGAATCCAAAATTGGACTTCCAGTCGTGCCAGTTGTTGTACTCGAAGTCGGGGACGAACTGCTGCGGGGATGCCACGGCCAAGGACGCCGCGTCGTACCCGGATGGGCCGAGCCCGGCCAGGTGGACCGCCTTGAAAACCGGGAACGGATCAGTGCCGGTCGGACTGCTGGAATCGACGAACCGGTACCCGGCGGTCCCGGCAGACTCGTCAATCCAGACATCCTCGACGATCGCTATCTGATCGCCCGAGGAGGGATCCATGGCCCCGTTACCCGTTTTCGGCGTGGGCGTTGAATGCGCCGGATTCCCCGGGAACGTTCCCACGACGGCGTGAGGCGTCAGGCGCTGACCCCCGCTGAGCGCGTCGGGCAGATCGGTGCAGACGGTGAGATCAGTCGCGGTGGCTTTGACGATCTCGTACTGCCTGTTCTTCAGCTTGCCGCTCTGGAAGACGAGCCGCCGGTAGCGATGCCGCACATCGGAGAACGGGCCGCCCAGCGCCGGGGTGATGATGTACATCCTTCCCGTGGCCGACGGTCCGCATGCGCTGCTCGACGGGTCGCCCGCAACCACGGCCGCAATGTTCGTCTGCGTGACCAATCCCTTGCTGTCCCACAGGCAGCCATTGCGGATGAGAATTTGCGCCGGATCGCCGGACGTCGTGTCAAATCGGAGGCGATCTCCCCGGCGCAGCACGATGGCGCCGCCGGGAGCACAATCGATCTCCCCGGTGGCCGGTTTGCCGTCCGAGACAATGACGAGGTTGCGGAATCCATCAGCGTCCCGCGCCGCGGAGGATGGGCTGAACAGCAGCCTGCCCTGGACGGAGAAGCTTCCCGTCCGGGCGCCGTCCGTGTCGTAGATGACGGTGTCGCCGGGGCGGATCCGCCAGCTGTCGTCGACCCGCGGAATCCCGCCCCGGCAGGAGACCCATGTGCCCGGGTCGCTCCACTCGCAGGGGGACGAGCCGGAACAAGATCCGTTGGACTGGCAGACCCTGAGCGCAATTGACTCGGTGTCTCCGGACACCCGGGCAAGCTGGCCCTGTGCGGTGGCCAGGACGCCGGTGGCCAGTACAAGCACACCTATCGCGGAGGCCAGGACCGAGAAGCGTCCCGCCCGGGGATCCCGCGTGGAGCGCCTCGACTGCCCGGCAGGCGGTGCTGCGTTATGGAACATTCCGTGGTGTTTGGACCACATTCGCCGACGGCCCTCCTGCGAATACGGCGTTGGCAGCGGAGATAATGACCTGCGGGAATTTCCCCCCGCATTGATCATCCCTCCGCCTCATTTGTCAGGCAGGATCGGAGGAATATACCGCGCCCGTTACGGTCTTGCAATGAATACTCTAGGTGAGCGCTCAATCTTTCGCAAGGGCTGCGGTGAGGGATCAATCTCTCCGGATTGCGGTAGAATCGGCGCCGTGCCCGCGATATCTCGACGCATCCTCCTGGCTCTGACCGCCGCGCTGGTGACCGCGATCGTTTCCGCCCGACCTGTCCCGGCCGCCGACGATCTCGGCCCGATCCGCGCCGAGATAGCGAAGCGCCACGACGAGGGGGTAAAGCGGCTCCAGGAGTGGGTGCGGCAGCCTTCGATCGCGGCCGAGAAGCGGGGGATGACCGAAGGGGTCGAGATGATGATGCGGCTCTTGCGCGAGGCCGGCTTCGACAAGGTCACGCGCGTGCCCACCGACGGCCAGCCCGGCGTCTTCGCGACACTCGACGCCGGCGCGCCCCGCACCGTCGGTCTCTACTTCATGTACGACGTCAAGCAGGTGGACCCTTCCGAGTGGTCCTCGCCGCCGTGGGACGCAGCCCTGGTGGACAAGCCAGGCTTCGGCAAGGTCCTGATGGGCCGGGGCGCTGTGAACCAGAAGGGGCCGGAGGCCGCTTTCCTGGCGGCGCTTCATGCCATCCGCGGAGCGGGGAGAAAACCGCCGGTCAACCTGGTCCTCGTCGCCGAGGGGGAGGAGGAGATAGGCTCCCCTCACTTCCAGCAGGTCGTGCGGCGGCCCGAGGTCGCCGCGGCCCTCAAGCGCTGCAGCGGAGTCTTCATGCCCTCGGCGTCGCAGGACCCGGACGGTAGCGTGGAGGTGGCGCTCGGCGCGAAGGGGGTCGTAGAGCTGGAGCTGGTCGCGAGCGGCGAGAAATGGGGCCGCGGCCCCGGCAGAGACGTGCACTCGGCCAATCGGGCGCGGCTCGACAGCCCGGCCTTCCACCTTGTCCAGGCGCTCAACACCCTGGTCACCGCCGACGGCGACCCGGCGATCGACGGCTTCGCGGACGCCGCAAAGCCCCCCTCCGTGGCCGAAAGCGCCATGCTCGACACGGCGGCGGCGCGGATGTCGGAACCGACCGACAAGAAGCTCTTGTCCGCCGAACGCTGGGTCCACGACCTGCCGTGGAGGATTTCGCTCGAGCGCTTTCTCTTCGCGCCCACCGTCAACATCGAGGGGCTGGTGGCCGGCTATACAGGGCCCGGTGGCAAGACCGTCCTCCCGCACCGCGCCGTCGCCAAGCTCGACCTCCGCCTGGTGCCTGACATGACGTTCGACAATGCCGTGGCCGCCCTCAAGGCCCACCTCAAGAAGCGCGGCTTCGGCGACATCGAGGTCAACCCGAGCGGCGGCTACGATCCGACCTCAACCCCGGCGGACGCGCCCATCATCCGCGCCGAGATTTCGGTCTACAAGCGCGCCGGGCTCGACCCGATCCTCTGGCCGCGCAGCCCCGGCTCGTATCCAGGTTACGTCTTCACCACCAGGCCGCTGTCACTACCCGCCGGCCATTTCGGTCTCGGCCACGGAAGCGGCGCCCACGCTCCCGACGAGTACTTCGTCATCGAGTCCTCGAACCCCAAGGTCGCCGGCTGGGACGGCGCCGTCTCCTCGTTCGTGGACTACCTTTACGACCTGGCCACCATTCGCTGAGGCTGCCCCCTGACTCTCATTTGTTGTAACCGGCAGGCGGCGGGCGCCCTCTTTCCCCCTGTCAACCTGGTCCCGACCGGTCCGGATAAACGTCGATGGAGGATGCGATGACGCGCTTCCTGGTTTCAGGGCTCCTGGCGCTGGGGGTGTTGATGTCCGCAATGCCCGCCTGGGCGGTGCAGGCGCGGTCCTCGGCGATTGCCGTCACCCCGGACGGCGCGCGGGTCTGGGTCGTCAACCGGGATTCGAACAGCGTGTCGGTCCTCGACACGCTCACGAACTCGGTCCTGGCCGAGATCCCCGTCGGACGCGAGCCGCGCACGCTCGCGATAACGCCGGACGGATCGAAGGTCTACGTCGCGTGCCTGCGCGAGAACCGCGTGGACGTGCTCGACGGATCGAGCTTCGTGCTGCTGCGCTCGATCGCGGTGGGACGGGAGCCCTTCGGCGTCGTCGTCGCGCCGAACAGTACGAGGGTCTACGTGACGAGCACCGCCTCAGGGACGTTGTCGGTCATCGATCCCACGACCGACACCGTGACCACGACCACCACGCCCGGCAACCGGCCGCGGGGCCTCGCGGTGTCCTCCGACTCGGCGACCCTCGTGCTGACCCACTATTTGACCCCGACGCCCAGCGTCAACGGGGTCGTCACGCTCTTGAACGCGTCGACACTCGACGTGACGGCGAACGTGAACCTCCCGGTGCTTCCGCCCCAGACGCAGCTCGACGGAGTGCCGAACATCATGGAGGCGGCATCTTTCCGCCCCGGGTCCCCCCAGGTCTGGCTCCCCTTCGTCGCGTCGATCACCGGCAACGCCAACCTCGCCCTGCTGACGACCGTTCATCCGGAGGTCGCGGTCGTGGACACGTCGCTGGCGCCGCCGCGGGAACCGCCGAACACGCGGATGAACCTGAACCTGCTCATAGCGTCTCCCTCGGTGAGCCAGCCGACGGCGCTCGACTTCACCCCAAACGGGAACGTCGTCCTCGTGGTCAACCAGGCCTCGGACGACGTCACGATCCTCACGGCCCAGACGCGCACCGAGATCCTCACGCTGGGAGTCGGCAGCGCCCCCGACGGCATCGCGGTCTCGCCGGACGGCGCCCGGGCGTACGTGTCGAACTTTCTCTCGCGGTCGGTCTCGGTCCTCCGGATCAATCCGCCGGCGAACGCCTCGGTGCTCGCCGAGGTCCCTGTCACGGGGGAATCGCTCCCGGCGAATATCCTGAACGGCAAGAGGCTCTTCTTCACCGCGCGCGGCCGCATGTCCACGGACAACAACATCGCCTGCACCTCCTGCCATCCCGACGGGGGCCATGACGCCCGGGTGTGGGCGTTCGCGAACAACGTCGACGAGGGGGCTCGCAAGACCACCGACGTACGCGGCATCGTCGACAGCGGCGCCGTCCACTGGACGGCGAACATGAACGAGCTGCAGGACCTGGAGTGGAACGTCCGGAAGATCAACTTCGGTCCGGGGCTCATCGACGGGACGCCCGCCGACTCGCTCGCTGCGGTGCCGAACGCCGGCCGCTCGCAGGACCTCGACGACCTGGCCGCCTTCATGGATTCGCTGCTTGTCCCGGTGCGCGCCAATCCGAACCGGGCCCCCGGTGGAGGCCTGACAGCGTCGGCGCAGCGCGGGAAGCGGCTCTTCATGGAGCCGCGGCGGCAGTGTGCCGGTTGCCACAGCGGCACCGCAGGCTCGGACAGCGACCGGACGAGCCTGATCCGCCACGACGTCGGCACCCTGGCGCCCGGCGACGTCAACGGCCAGCAGGGGTTCGACACGATGAGCCTGAGGAACATGCATGACGCGGCGCCGTACCTCCACGACGGAACCGCAACGCTGCAGCAGATCATCACGACGCGAAACGCCGGCGACCGTCACGGTCTCACGTCCGACCTGACGCCGGCGCAGCAGACCGACCTCGTCAACTTCCTGCTCGGCTTCGGCAACGACCGCGACGAGATGACGGCCGGCGCCGGCCTGGGGCTTCCGGCTTCCATCCGCGTCCCGGTGCGCGTCCGCGACGTCGCGTTCACCGCGCTCGACGCGGGCGACACGCGGAGTCACGACAAGATCCAGGGATTCTCCCTCTCCCTCGGATTCCCCGCCTCCGGGGTCCTGGGCGTGACCGTCTCGCCCGTGGGGGTCGCCTCGGGTCTGGCGACGTCTTCGGTGTGGGATCCTCCCGCCGATCTCAGGCTCGGCAACAAAGACTACATGGTCCGCTTCGCCGCCCCGCTCCAAGTCGTTCCGGAGCGCGCGGGAGGCGACCTGGTCGCGATCGCCACGTTCGTCCTTGATCCGTCCGCGACGGGCACGATGCCCGTTACGCTGGACCCATCGCGCGCGGCGCTCATCGGAGGGGCCGGCGCCTCGTTCGAGAAGACGGAATCAACAGCCGACGAGAACCTGCTTTTGGCGAACGGGACGATTACGGTGGGGACGCCGGAGGTCTCGAACGTCCCTCTGACGGGGACGCCGCTGACGGTATCCCGTTCCGTCACCCCGGGGAATCTCGGCTTCGCCTGGGAAAGCGTCGCCGGAGCGACCTACGCGCTCTACCGCGGCGACCTCGGCCTCCTGCGCGCCGGGGGCTACAACCACACCTGCTTCACGTCGAATCTCTCCTCGTCCTCCGCCGACATACCCGATGGCGGCTCCGGGAACTCCTACTTCCTCGTCGCCGCGCGGGTCTCCCCCTACGGCGAGGGCCCGCTCGGCACCGACAGCGCCGGGAACGCCATTCCGAACACGTCGCCCTGCCCTTGATGGATCGATAGGGGGGAGTAATCGCCGCGCCGTTATTTTTTCGGCGGGCGCATCGCAGCGCGGAACTTGTCGGCGAGCGAGCCGAAGCCTTCGGCCTGCGCCGGCTCCTGCTTCTCCACATACTCGCGGACCGCGCGCTTCTCCGTCGCCTCGAGGACCGCCTTGCGGCTCAGCTGGATCCGCCGGCCGGCAGGATCCACCTCGAGGACGATCACCTCGACATCGCTGCCGAGGGGAAAGGCCTTCCTGAGGTCGCTCTCTTTTTCGGCCCCGGTCTCCGAGTGGTGGATGAGACCGGTGCGTCCGGGCGCCAGGAAAACGAACACGCCGTACGGCTCGTGCCGCTCGACCTTGCCCGTGAGGCGGGCGCCGGGGACTATCTCCACCTTCGCGCGCGCGCCCTCGGCCCTCGTGGAGCCTTCCTCGAGCACCGCCACGCCGATTCGCTTCCGTTCTAGATCAAAGGTCAGGATCTCGACCGCCACGGCGGCGCCGGGAGAAACAGAAGACTTCCAGCCATCCTTCTTTCCCGTGGGCGCGAACGTGGACAGGTGCGCCAGGGCCTCGATCCCAGGCTCGAGCTCGACGAAAACACCGAAGTCGGCGACCCGGGTCACTTTTCCCGCCAGCGCCTGGCCAACCTTGTACCTCTCGGCCACGGTCGACCAGGGATCGGCTTGCAGCTGCTTCAGGCCGAGTGAGATCTTGTTCCCGTCCTCGTCCACGCGGAGAACCTTGACCGTGATCTCGTCACCGGGCTGGACCAGCTCCGCGGGATTCTCCACCCGCGACCAGCCCATCTCCGAAACGTGGAGGAGGCCCTGGACTTTTCCCCCGAGGTCGACGAAGGCGCCGTACGCGAGCACCGACACGACGCGGCCTGGGAGGACCGCGCCGGGGACGACCGTTCGCCGGACCTCCTCGGCCCTCTCGCCTTCCTCCTCCTGCAGGAGCGCACGCCGCGAGAGGACCAGCTCCTTGCCGTCCTCCTTGCATTCGATGATCCGGAACTCGTAGGCCTGCCCGACGTGGACCTCAGGGTTCGCGGTGAAACTGGAGTCGATCTGCGAGATGGGGCAGAAGGCGCGCTGCCCGCCGACCCGGACCTCGTATCCGCCCTTGATCGCCTTCTCGACACGGCCCTCGACCGGAAGCCCGGCCTGGAAGGCGTCGTTCAGCCGCTGCCGCGTGGCGGCGCCCCGGACGAGCTTGTGGGAGAGTTTCAGGCCGCCGACCGTCGAGACGACGACGGCCCTGACGGTGTCACCGACCTTCACCTGGACGCCACTGTCGGGATCCGCCAGCTCCGCCATGTCGATGGTGGCTTCACCCTTGCCGCCGATATCGACGAACGCCACGTCGGAGCCGATCGAAACGATGGTCCCTTCGACCATCTCTCCCTCCTGGTGGAACTTCGGCGCGAACGATTCCTGGAGCATCCGGGCGAAATCGTCGTCTTCCTCATTGCCGGACATCGGGCAACCTCTTTGTATAGCGGACATGTTATCAGCAACCCGCCGGGAGGGAGCGCGATCCAATCGGTGCTACGCTCTCGTCATGCCCGCCTCCGCTCCCGCGCCGAAGTCCCCCCGGACGCCTCGGTGGCATGTCTACCTCGTGCGGTGCAGAGATGGGTCACTTTACACCGGCATCGCGACCGACGTCTCCCGCCGGCTTGCGCAGCATGAACGGGGTGCGCGCGACGGCGCGAAATACCTTCGCGGCAGGGGCCCGCTGCGGCTCGTGCTCGACAGGGCGATTGGGGGGCGGGGTCTTGCGCTTCGGGTCGAGGCCCGCATCAAGAGGCTCCCGAGAGCGCGGAAGGAAGCGCTGATTGGACGCGACGCCCTGTTCAGGAGAATCGTCACCCAGGCCGGGAGGAAGGCCCCTCGGTAAATCCAGAGAAGGAGGAGGATCTTGAAACGACTCTCGACGCTCATGGCAATCCTTTTCGTGGTATCGACCGCGGTGACCGTCCAGGCGGGCGATCTGGTGCGTGGCGTGCGAAACAAGATCTCCGCGGGCGATCTCGCAAGCGGCATCGCGGCCGTCGAGGACTACAGAAGGACGACCGGGGTGGATCCCGAGTACCTCGACGCGGTCGGCTGGCTGGCGCGGGGAGCGCAGATGCTGAACCGAACCGATCTCGCGGCGGTCTGCGTCGCCGAGCTTCGCAAGGAGATTCCCGCCGAAAAGGAAGACCTCATCGCTCCATTCGGTGCTTTGATCGAGGTCGAGTCCCGCCTCATCGCCGGGCAGGAAGGACGGGGCGCCGCGCTCCGCTTCCTTGGCGACGGGCTCGCCCGCGCCCGCGACCTGTCGCTGCGCTCTCGGATCAACAAGAATATCAACCTCCTGTCGCTCGAAGGACAGGCCGCCCCGCCGCTCGACACGGCGGACTCCGCCGGCGCGGCTCCGAAACGACTGTCAAGGCTCAAGGGCAAACCGGTGCTGCTTTTCCTCTGGGCCTACTGGTGCGGCGACTGCAAGGCGCAGGCGGCCACGCTCGCGCGCGTCTGGGAGAAGTACCGCGAACAGGGGCTCGCGTTGATCGCCGCGACGCGCTACTACGGAACGGTCGGGGAGAAGGCCGCGACTCCCGCCGAGGAGAAACAACAGATCGAGAAGGTGTGGCGCGAGTCGTACACCGGTCTGGACGGCGTCCCCGTCGTGATCGACACGGAAGGAGTCGTGCGCTACGGAGCATCCGCCACGCCGACGTTCGTGCTGATCGACCGGAAGGGGATCGTACGTCTGTACGCTCCGACCCGTCTTTCGGAGGGCGATCTGTCACGACGCATCGAGGTGGTCCTTGCGGAGACTCCCTGATCCGGGACGAAGGCCCCCTGGAGGGCGCCCCGGTCGGCGGCCCGCGCGCCTACCCCTTCGGCGGCTTGTCCCAGGCCATCATCCGGCCGATCCAGTCGACAGTCTTCGGGGCCTTCTCGATCGTGATGTGCCGGCGGAAGAAGGCGGCGATCGGGTTGATCTTCTCGACGCTTTCCGGAACGGCGCCGTAGTAGCACATCGACGCAACGGTGAAGTCGGCGGCGTTGGGCGCCTCGCCCATCAGACAGGGGGTTCTTGCCAGCGCTTCCTCGATACGGGCGGCGGTGCGGTTCATCAGGTCCTTGGCCTTCGCGAGGTCGGCCGCGTCGGGTGACGGGGCGCGCATCTGATTGAAGACCAGGCGGATCGGCTGCCCCGCCTCGGTCCGGGCGAACTGCTCCCATTCCTGGATCTTCTGCATCGCCTCGCGCTCCGCGCTGAAGAGCCGCGGCGGCGAGGGCCAGTTGGCGTCGAGGTATCGCAGGATGGCGTAGGAGTCGAAAAGCACGGTGTCGCCGTGGACAAGGACAGGTGCCAGCGGCTGACCGGAGACCTTCACCAGGGGCCGGCGGTCCTCCCTGTCAACCGGGACCTTCTCGTACGGGATGTTCTTGTAGGCCAGGGACAGGCGCACCTTGATGTTATTGGGCGAGGCGGCGAGGTCGTACAGCGTCACGGGTCGCGTCATGAGTTTCTCCTTGAGTGGCGGCGATCGTACCACGCCCCGCGCGGAAGGGCCGCCGACGGATGTAAGATGATGGGGACCCTGCAGGGAGGCTGCCCATGCCGCTTTACGAATACAGATGCCGCAAGTGCTCAAGACGTTTCGAGACCCTGGTCTTCGGGAAGGAGAAACCCTCCTGCCCCAAATGCCACGGCCATGACCTCGAGAAGCTGTTCTCCGCCTTCGCCGTCTCAGGCGCCGAGCGGAAGTCCGAGTCGGACTCGTTCGGCGATTTCGGCAGCGAGTCCGAAGACAGCGAATCGGGCTTCGGCGGCGGGTCGGATTTCGGTGGCGACCCGGACGCCGGCGACTCGGGTTTCGCCGGCGAGGACTAGAGGTGCGTCCCCGGCGCCTCGTGCCCCGTCCTCTCGACGTACTCCACATAGGAGCCCGGGTAGACGTGCGGCTGGACGTCGGTGCCTGTCTCTCCGCCCAGCTCCAGGACGCGCGTGCCGAGGCCGCGAAGGAACATCCGGTCGTGTGACACGAAGATCATCGTCCCCTCGAAGGACTTGAGCGAATCGACCAGCATTTCCTTCGTGGCCAGGTCCAGGTGGTTCGTGGGCTCGTCGAGGACCAGAAAATTCGGCGGGTCGAAAAGCATCCTCGCCATCGCGAGGCGTGACTTCTCCCCTCCCGACAGTGCCCGGATCTTCTTGTCCACGTCATCGCCCGGGAACTGGAACGCACCGGCCAGGGTCCGCAGCATCCCGATCCCCTCGCGCGGAAAATCGGCCTGCAGCTGGTCGATGACCGTGAGATCGGGGTTCAGCACGTCAAGAGACTGCTGAGCGAAGTAGCCCATCTTCAGACTGGCGCCGAGCCTCACGCTGCCCGAATCAGGCTGCAGCGCGCCCGCGATGATCTTGAGAAGTGTCGTCTTGCCGGCGCCGTTTCTGCCCATCACCGCCCAGCGCTCCCCGCGCCTGATCGTCAGGCTCATCCCCTCGTAGATGACGCGGCGGCCGTAGGCCTTGTGGAGGTTCTCGATCACGGCCACCTGGTCCCCCGAACGGGGCGGGTCGCGGAAATCGAA
>JANMQK010000035.1:0-30324 GCA_031370485.1 Acidobacteriota bacterium | reverse complement strand
GGAAACGAGCCGTCAAAGGTCAATGCGCCCCCCCAGGGGGAACTCAGCCGTGCCGTGTCGAACCGGAACGCGCGCACGCCGATGGGGGACCCCGGGGGATTGGCTCCCGCCGTCATCCCCTCGGCGCCCGGAAGGAAGTTGTAGTCCAGGGCGGAACGGTCCGCGTACCCGGACGACGGCACCCGGGAGAGCGTCCCCGTGGGGACACAGGGACCCGAGATCGCTCCGCCCCCCTCCTGCAGGATGGATGACAGCGTGCTCTGAACCTGCCCCACGAGGCTCGTTATGCCGGGGGTCTGCGGGCAGGAGACAGCGTCGTTGTTGGCGGAGTGTGTCGTCACGAGGTCGTTCACCGCGACCGTGGCGGGTTCGGGAGGGGGAAAATCCTGCTCCTGCATCACGCCGCGCAGAAAGCTGCCGAAATTGTCGATCGTGAGATGCTCCATCGTGACGTCGAAATCGACGCTGTTGGCCGCGCCGCCGCCGCGAAGCCGCACACCGTGCCGCTGGTACGTGGACCGCATCTGCACGATCAAGTTGTCGCGCAGCAGCACGGGGCGCACGTTGGCGTCCCCGGTGTCCTTGATGAGGTCGATTCCGGTGCGCGCGCAACCGGATCCGGTACTGCATCCTCCGCCCTCGGCGACCATGTCGTCGATGCCCATGAGGAAGTTGCCCTCCGCGACGAGGGGGTTCTGGAGCGCCGCGCCGTACCCGCTGCGGTCCATCCCGAAGTTCTTGATCACGTTGCTGAAATACCGGCCGCCGATGCCCGCCGTCTGCAGGATGTGGCTCATGTAGTTGTGCGTCACGCCGACGTGCTGATTGACGTCGGGATGGGAGCCGTCGCTCCCATCCTGGGTGCGGATCCCGGCCCCGCAGAGGTTGACCATCCAGTTGTCCCGGATCGCCGTCCCCTCGTTGCCGGCGTTGCCACTCAGATACACGCCGTTTCCCGTGAGGAGATTCGGAGCGCAGATATCGTGAATGACATTGTGGGCGACATCGCACCCCTTGCAGGCGTTCACCTCCAGCCCGGAGCATGACGTGTGGACGTCCTCGATGCCGCATCCGCCGAAAATGAGATTGTCGTGGATCGTGATCCCCGTGGCCGCGTACGACTCGCCCGAGCCGTTCGGCCCGCTCGACCAGGAGTCCGAATCATTGATGTTGATCGCGCTGTGGCGGAATCCATAGACCACGTTGTTGGCGATGTCCACATTGGCGACAGCCGTGTCCAGGGCCGAGCCTTCGGACACCTTCTCCTGATGGACGCATAGCACGCAGTAATTGTCCCCCGCTCCCGGAGCCGCGTCGTGAACTGCGTTCCAGCGGATGCCGAAGTTCTTGGTCCCCCTGAAGACAAACCCGAAATTGGACTTCCAGTCGTGCCAGTTGTTGTACTCGAAGTCCGGGATGAACTGCCGGAGCGAGGCCGACGCCAGCGATGCCGCGTCGAGCCCGGCCGGCCCCAGCCCGGCGAAATGCACCGCCCTGAAGATCGGGAAGGGGTCCGATCCGGTCGGACTGCTGGAGTCGGCGAACGCGTACCCGGCGGTCCCCGCGGACTGATCGATCCAGGCGTCCTCGATGATGGCGATCTGATCGCCCGCGGAAGGATCCATCGCCGTGTCTCCCGCCCTGGGGGTGGGGGTCGAATGCGCCGGCACGCCCGGAAAGCTCCCCACGACGGCGTGCGGCGTCAGCCGCTGGCCGCCGCTCAGATTGTCGGCAAGCTCGGTGCAGACCGTCAGTTCCGTCGGAGTGACCCTGACGATTTCATACTGCCTGTTCCTCAGCTTGCCGCTCTGGAAAACCAGGCGCCGGGAGCGCTGGCGCGCGTTCGAGAAGGGGCCTCCCTCCGCCGGCGTGATGACGTACATCCTCCCCTTGGACGTCTGCCCGCACTCACCCATCGCAGGATTGCCCGCGGTCACGGCGGCGACGCTTGTCTGCCTTACGGTTCCCTGGCTGTCCCACAGACAACCTTTGCGGAGAAGGATCCTGGCAGGGCTGCCGGCCGTGGTATCGAACCTCAGACGATGACCTCGACGCAGCACCATGGCGCCGCCGGACCTGCAATCGATCTCGCCGGTCGTCAAATCGCTGTCCGCGAGGACGATCAAATTGCGGAACCCGTCCGGGTCCCGCGCGGCGTCCGACGTGCTGAACAGCAGATGGCCCTGGAGGATCCCCCCAGCCGTCCGGGCGCCATCGGTGTCGTAGGTGACCGTGTCGCCGGTCCAGATCCACCATGTGTCGCCGGCCCCGGGAACGCCGTTTGCGCAGAGGACCCAGGTGTGTGGATCGCTCCAGGCGCAGGCGGACGCAGCGGTGCAGCTACCGTTCGAGAAGCAGGTGGAGACTGCCAGGGCGTCGGACGTCCCGAGGATCAGCACGAGCAGGCCCACCGCGGATGCGACCGGCCCGGAAAGGGCTCTTATTCGCGATCCCCCCGCGGACTGCCTCATACGACGGATTGCTTGCAGAATAGTGCGGTGCATGTTCCGTTGGACCCGCTCACCGCGAGGATTGCCCCACCATAAAACAGACATCATGCAGGAGATCATCACCTGCAGGAATCTTCTCCCGCATTTCTCATCCCCCTGCACCATTTGTAGTTGTAAACCGCCCTGAATATACCGTGGGAGCAGTCGACAGGCAATGAAGACTCGCCTCGGGAATCGTCCGCATGCCCGCCTGGAGCCGGCCGGACGGGCCCGCACCCTTCAAGCCTTCCCGGCGTGGTTGACGTGGAAAGATGAGCGTGTTACAAGTGACCGCTCGGCGCCTCCTTGGGAGGCCGCGCAATGAGAGTCAAATGCGCCGGGGCCATTGAGGCCCCGGCGTCGATCGGCGGCTTCTTATATATAGGTCCCTAGTTGGATTGTCGATATGTCGGGGCGTGGCGCAGCCTGGTAGCGCACTTGCTTGGGGTGCAAGGGGTCACTGGTTCAAATCCAGCCGCCCCGACCAATTCCTTCCATCCGGTTCCCGCTGCCCGGGGGTGGCCGCCGATTCCGCGGCCGCCCCTGGGCGGGCGCGCAGGCAGCCTGCGCGAGACCAGGCGGCGCAGCGGTAGGGGCGTCGCGCGATGAGTTCGGACTCCATCCTGATCACGAACGACGATGGCTACGGCGCCGAGGGCCTGCGGTGCCTCGAGGATAGCCTTGGCGAGTTAGGCACCATCTGGATCGTGGCCCCCGACCGCGAGCAGAGCGGGCAGGGACACGCCCTCACGCTCAACCATCCGCTCCGTTTCGAACAGCGTGGAACACGACGCTTTGCGGTCCAGGGAACCCCCACCGACTGCATCTACCTCGGTATCCACCGGATCATGGACCAGGCGCCGAAGCTCGTGGTGAGCGGGATCAACCGCGGCACGAACCTCGGGGACGACATCACGTACTCGGGGACCGTCTCGGCGGCCTTCGAGGCAACTCTGATGGAGGTCCCGGCGTTCGCCATCTCGCAGCAGATCGGAGACAAACCCGTGGCCTTCGACGACGCCTCCCGGTTCGCGGGGCGGATGGCGCGGGAGATCCTGAAACGCGGCCTGCCCGCCGATACGCTGCTCAATGTCAACGTGCCGCTCGGTCCACCGCGAGGCGTCCGGGTCACCCACCAGGGGAAGAGGCTTTACCCGGGCGGGGTCATCGAACGTCTCGACCCGAAGGGCCGCACCTACTACTGGATCGGTGGCGCCCCCGCCGAGTGGGAGCAGGACGACCAAAGCGATTTCGCGGCGCTGGCGGACGGCCAGATCTCGGTCACCCCCCTTCATCTCGACTTGACAAACTACAAGGTCCTCGAGGAGGTGCGGCATTGGAATCTCGAGGCATGAGACCTGCGGCGCGCACCCCGTCGCGGCCCGGCGGTCGCGCGGGCCTGGCCGCGGGCGCGCGGACCCGTGGTCCGGAAATGGACACCCAGGCGGGCTATGCGCGGCGCTGTCTGCGCATGACGCGGCAGTTGCGCACGCGCGACATCGTGGACCCCCGCCTCCTTGAGGCGTTCCTGCTCACACCGCGGCATCTTTTCGTCGACGAGGCCCTTGCCGAGCGTGCGTACGGCGACGGCTCTCTTCCGATCGGCTGCGGCCAGACGATCTCACAGCCCTACATCGTCGCCAAGATGATCCAGCTTCTGGCGCTTCAGGCGGGCGACAAGGTCCTGGAGATCGGCACGGGGTCCGGGTACCAGGCGGCGATTCTCAGCCGGCTCGCGGGGGCCGTGTACACGGTCGAGAGACTCGAGCCCCTGGCCCGCCGCGCGCGGCAGAACTGGCTCCTGGCCGGCGTCGAGCAGGTGCGGCTGCGTATCGGCGACGGCACCATCGGCTGGCCGTCGGAAGCGCCCTTCGCCGCCGTCCTTGTCAGCGCCGCCGCTCCGGCGGTTCCCGCCGCGCTCCTGGCGCAGCTCCGGCCGGGGGGACGGATGGTCGTCCCGGTCGGAAGCGCCGTCCGACAGACAATCAAGCTGCTCGAGCGCACCGGGATGGGCGCCCGGGTCGAGGATCACGACCCCTGCGCCTTCGTCCGGCTCATCGGACGCGAAGGGTTCAGCGAATGATCACCGACATCGTCAAGATGCTCGCCGCCTTCATCGTCTGGACGATCACCCGGTTCGGCTATTTCGGGGTTTTCATCACGATGTCGATCGAGAGCGCGGCAATCCCGCTTCCCTCCGAGATCATCATGCCGTTCTCGGGGTACCTGGCCTACTCCGGCCAGCCGACGGTGACCGGGGTCTTCACGCTGCACGGCGCTGCCTTCTGGGGCGCGGCAGGCTGCGTGTTCGGATCCTGGATCGCCTACGCCGTGGCCGCCTACGGCGGGAGACCCCTGGTCGAGCGGTACGGGCGCTACGTCTTCCTGTCGCGGCGCGACCTCGATCTCGCCAACCGGATGTTCGCCCGGTACGGCAGTCCCATCATTTTCTTCAGCCGGCTCATGCCGGTCGTGCGCACCTTCATCTCACTGCCAGCCGGCCTGGCGCGCATGCCGCTCGCGCGCTTCACGGTGTACACGTTTCTCGGCTCGTACCCCTTCTGCTACGCCCTGGCCTGGCTCGGATACAAGATGGGGGAGAACTGGCAGGGCCTCGAGACCTATTTCCGGAAATTCGACGTCCTGATTCTCATCCTGTTCGTTCTGGCTCTCGCGTGGTGGATCCGCCGCCACCTCGCCGACCGGAGGGCCCCGGCCCGCGATGGGGAGGCGACGTGACCTCGCCGGCGCCGTTCGTCTGGGTCGAAACGGAGGAGCAGCTCGCGCACGCCGCCGACGCCCTGTCGAGGGCTTCCGCTCTCGGAGTCGACACCGAGGCCGACTCGTTCTACCACTACTTCCACAAGTGCTGTCTCATCCAGATTTCCGACGGCACGACGGCGTACCTCATCGATCCGCTGGGAATCAAGCGGATGGACTCCCTGGGCGCCGTCCTCGGATCGCCCTCGATCACGAAGGTCCTGCACGCGGCCGAGCAGGATGTTCTCTATCTGCGACGGGATTACGGCTTCACCCTGGAGCCGGTCTTCGACACGATGATCGCGGCGCAGCTCCTGGGCAGGCCGAGCATCGGCCTGGCGGGGCTGTTGTCCGCCAACTTCGGGGTCGTGCTGGACAAGAAGTGCCAGCGCGACGACTGGTCGCGCCGCCCGCTTACGGAGCGCCAGAAGACCTATGCCGCCGAGGACGTGCTCCATCTGATCCCCCTGCGCGACCTCCTCCGCGACGACTTGAAGGCATCGGGCCGGCTCGAGTGGGCCGAAGAGGAGTTCGCGCTCGTGGCCCAGCGCGTCTGGGAGCAGCGGGACTTCGACCGTGAGGACTTCTGGGGAATCCGGGGCGCGCGCGACCTGGCCCCGCGGCACGCCGCCATCCTGCGCGAGCTCTATGTGATGCGGGATGGTCGGTCGCGCGAGGGGGACGTGCCTCCCTTCAGGATCCTCTCCGACGAGACGCTCCTCGCCCTGGCGCGCAAATCACCCCTGACGCCCGAGGACCTCGAGGGCATCAAGGGGGTCACGCCCCTCGTGCGGCGGCGGATCGGGGCCGCGATCCTCGCAGCGGTCCGGGAGGGGCAGTCGGTCCCGGAGCATCTCCTGCCATCCCCCCCCCGTGGGGCGGGGCGCCGCAAGACCGCTGCCTTCCGCGTCCGCGTGGAACGCTTGCGTGACTGGAGGAAGCAGCAATCAGCGGCGCTCGGTCTCGATCCCGGGGTGCTCTTCCCGCACGCCACCCTCGAGGCCCTGGCAAGCGCCGGCGTGGCCGGGCTCGAGACCCCGGAGCATGTCCCGGGTCTTCGCCAGTGGCGTCGTCGCCTCATCCTGCCCGAAGCCGGGAGGCTCCTGGCCTGATGGACCGGCCGGCTCTCGTCAGGCGGCTGAAGGAGCGCGGGGCGGAGCTCGGCCTCGGCGCCGTCGGCATCGCCCCGATCGCCCCCTCGGACCACGAGACGTTTCTCAAGGACTGGCTCGCAAGGGGCCACGCCGGATCGATGGACTGGATGGCCCGGACGTTCCAGGACCGGGTCGACCCGAACCGCCGGTTCGCCTGGGCCCGCTCCGCGGTTGTAAGCGCGACATCCTACCTCCCCTACCGGGGAGAGCGCGCCGCGCAGCCCGGCCTCGTGGCCCACATCGCCCGCTACGCGGTCGGCCGCGACTACCACGACGTCCTCCTGGGACGCCTCGGTGCTCTGGCGCGCTTCATCGAGGAAGAGGCGCCCGGGACGCGGACACGCGTCTACGTCGACACCGGCCCGGTCCTCGAGCGGGAGCTGGCGGCGCGCGCGGGGGTGGGCTGGTTCGGCAAGAACACGAATCTCATCGGCGCGCGCGGCAATTCCTGGACGCTTCTCGGACAGATCCTGACCAGCCTCGAACTGCCCCCGGACGCTCCCGTCACCGATCGCTGCGGCACCTGCACGGCCTGCATCGACGCCTGTCCGACGGGAGCCATCCCCGCGCCCTACGTCTTGGATTCCACCCGCTGCATCTCCTACCTGACGATCGAGCTGAAGGACGCGATCCCCCGCGACAAGCGGGAAGGTGTCGGGGACTGGGTCTTCGGCTGCGACGTCTGCCAGGAGGTCTGTCCGTGGAATCGCCGCGAAGAGCCGACGGGGGACAGCGCATTTCAAGCCGGCTCCCACCTGCAGGAGAGCGATCTTCCGGCGCTCGTCAGGCTTGACGAGACGGCCTTCCGGGCGCGCTACGCTGGCACCGCCCTGCTGCGCCCCCGTCGTCGCGGGCTGGTGCGCAATGCCCTGGTCGCCGCGGCCAATTCCCGGAACGACGAGGCGATCGAGGAGGCGATTCCGCGGCTTTCCGATCCCGAGCCCATCGTCCGGGGCGCGGCCGCCTGGGCACTCGGGACGGCCGGCGGCGGCCGGATTCGCCGTGCGCTGGAAGGCGCCCGCGCGACGGAGACGGACGCCGCGACGCGCCTCGAGATCGACCTGGCCCTCGAGGATCGGGGCGGGACCGTCCGGGTGTAAACTCCGCGGAGGGGGTTTCACCCGTGCGCCTACGCAATCCGCCCAGTCCCGCCTCCGCGCTCCTCCTGACGGCGATGGTTCTCGTCGCGGGACTTCCCGCCGGGACAGCGGTCGCCAGGACGGGGGCGGACAGGGAGTCCATCGACCCGCCGCGGCTCCCGATCGAACGCACGACGACCGAGCTGGTCCTGATCGAGACCTATGTGGAGGGAGCCGACGGACGGCCCGTGCGCGGGCTGACGGCCGGCGATTTCACCCTGTTCGTGGACGGGGTCCCGAGCCCGATCGCTTCGTTCGAGTCTCGAACAGCCGCGCCGGAGGATCGACCCGCGGCGGAGAGGCCCCTCGAGGTTCCGGCCGCCGAACCGGCCGAGCCACCACGACGCTTCCTGCTGTTTTTCGAGGACGGCACCTCTGCCCCGGAAGGCATGACCGCGGCTCGGCACGCGGTCGAGCGTTTCCTCACGACATCGTTCCTTCCGACGGACCAGGTGGGGATCGCCGCTTACGACAGGCGACTCAGGATCCTGAGCGACTTCACCACCGACCGGTCGGCCCTGCTCCGGACTGTCGACCGGAGCCTGCGGGAGCCGGGAAGGATCTCGGACCTCTCGGTCGAGCTCCGCGCCCGGCGCGAGGAGATCGATCGGGCCATCGGCGAGATCGATCAGACTTCGATCGCTGAGGAGACGCGCGCCAGGGCGAGCGCACCCGTCGCGCTGACGTCGCGCCAGGCGAGGACCGCGACTCAATCGGACCTCGCCCGGGTGGAAGACTTGAACCACACGAAGCTTCTCGCCGCCTCTTATGGCGCCGACGAGGCGCCCCGCCTGCGCGCGGTGCTGGACGCGCTCCGGACGGCGGTCGATTCGCTCGCCGGCTGGCGCGGCTACAAGGCGGTCATTTTCATGGGAGACGGGATCCCGGACAACCCCGCCCTCCCGTATGTCGAGCGGATCCTTTCGAATCACCCCGACGAGTTCCTGCTGTCGCAGGTGAGGAACCTCTCCCTCTTCCCCGGCTTCGAGGCTCTCGCGCAGTCGGCGTCCGCCGCGGGCGTGACGATTCATGCTCTCCGGACGGAGGGCCTCCTGGCTGGAACCCTCTCCGAGACACGGGCGGCCCACTTCCGCTCCAGTGCGCTCGAGGCCATCGCCCTCAACACGGGAGGCCTCAGCTCCTCATCAAACGATCTCTTGAAGGCGCTCGCGGATTTCGAGGCAAGCAGCCGCGCCTATTACGTCCTGGGCTACGTCCCCCTGGGACCGCCGGACGGCCGACATCATGCCGTGCGGGTCCGCTGCCGGGAGAGCCATGCCCGCCTGCGCTGGCGCCGGGGCTTCACCCGCCTGCGGAGCTCCGACTCGCTGGCCCGATCGATCCAGGCGGCGCACCTGGTCCCCGAGCTCTTTCCGCAGCTGCCGGTCGATCTGAGCGCCATCGGCGGGCCCGCCGGTCGCGGGGGCAGGATTGTCGACCTCGTCGTGAGCGTGCCGAGGACCGGTGTCCAGTTCCTCCCGGAGCAGGGAACGCCGACGGCCCATCTCGAGGTCGGTCTGGTGGCGCGGGACGAGGGCCTGAACGACACCTGGCGGGCGGCGAGGAAGGTGCGGGTCAGGCTTCCGGACCGCGGCGGACTCGCCGCTCCGGACAACCTGGACTTCTACTACCGGACCCGCCTCCCTTCCGGCACCCAGACGCTGACCGCCGTGGTGCGGGACGACACCGCCGGGGTCATCGGGGCCACGCGTCTTTCGTTGCTCCCTGCCGCGCCGGACGCCGGCGGGGTGGTCGGGCTGTCGCTCTACTCCCTGCGCGACAGCGGCCTCTGGATCGAGGTGGAAGGAGGGGACCCGGATGGGACCGTGCGCACCGCGGACTACGCGATCGGCCCGGCGCTCAAGAGCACCTTCGAGCCGGGGGAATCCCTCGCCTGCGGCTTCAGGAGTCCTGACAACGGGGAGGGCGCCAGAACTCCCCTCCGTGTCGTGCTCCGCCAGGGGAACTCGATCCTGAATTCGCGGACGATTGAGCCCGGGGAGTTCCGGCCCGGTGGCGCGGTGACCGTGAATCTGCCCAGCGAGAAACTGCCCCCCGGAGACTATACCGTCGCGGTCCAGGAGGCGCTTCCGGGCGGGTCGGTTGATCGCGCCACGGCACCCCTGCGGATCCGGCGGTCCGGCTCCGGGGAGACGCCGACCGCAACGCCCGCGAGCTGAGGCCGCTCGTCCGGGGGCGCCCGGGGACGCGTGCTTGACGGGGCCTTCCCGGCCATGCTACAAGGCAGCTTCGCTCCAACGTCGTCCGGCCGGGGCGCGCGTGCCGCACGTGGAGCGCACAGGGTCGGGGCGTAGCGCAGCCTGGTAGCGCACTTGGTTCGGGACCAAGGGGTCGGTGGTTCAAATCCACTCGCCCCGACCAATCATTAGCCGGATGAAGGCCACCCGCCTGCTGATCACCGGGACGGTTCAAGGCGTCGGGTTTCGGGCCCACGCCGAGAGGGCGGCCGGGCCGCTCGGTATCCGGGGGCATGTCCGCAACCTGCCGGACGGCCGCGTCGAGGTGGTGGCAGCGGGGGCCCCCGAAGACCTGTCGCTGTTCCTCCAGCGCGTTCGGGAGGGGCCGCGGGGGGGACGCGTCGAGAGGATCGAGGTTTCGGAGACCACCCTCGAGGACGCGTGCGCCGGATTCGAGATTCGTTTTTGAGACAGGAGACACCGGGCCGATGACCACGGGAACGAAAGTCCTCGATCTTCCGGGCTTCATCCGCGACGTCCCTGACTTCCCCAAGAAGGGGATCGTCTTCAAGGACATCACGCCCCTCCTGCAAAACAAGGACGCTCTCCGCCAGGCGCTGGATCGGCTGGCGGGGCATTTCAAAGGTCGGGGGATCTCCAAGGTGATCGGCATCGAATCACGGGGCTACATCTTCGCGCCCGCGATCGCGGTCAGCCTCGGGGCCGGGTTCGTGCCGGTGCGCAAGCCGGGCAAGCTCCCCTGGAAGACCGCGGGCGAGGAATACTCGCTCGAGTACGGCACGGACAGGCTGGAAATCCACGTGGACGCCCTGGAGGCGGGGGAAAGAGTGCTCGTCGTGGACGACCTGCTCGCCACCGGGGGTACGGCCGGTGCAGCCTGCCGGCTGGCCGAGCGTCTCAAGGCGGAGGTCGTGGGCGCGGGATTCCTCGTCGAGCTGACCTTTCTCGAAGGACGCTCGCGGCTGCACGGCATCGACGTGTTGAGTCTCATCCAGTACTGAGCGTCCCCCCCACGTTCACCGCTGCCGCGACGCGCCCTCCGTGGAAGGCGGCGAGTTGATCACCTCCGCCACACCCGGCCCGCGGGGATCACCCGCGGCCTCGAAACGGTGCCCGATCCTCAGGCGGACCGCGTTGACCTCTCCGACCCGATCGATGACGCGGATGCGATGCCCCATTCGCTCAAGCCCGGCGATCGTAGCGGCGTCGAGCGCCCCCGGCTCGGCGCGGATCTCGTCGGGAAGCCACTGGTGATGGAATCGTGGTCGGTCCACGGCGGCCTGCAGCATGTCGCCATCGACGATGAGATTCAGCAGGACCTGGGAGACGGCGGTGGGAATCCGCGAACCGCCCGGGGACCCCAGCGCCAGGGCCTCTCCGTCCCGCCATGCAATCGCCGGCGACATGGAGGAGAGCATGCGCGCCCCGGGTCTCACGGCGTTGGCCTCGCCTTGCGTGAGATCGAAGAGATTCGGCTGCCCCGGGATGGTCGTGAAATCGTCCATCTCATTG
Organism: Acidobacteriota bacterium; assembly: GCA_031370485.1. GTDB lineage: Bacteria > Acidobacteriota > Polarisedimenticolia > Gp22-AA2 > Gp22-AA2 > JANMQK01. The sequence goes on along the minus strand of JANMQK010000035.1, from coordinate 19,051 downwards.
TTCAGGAAATATCCGGCGCCGGGGACGTAGAGGTAGCAGCCGAACCACCCGTTGAGCGTCGTGGTCAGCGCCACCAGGTTGCCCGCCCCGTCGGCGACCGAGAGGTGCGTCGTCTCGGAGCGCTCCTCCGATGAGCCATCCGGCCATGGCCGCACCTCGTCCGAGGGAGTCGCCCGGTCAGGGCGGATCCCGGAAGCGCGCCGCCCGGTCCAGCCGGGGGCGAGGAGCTGCGACAGACTGGCCTGCGTGCTCTGCGGGTCGCCGAGAAGATACCGATCCGCGAAGCCCCGTCGCCACGCCTCGACGAGAAGGTGGGCCCGCAGGGTCCGCGCCCGGGGCAGTTCCTGCCACCGCAGCCTCTGCAGGATCATCAGGGTCTGCCCGAGGATGCATCCGCCGGAGGAGGGGAGCGGCATCGAGGCCACCTCCCACCCGAAGGCTTCGAAGCGGACCGGCTCCCGCCAGACGGCGCGGTACGCCGCAAGATCCCCCGCCGACAGAATGCCGCCGTGGTTCCGGGACGCCCGCTCGATGGCGGCGGCCACCGGTCCCGACGTCATCGCCGTGGGGCCCTCCGCGGCATAGGCGGAGAGCGTCCGGGCGAGTTCCGGGAGGACGATCCGGCTGCCCGCCTCCGGCACCTTGCCGCCCGGCAGCCAGACGCTTGCGGTCTCCGGGAAGCGTCCCAGTTCCTTTTTCTCGGAGATGACGGCTTCCCGGAGACGCGGCGACACGGTGAACCCATCACGCGCCAGCTTCGCTGCGGGGGCCACGACGTCCGTCCAGGGAAGCCGCCCGTACCGCCTGTGAAGCTCGAACAGGCCCGCGGGCGAGCCCGGGACACCCGCCGCGAGCGGCCCCACCGTCGAGGCCTCCGGGATCGGCAGTTCGTCGGGCGAGCGGAACATGTCCCGGCGGGCAGCGGACGGCGCGGTCTCCCGGAAATCGAGGGCGGCGACCTCGCCGCCCCATCTCACGACGGCGAAGCCTCCGCCGCCCAGGTTGCCTGCCTGAGGCTGCACGACCGCGAGAACCAGCGCGACCGCGACGGCGGCGTCCGCCGCGCCGCCTCCGGCCCGGAGGATATCGACCCCCGCGTCGGTGGCCGCCTTCTCCGCCGAGGCCACGGCACCGGCGGGGGCGCGGTCCTGCGCCGGGGCCAGGACCGCGGGCCGCGGACAGCCGGTCAGGGCCAGGACGAGAACGAGAATCAGGAGCGACCCTGATCGTCTCAGATCACCCTCCACTCGAGGGGGAGAGTCTGCCACACTCCCACCCTCCGCAACAGCGCCGGGGCGCGCGGGGGGGGGAGGAGGCGCGAGGCTGCACCGCCGCGTCCTGGTATATGATGACCGGGAATCATGGGCCTGTAGCTCAGCTGGATAGAGCAGCGGATTCCTAATCCGCGTGCCGGAGGTTCAAGTCCTCTCAGGCCCACCAGCTCCCGCCGGGCCTCGACCCGCGGGCGAGGATGCGATGAGAAAATCAGAGCGCCATCAGATCAAGCGGAACGACTTCGCCACGCTCTTCGAGCAGACGGTCATTTACGTCGAGGACAATCTTCGGAAGGTCGTGCTCATGGCCGTCGCCGTCGTCGTTGTCGCCGTCGCGGCAGGGGGCCTCCGGGTCTGGCTGGCCGGGAAACAGGCGCGCGCCTCTCTCCTGGTGGGCGACATGATCGAGACCTTCCATGCGCCGATCAGCCAGTCCATCAAGGATCTCGAGCAGTCGCCGCTCGGCGTCAGCAGCTTCACCAGCCTCGAGGAGCGCGACAGGAATGTCATGGAGCAGGCCGAGTCGATCCTGGCGCATCACGCCACCGCGTCCTCCGTCCCGAAGGCCCTGTATTACAAGGGGCTGGCCTTGGCCAACCTGAAACGGTACGATGACGCCGCCCTCACTATGGAGACCTTCCTGAAGGCGCATTCCCGCGATTTCCTGGCGCCCATGGTCCGTTACCAGCTGGCGCGTGTGCGCGAGGCGCAGGGAAAGGTGGCCGACGCCCTGGCGCAGTTCGAGGTCCTGGCGGGCAGCCCGGACAGCAGCTTCCCGCAGGAGGAGGGGCTGCTGGGGGTGGGCCGCTGCCAGGAAGCGCTGGGTCAGAAGGCCGAGGCCCTCAAGACCTACCAGCGAATCCTGAGCGATCACCCCGAGTCCGAGTACCTCGGCGAGGCGCGCAGCCGGATCGCCGATCTTTCCTGAGCCGCCGCAATGCCCCGTTTCGTGAACATGGCGAAGAGCGGCCGGATGGCGGCGCATAGCCGTTCAACACCGCCCCCGCAGCGCGCGGGACAACTCCGCCGCTCGCAACCCGTTCCCGTCCCGTCCCGAAAAAAAGGGCCGGCAGGATCTGCCGGCCCCAAGCCTCGCCGCGGCTGATTGCGGCCCGGCGCTCATTCAAAACGGGATGTCATCCTCGGGGGGCGGAGGCTCGTCGGAGATGACTTCCTGGCCGCCGCCTGACGCGCCGCGGGGCTCCCCGGCGTCGGAGCGCGCTCCCAGCAGCTGAAGCCGCAGCGCCTTTATCTCGGTGGTCGTGTGCTTGTGGCCTTCCTTGTCGTCCCACTGGCGGGTCTGGATTGACCCCTCCACGTACACCTGCTTCCCCTTGGACAGATACTCGCGCGCGAACTCGGCCTGTTTTCCCCAGACGACAATGCGGTGCCACTCCGTCCGCTTCTGCGGCTGGCCGGCCTTGTCATTCCAGACCTCGTTCGTCGCCAGCGTGAAGTTGGCCACCGCCGTCCCGCCCTGCGTGAAGCGCACCTCGGGGTCTTTCCCGAGGTTCCCGACGAGGATCACCTTGTTGACGCTTCCCATGACCGCCGCCCTCCGTCTCTCCGATCGGTTCCGGCTCTAGGGTACCACAAGGGCGGCCCGCGCAGTCCGTGGTTGAAAGCGGGGGCCCCGCTGCGTAGAATCCCCCCGCCCCGGCGATTTCCGGGAGGGCGGGAGCTTCGTGCACAAAGATCGCCATCTGCTCCGCGCGGCCGGGACAATGAGCCTCATGACGGCGCTCAGCCGGGTCGCCGGGTACGCGCGCGACTACCTGCAGGCGCGGATCCTCGGCGCGGCGAACCTCTCCGACGCCTTCGTCATCGCCTATCGGATTCCCAACATGCTCCGGCGCCTGGTGGGGGAGGGGGCCCTCACCTCGGCGTTCGTCCCCACATTCGCGCGGTACACGAGCCGGCAGGACGACAAAGCGGTGTGGCGATTCGTCGCGTCGGTCTTCTACCTGCTGACCGTCGTCCTCGCGACCCTCGTCGTCCTGGGAATCGTCTTTTCCCCGATCCTCGTGCAGGCGCTCGCCTGGGGCTTCGCGGTGACTCCCGAGAAACTCAACCTGACCATTGTCCTGAACCGCTGGATGTTCCCGTACATCTTCTTTATTTCGTTGACGGCCCTGGCCTCGGGCATCCTCAACGCCCTCGACGTCTTCGCGCTGCCCGCCTTCACGCCTGTCCTGCTGAATCTGTCGATCATCGGCTGCGCCCTGGGGTTGAAGGACCGTTTCCCGAACCCGGCCTACGCCTTCGCGGCCGGTGTGCTGCTGGGGGGCGTTCTGCAGCTCGTCATCCAGGTGCCCGCGCTGCTTCGGCGGGGTCTCGACCTGCGCTGGCCGCGGCCCTTCGACCTCTCCGGCGTCAGGGAGGTGGGTCGCCTCATGCTGCCGCGCGTTTTCGGCGTGGGCATCACGCAGATCAATCTCGTGGTCGATTCCCAGTTCGCGACCTCCCTGCGCAGCGGAAGCGTCTCGTTCCTCTACTACGCGAACCGGGTCACCGAGCTGACGCTCGGGATCTTCGGTATCAGCCTCTCGACCGTCATCCTTCCCGCGCTGTCCCGCGCCGCGGTCGCCGGCGATCGCAAGCGCGTTCTCGAGACGCTGTCGACGGCCATGCGCCTCCTTGTCTTCATTACTGTCCCCGCGACCATCGGCCTGGTCGTTTTGCGCGTGCCGATCATCCACGTGCTGTTCGAGTACGGGCAGTTCACGCGCGAAGACACCTTCTCGACGGCCGGCGCCCTGGCCTTCTACAGCCTCGGACTCCTGCCGTATGCGGCGGTGAACGTCCTGGCGACGGCCTTCTACGCCCACCGCGACACGCGCACACCGGTGATTGTGGGCGCGGCGACCTTTTTCCTGCACCTGGGTCTGAATTTCGTCCTGCGGGAGCCGATGGCCCACAGCGGGATCGCGCTCTCGACCGCCGTTTCGGCGTTCGCGGACTCTCTCGCCATGGGGTGGCTCCTGCGGCGCCGCCTGGGCGAGTTCCTGCACAGAGATGTCCTGGTGTCGGCGGGACGCACCGCCCTCGCCACGACGGTGATGGCCTGCGGTCTCGGCCTCGGGTTGCGCGCCATCGACGTCCTTGCGCTTCACGGCGTCGTCATGAAGTCGATCGGGCTCGGCACGCTCGTGGCGGGCGGCGGGGCGCTTTTCGTGGCGTCGGCTGTCCTGCTCCGCAGCGAGGAGGTTCGGCTCATCGTGTCGGTCATGAGGAAAGGCGATTGAGGGCCGTCATTCAGCGCGTCTCCCGCGCCGAGGTCCGCGTGCGCGGCGAGTCGGTGGGCCGCATTGGCGCGGGGCTGCTCGTGCTGCTGGGAATCGAGAAGGGGGACACGGGGGGCGACCTTGACTGGCTCTGCGACAAGGTGCTACAAATGCGCGTTTTCGAAGACAGCGCAGGGAAAATGAACCGCTCCGCCCTCGAGATCGGAGCGGCGATCCTCGTGGTCTCCCAGTTCACGCTGGTCGGGGACCTGACCCGGGGGAGGCGGCCCGGCTTTGAGAAGGCGGCCCCTCCCGCCGAGGCCGAGGCGATGTATGCGGCGTTCGTCGAACGCCTGGCCCGCAGCCCGCTCACGATCGCCACGGGGCGATTTCGCGAGTTCATGGAGGTCGAACTGGTGAACGCCGGGCCGGTCACCTTCGTCCTCGAAGGCCAGGGACCATGAAGACCACCTCCCTGGTCCAGGATTTCCTCCACCACCTGACGGTCGAGAGGGGACTGGCGAAGAACACCCTTCTCGCCTACGGCCTCGACCTGCGAAAATTCTGCCGCTTTCTCAACGGGAAGGGCGGCGACCCACGACAGGTCCGTCAGGGGGAGATCAACGAGTTCGCCCGGTCTTTGTCCCGCCAGGGGCTCTCGCCGAAATCGATCGCACGAACGCTCAACGCCGTGCGCATGTTCTACCGGTACCTCGTGACCGAGAAAATCGTCAATGAGGACCCCACCGCGGCCATCCGCGCGCCACGCACCTGGAAGAGCCTGCCGCGATTCCTGACGCTGGAGGAGGTGGATCACCTGCTTGCGGCACCCGACCCGGCGCAGCCGCTCGGACTGCGCGACGCGGCCATGGTGGAACTTCTCTACGCCACCGGTCTCAGGGTTTCCGAGCTCGTATCGCTGCGACTGCGGGACCTGAATCTCGACGTCGGGTACCTCACCTGTGTTGGCAAGGGAAAGAAGGAGCGGCTCGTGCCGATGGGCCGGGCGGCGATGCAGAGGCTGCGCTCGTACCTCGACCCCGCCCGTCCCGCCCTTCTCAAGGGCAAATCCGCCTCAGCGATCTTCGTGAACAGCCGGGGCCGGGCGATGACGCGGCAGGGTTTCTGGAAGATCCTCAAGAAGTATGGACGGACCATAGGCTTGCGCGGCAAGATCAGCCCTCACGTCCTGCGCCATTCCTTCGCGACCCATCTGCTCGAGCGCGGCGCCGACCTTCGCTCGGTGCAGGTGATGCTCGGGCACGCCGACATCTCGACGACCCAGATCTACACCCACATCAACCGGGAGCGCTTGAAGAGAATCTACAAGGACTTCCACCCGCGCGCCTGATCGCGCATAGCGCCGCGGGATGCTTGACAGCCCGGGGGTCGTGTGCTTGACTAGCCGTCATGGCGGTCGAGGACGACGACATCGAAAAGCCGCTGCGCGATCTCGAGAAAAGAATCGAAGAGCTCTCGGGGGTCCCGGGCGGCGACGATCGATCCGCGGAGATATCCCGGCTGCAGCGGCGCCTCGACCTGATGCGCCAGGAGGTCTTCGCCCGGCTCTCGCCGTGGCAGCGCGCCCTTGTGGCCCGCCACCCCAAGCGGCCCTACACTCTCGACTACGTCAATCACATCTTCACCGACTTCGTCCAGCTCCACGGCGATCGCAAGTACGCCGAGGACCCCGCGATCGTGGCCGGTTTCGCGCTCTACAAGGGGGCGCCGGTCGCCATCCTGGGGCACCAGAAGGGACGCGACACGAAGGAAAAGGTGTTCAGGAACTTCGGCATGCCGCGTCCCGAGGGATACCGCAAGGCGATCCGCCTGATGGAGCTGGCGGAGAAGTTCCAACGGCCGTTGTTCACCTTCGTGGACACGCCGGGCGCCTACCCGGGGAGGGGCGCCGAGGAACGCGGCCAGGCGGAGGCCATCGCCTTCAGCCTGAGGCTGATGTCGCGTCTGACGATTCCCATCGTGGTGACGGTGACCGGGGAAGGGGGAAGTGGCGGCGCCCTGGCGATCGCCGTCGGCGATCGCGTTCTGATGCTCGAGCATGCCATCTACTCGGTGATCAGCCCGGAAGGATGCGCGGCGATCCTGTGGTCGGATCAGGGCAAAGCGAAGGAGGCGGCCCGGGCGATGCGGATGACGGCGCCCGACCTTAAGGAGATGGAGGTGATCGACGCCATCGTGCCGGAGCCGCCCGGGGGAGCGCAGGCCGACCCGGCCCGCCAGGCGGCGATTCTCGACGAGCACCTGGCCTCCCAGATCCGGGAACTCATGTCGATCGCCCCCGCCGAGCGCCTCGAGGCGCGCTACCAGAAATTCCGGAGGATGGGGAAGTTCGGCCAGGCGAAGTTCTTCTGACCGCCGACTTCGCATTCGTCCAGAGCGCCTCCATCCGATCGCGGGCCTCGGGTCCGGGGGACAGCCCTTCCTTTCTCAGCCGCCCCTCGACGTAGCGGAAACGCGCCACGAACTTGCGGTTGGCCTCCTGCAGGGCCGCCTCGGGATCGATCGCCTCCTGCCGCGCGACGTTCGCGATGGTGAAAAGCAGATCCCCCAGCTCTTCCTCGACACCCCGTTTGTCGCCGCTCGCGAGCGCCTCGCGCAGTTCCGCCAGTTCCTCATCGACCTTGGCCAGCAATTCCGGGCGGTCCGGCCAGTCGAACCCGACCCGGGAGGCCTTGCTCGAAATCCGCAGTGCCTTCAGGAGCGCGGGCAGGCTGGCGGGCACCCCGGAGAAGATCGATCCGTCCTCCTTGTCCCGTCTCTCCTCGCTCTTGATCTGCTCCCACTGCGCCAGCACCTGGTCCGCCGTGCGCAGCCTCGCGTCCCCGAACACATGCGGATGGCGCCGGACGATCTTGTCGGCGATCCCCTGCATGATTTGTTCGAGATCGAAATCACCCCGTTCCTGAGCGACTCTCGCCTGGAACACGATCTGGAAAAGGAGGTCTCCGAGCTCCTCCTTCAAATCGACGGGAGAGCCGCTGCGTATGGCTTCGACGACCTCGTAGCTTTCCTCCACGAGGTACGTCGCCAGGGTCTCCAGGGTCTGCTCACGGTCCCAGGGACACCCGTCGGGCCCGCGCAGGCGGTCCATGATCTCCACGAGCCGATCGATCCCGGACATGCTCTCCCTTCCACTGGGGGCCATCGAGACTCGAGGCGCATGGTAGCCCAGGGAGATGCGCGAAGCAACGCGCTGCGGCGCGTCTTGTTTTAGGCGTTTCGAGGTGCTATCCTCCGCGCCATGCCGGCCGCCGGGGTCGAGCGTTGCGAGAAGCGATGGCGGATCTCATGAGCGACACCAGGGACAAGACGAAAAAGCAGGAGGAGATCCGCGTGATCGATCGTCGATCCTTCACGACGGACGGCTCTCTGCGCAACCCCGACGCGCCCCGCGACGACGCTCCCGATACGCTGGCCGATTTCCCGGGCCCCTCCGAGTCGACCAGGGAAAAGGCGGGACGCAAGGGCGCCGGGGCGGAAGGGCCCGCGCAGGGAACCGGCGATGACTCAGCGGCGTCGGCCCAGTTCCAGAACATGATTCTGAACCTCGCCCGCCAGGCGGCCGCCAGTCTCGGGCTGGCCAAGAACCCGTTCACGGGACAGATCGAGGTCGACCTGGAGGGCGCGCACCAGATCATCGATCTCCTGCAGGCTCTCCGGATCAAGACTCGCGGCAACCTGACCGCGGAAGAGGCGGCCATGTTCGAAGGGCTCATCGGCGATCTTCAGATGCAGTACGTCACCGCGAAGTCGAGACCCTCCAAGACCCCGTGAGTGTCCCGGCCCGCCTCCCCGTGGCCCAGGAAATCCACCCATGACGGTGACGAGCACGGGACGAATCTTCGCCTCGCTCTGGATGGGAATCGCCATGTCGGCCGGCATCACTCCGGCCTGGCCGGCCGACCCGCCCGCGGGGCAGGACGCCCAGGTCATCGTCATTGAATCGGGGCAGGCCGCTTCTCCTGGAGAACGCGGGGCGTCGGAGCCTGGCGGGGGAGAAAGCGCGCCCGAGGTGGTTCCGCTGCCGGGCCAGGGGGTCAATTCGAGGGAGATCCTCGGAGACCTGTGGTTCCGGCATCGCGCACTGCTCCAGCGCGGACAGACGGAGGAGGCCGCGCGGCTGGTAACCGCCGCGCTCGCCTTCATGGACCGTGAGGGGCTGCGGGCCGCTCCCGAAATCGCCGCCTCCTTCTTCGCCAAGGCCCGCCGCGCTCTCGAGGAGGGGGACTACCGGAGCGCGCGGGACAACTACATGCTCGCCCTGCGATTCGAGCCCTCGCAGGCCGCGGGACATTTCGGCCTGGCCGGAGTGCTGCTTCGAGGCGACCGGGACATCTTCGGCGCGACGCGCGAGATCGGGGCTGGGGTCAGCGTCCTGCTCGCGGATCCCGAAGCTCTCTACTATCTCGCCGGGAACGGCTTCCTGATCGTGTACGCGGGTCTCTGCTGGGGCGGGGCCCTGGCGCTCGTGCTCCTTTCGCTGCGGGCCGCGCCGGCTTTCTTTCACGATCTCAAGGAGCGTTTTTCGGGGAGGCTTTCCGATGGGGGATCCCGGATCCTGGGCTGGAGCATCCTGGTCCTGCCCATCGTTCTCCCCCTGCCGCCGGCATGGATCCTCGCCGCATGGGCCGGCCTGCTCTTCGCCTACCTGAAATCGTCCGAGAAGTTCGTGGCCGGAGCGGTGCTCGGAGCACTTCTCATCGCCGGCCCGGCGGGTCGGCTCCTGCAATGGCATTTCGAAACTGCCGTCGATCCCGCCGCGCGGGCCCTCCTGCAGTCGGCGCGGGCCGGCCCGGATCTTCAGGCCGAGGGCGCCCTGAAGCGCATCGCGCGCGAGCGGCCGGGAGACCCGCTGTTTCCCTTCCTTCTGGGGTCCGCGTATCGCGCCGCGGGCCATATCGACGAAGCGATGGCCCAGTACAGGCGGGTCCTCGAAATCGATCCCCGGAGCGTGCGCGCCATGGTGAACCTCGGCAACCTGCACGCCCTGCGGCAGGAGTTCGCCCTTGCCCAGAAGTACTATCACCAGGCCATCGAGACCGACCCGAGGATGGCCCTGGCCCACTACAACAGCCACCTGGCCCACCTCGAGGTGTTCAGCCTGGGCGCGGCCGACGAGGAATTGAAGCTGGCGCGCCAGATCGACGACCCTCTCATCACCCGCCTGGTGACGCGGGCCACCGCCGCGGACGCCAAGAGGCTACCCCAGGATGCCGAGTACTCCCGCCGGGAGATCTGGGACCGCACCATGGGCCTTCGCCTGCCGGACGGCCTGAGGCGCGAAGTGGCGAGGGCCCTGACGACCTCGACGACTTTGGCGGGAGGTGCCGGGCTGCTTGTCGCGCTGCTCCTCCCCGGTATCGGCCTGGCGCCGCGCGGAGTGACGGCGCGACGCTGCGGGCGATGCGGGCGCGCCTTCTGCCGGCGCTGTCAGGCCGTGACCAAGTATCCCGATTTCTGCACTCAGTGCATGCACCTGTTCATCCTGAGGGACGGCCTCGCGCCGAACGTCAAGGAGCGGAAGCTCTCCGAGGTCGTGCGCTACAAGCGGCAGCACTTCATCGGTACCCGCATCTTCAGCCTGGTTCTTCCCGGCAGCGGCCACACGATCGGCGGCCGGCCTTTCCTGGGTGTCGTCCTCCTCGCCACCTGGCTGACCGCCTGGATCGGGCTGATGGCGCGGGGACGGCTCCTCGTCTTTCCAGGCTCGGTGGCCACCGCCGGTGGAGGCATCGCGTACGTGCCCCTTCTCGGGCTGGCGATCCTCGCCTGGCTCGCCGCCAACCTGACCTCGCCCGAAGCTTCGCGGGAGTAAGGCGCCATGGCCCTCAAGGGAACCCTCCAGGATTTCAGCCTCGCGGACATTTTCCAGTTGATCGGAATCCAGCGGAAGACCGGGGTCCTCACCGTCAAGCATGATCAGGAGGTCATGACGGTCTCGTTCGTGGACGGGAACGTCGTGGGAGCGGATTCCCTGCACCGCCGTCTCGAGGACCGCCTCGGCACCGTGCTGGTGAAGTCGGGTCAGATCACCGAGGCGCAGCTTCAAGACGCGCTGAAGATCCAGAAAAGCACCCTGCAGCGCATGGGCAAGATCCTCGTCGAACACAAGTTCATCGACGCCAAGGGACTGAGGGACGCGCTGCAGGTGCAGATCAGCCAGATGGTTTTCCGGCTGTTCCGGTGGAAGACCGGCGAGTACGACTTCAGCCAGGAGCAGGGCGTCGAGTACGACCAGGAGCATGTCACGCCCGTGTCGGCCGAAAGCGTGCTGATGGAAGGGGCCCGCATCCTCGACGAATGGCCGATGATCGAAAAGGCGATCCGGTCCTTCTCGATGGTGTTCAGGCGGGCCAACGTCGATATCGCACAGGCCGCGCCCGGGGCGGCGAGATCGGCCTCGAAGGACGAGGCGGCGGGCGCGGTCACGCTGAGCGAGCAGGAGCGCATGGTCCACGGCCTGGTCGACGGGAAAAGGACCGTGCAGGAGATCATCGAGCGATCGGCGCTGGGCGAGTTCGAGACATGCCGGATACTCTTCGAGCTGATCAGCCGCCACCTCGTCGAAGAGCTTCGAACGGCCGTCCGCCGCGGCGCCGCGACCCCCGTCCCCGCGGTCGAGGCGGCCGAGACGTCGCCGTTGCTGATTGGGCTCGGCTACCTGGTCCTGATCCTTCTTGCCGGCGGGACCATCCTGCTTCGCGCCCGGCCGCTCGTGAGCGGCTGGGACGACGGCAGGGCACAGTTCGCCTGGATGGAGCCCATCATTGGAGCGGGCGAGACCGAGGCGATCGTCGACGCCATCGCCGAGAATCACCTGCAACGGGTCGACTTCGCCATCCAGGTCTATTTCCTGCTGAACCGCGGGTATCCAGTTGACCTGCGCTACCTGGTCACCGGGAGATTGCTCCGTCCGGACGCCATCGTTGATCCCCGGGGCAGGCCCTATCTGTACCAGGTCGAGTCGGGAACCTACAAGATTTCTCGGCAGCCACTCGTATAGCGCTGTAACAGATAGTAAATAAAATACTTGTATACACAGCATCAAGACAATTTAAGATTGACAACGATATACTCAATATATATACTACGCGCTGACTAATAGAGGCTCGTGGAGCCCTGCGGGAGGAGAACATCGAAATGAGCAAGATAATCGGCATAGACCTCGGCACGACCAATTCCGTCGTGGCCGTCATGGAAGGCGGGAAACCGGTCGTCATCCCGAACGCCGAAGGCTCCCGGACGACCCCATCGGTGGTCGCGTTCACCGACAAGGCGGAGCTGCTCGTCGGCCAGGTGGCCAAGCGTCAGGCGATCACGAACCCCGAAAACACCATCTTCTCCATCAAGCGTTTCATGGGCCGTCGGATGGAGGAGGTCACTGAGGAAATGAAGATGGTCCCTTACAGGGTCGCCGCGGGCCCCGCGAACGCCGCGAGAGTCCGGATCCGCGGCAAGGAGCACAGCCCCGAGCAGATCTCGGCCTACATCCTTCAGAAGATGAAGCAGTCCGCCGAGGACTACCTCGGCGAGAAGGTGACCCGGGCCGTCATCACCGTACCCGCCTACTTCAACGACGCGCAGCGCCAGGCGACCAAGGACGCCGGCCGCATCGCCGGCTTCGAGGTCGAGCGCATCGTGAACGAACCGACCGCGGCGGCCCTGGCCTACGGTCTGGACAAGAAAAAGGACGAAACCATCGCGGTCTACGACTTCGGCGGCGGCACCTTCGACATCTCGATCCTCGAGGTCGGTGAAGGGGTCGTCGAGGTGAAATCGACGAACGGGGACACCCATCTCGGCGGCGACAACATCGACCAGAAAATCATCGAATGGATCGTCTCGGAGTTCAAGAAGGAGAACGGCATCGACCTGTCCAAGGACAGGATGGCCCTGCAGCGTCTGAAGGAGACAGCCGAAAAGGCCAAGTGCGAGCTCTCGACGGTCACCGAAACCGAGATCAACCTGCCCTTCATCACGGCCGACGCGACCGGACCGAAGCACCTGACAATGAAGCTCAGCCGGGCCCACTTCGAGCGTCTCGCCGGCGACATCTTCGAGCGCTCCATCCACCCCGTGGAGCAGGCGTTGAAGGACGCCGGGCTGAAGCCGGGGGACATCGACGAGGTGGTCCTTGTGGGCGGCAGCACGCGGATCCCCAAGGTCCAGGAAATCGTGCGGCAGCTCTTCGGAAAGGAGCCCCACAAGGGCGTCAACCCGGACGAGGTAGTCGCGATCGGAGCCGCGATCCAGGCGGGCGTCCTGGGAGGCGAAGTAAAGGACCTCCTCCTCCTTGACGTGACGCCCCTGTCGCTCGGGATAGAGACGCTCGGCGGCGTCATGACGCGGCTGATCGAAAGGAACACGACCATCCCCACGCGCAAGAGCGAGATTTTCTCCACGGCCAGCGACAGCCAGACGAGCGTCGAGGTGCATGTGCTTCAGGGTGAGCGCGAGCTAGCCCGCGACAGCCGGACGCTCGGACGCTTCCACCTCGTCGGCATTCCCCCCGCACCGCGCGGCATTCCCCAAGTCGAGGTGACTTTCGACATCGACGCCAACGGCATCCTGAACGTCATGGCGCGGGACAAGGCCACCGCCAAGGAACAGAAAATCACCATCAGCGGCACGGGGACCCTCGGCAAGGACGAGATCAACAAGATGGTCCAGGAGGCCGAGTCGCATTCCGAAGAGGACAAGAAGCGGCGCGCGGATATCGAGGCCCGCAACACCGCCGATTCCCGCGTCCACCAGATCGAACAGCTCCTTGAAGAGAACAAGGACAAGGTCTCCGCCGAGGACGAGCGCGCGATCCGGGACGCGATCGAGGAGGTCCGCAAGGTCCTCCCGGAGGGGACCAAGGAGAGCATCGAGGCCTCCTTGAAGAACCTCGAGAAGGCCTCGTACCGGTTGGCCGAGCACCTCTACCAGAAGGCGGAAACAGGGTCCGGTCCGGCGGCCCCCGGCGACGCCGGAGGCTCTCCGCCCCCCGGCGGCGAGCCGGGCGGCGGGGCCAAGGAGGGGGACGTGATTGACGCGGAGTACGTGGACGTCGACGAGTCCAAGCGATGAGCGCCAGGGCGCCCCGTGGGCCGCGCGGCGAGTCCCCCGCGATGTCCTGGGACCCGCTGCGGGACCTGATGAGTCTCAAGGAGAGGATGAACCGTCTCTTCGAGACCGTCCTCCGCAAGGGGGGCGACCTCGCGAAAGGCGAGGCCGCCGGATGGAATCCCGCGGTCAATCTTACCGAGGACCGCGAGGGATTCCGCCTGAGCGCCGAGCTGCCGGGAGTGCCGAAGGACAGCATTGCGCTCAGCCTCGAGAACGGCATTCTGACGCTGCGCGGCCAGCGACCTCTCGAGAAGACCCGCAAGGCGGATCACCTGCGCGTCGAACGCTCGTACGGGCCCTTCCACAGGACCTTCCCGCTGCACGCGCCCATCGATCAGGCGAAGATAACCGCCCGGTTCCATCTCGGCGTCCTCGACGTCCTGCTGCCGAAGTCGCCCGAAGCGCGCTCCGCGCCGATCAAGGTCCGGATCGTCTAGGGTCACTGCCATGAACGCCTATCAGGTGCTCGGTGTGGATCGCCGGGCCCGCATCGCGGACATCAAGAAGTCCTACCGGAAGCTGGCGCGCAAGTACCACCCCGATCTCAACCCGGGCGACGCGCGCTCCGAATCCCGGTTCAAGGAAATCAGCGAGGCCTACGAGGTCCTCTCGGATCCCCAGAAGCGCAAGGCGCACGACCTCCAGCTCGAGTACGGCGACGCCCGATCCGCGGGCGGATCCGCCAGGGGCGGGCCGCGCGAGCACGAGGGGGTTTTCGACCTCGGGGATGCGGGCGGCTTCTCGTCGTTTTTCTCGGAGATCCTGGGCGGACGACCTTCGGAGCCCTTCGATCGGAACGCTCCAAGGCGGGGGGAGGATCTCACACACGCCGTCAGGCTGTCCTTTTTCGACGCGATGCGCGGGCTGACGACCTCGATCACGGTGGACGCGGAGTCCGCCTGCCCGCGATGCAACGGCTCGGGAAAGATACCCTCGCGCCACCGCCGGCCTTGCAACCAGTGCGCCGGGACCGGACGAATCAGCCGCGCCACGGGCTCGCTTCGTTTCTCCAGCCCCTGTCCCCGCTGCGATGGAGGGGGAACGCTGGGGTGGGACGGCTGCGGCAACTGCGGCGGCGCGGGAGTGCTGAGAGCGCGCGAGACCATCAAGGTGCACACTCCGCCTGGAGTCGACACCGGCTCGCGCGTGCGCGTTCCGGGAAAAGGCCGGGCCGGACGGAATGGCGGACCTCCGGGGGATCTTTTCATCACCACCCAGGTCGAGCCGCACCCGTACTTCAGGAGGATCGGTGATAATATTTACTGCGCCGTGCCGGTCACGGTGACGGAGGCCGCGCTCGGAACGAGTATCGAGGTGCCGACGATTGATGGCAAGACCGTGATCCGGGTTCCGCCCGGCACCGAGAACGGCCAGAAGCTCAGGCTGCGCGGGAAGGGAGCCCCCTCCCTGCGCGACTCCGTGCGCGGCGATCACTATGTTGAAATCCGGGTGACGACTCCGCGCGCGGCGGACGAGCGCTCGCGGCAGATCCTGCGGGAGCTCGGCGATCTGGACCCCGGAGACAAGCTCCGGAAGGCACTCTTCGCCTGACGGACCCTCCGGACAGGAGACACGCGATGGCCCCGAAGAGAGACAAGGCCTACTACATGATCAGCATCGTGGCCAAGCGCTTCGACGTCCACCCACAGACCCTGCGGCTGTACGAGCGCGAGGGGTTGCTCCGCCCGTCGCGCACCGAGGGCAACACGCGTCTCTACTCGGACTCGGACCTCGAAACTCTGTCCTTCATCCTGAGCCTGACCCGCGAGCTCGGAGTCAACCTCGCGGGGGTCGAGATCATCATGAATCTTCGCCGGAAGATGGAACACATGCAGCAGGAGATGGATCGCTTTGTCGCCGATCTCAAGGATGAGTTCGAACGCCGGCGCCGAGGCGAGGGAAGCGACCCGAGCAAGGCCCTCGTAAAGCTCCACACACCGACTCGCATCATCAAGATTGAAAAGGGGTGATGGGTGGAAGAGGAACGGACATCCGCCAAGAGAGCCTCGTCGTCTTCGTCCTCCGAGACTCTGAAGAAGTATCTTCAAGAAATCTCCAAGCTGCCGCGAATCACGCCCGAGGAGGAGAAGGAGCTCGGCGACATGATTCAGAACGGGGATCGGCCCGCGCTTCGCAAGCTCGTGGAGGCGAACCTCCGGTTCGTCGTGAGCTTCGCCAAGCGGTATCGCAATTGCGGCCTGTCCTTCCTCGACCTGATCAATGAAGGCAACATCGGGTTGATCGAGGCTGCCAAGCGGTTCAATCCGAAGAAAAACGTCAAGTTCATCACCTACGCCGTCTGGTGGGTCCGGCAGGCGATCATTCACGCCCTCTCCGACCAGAGCGGGGCGTTCCGGCTGCCGCAGAAGCAGGCGAATCTGCTCTACAGGATCGGCAAGACCATCTCCCAGCTCACGCTTGATCTGGAGCGCAGCCCGACTCCCGAGGAGATCGGCGCCAAGCTGGAGGTTCCGGTCCAGGAGGTGATCAACCTCCTGCAGGTCGCCGACGAAAACGTGTCCCTGTCGACCGTCATCGACGAGGAGCACGAGTTCCATCTCTCCGACAAGCTCGAGCAGGATGTCATTCCCTCGGCGGACATGGCGCTGCTGCGGTCCTCGCTGAAGGACCACCTGCACGCCTGCCTCGGGGAGCTCGATCCCAAGGAGCAGAAGGTGCTGAGGCTGCGCTTCGGACTTGACGAGGGCGAGCCGAAGACCCTTAAGGAGATTGGCGAGATGCTGGGGCTGTCGCGGGAGCGGATACGCCAGATCGAGGCACAGGCGCTCGAGAAGCTGAACCGCTCGCAGAAGTGCCAGCAGCTGCAGGGATACCTGAACTGATGCCGCCGGGTCCGGGACAGCGGGTCCCGAGGAGTCTCGCATGAGCGCTACGCCCCCCCCGGAGTGCAACCGCTGCGGAGGAATCGGGTTCGTCATCCAGGAGCAGGATGGCCGAAGTCGCGCCCTGCCCTGCGCGTGCCGCGAGACGGCCACGCGTCCGGCCGGAGTGGCCCACCTCCTCGAAGCCGCCCGAGTCCCGCCGCGGTACCACGACTGCGAGTTCGGGAACTACGACCTTTACGACATGCGGAACCTGTCCCTGGCGAGGGCGAAGAACGCGGCGCAGCGCTACACGGACGAGTACCCCTCGGGTGACCTCGGTCTCCTGTTGATGGGTCCGCCGGGGGTGGGGAAGACCCACCTCACGGTCGCGATCGCCAGGCGCCTGATGCTCGAGAAAGGCGTCCCGTGCCTTTTCTGCGACGTCCAGGACCTGCTCCGCCAGCTCCAGGCGACCTTCGATCGGCAGTCCGGGATGTCCGAGCTCGACCTGCTGCAGCCGGTCCTTTCCACGGAAGTGGTCGTGCTCGACGACCTCGGCGGCCGGCAGTTCAGCCCCTGGGTGGAGGAGACCCTGGCGCACATCGTCACCACGCGCTACAACGACAAGAAGTCGACGGTCGTGACGACAAACTACCTCGACGATCCCAGGAACCCGCGCACGCCCTCGCTCACCGATCGCATCGGCCCGCGGGTCCGCTCGCGGCTTTTCGAAATGTGCCAGCTGGTCCTGGTCCAGGCCGACGACTTCAGATGCCGGGTGAAGCTCGCGGACCATCACACGGCGCGCGAGCGGGCGCGCCCCGCCAAGGAGCACGCATGAAATACGATGCCCTGGTGATCGCCGGCGCACGCACGCCGATGGCCACCTACAACACCCATTTCCGCGATCTGCGGGAGGCTGACCTCGGGGCGATCGCCGCCCGCGAGGCCCTGCGCCGTTCGGGCGTTGCCCCGGGGCGCGTGGACCACGTGGTCTTCGGCAACGCCATGCAGACCAGCGCCAATGCCCTGTACGGCGCCCGCCACGTCGGATTGAAGGCGGGCCTGCCGGAAACCGTGCCGGCGCTCACGGTGAACCGCCTGTGCGGGTCGGGCCTCCAGTCAATCGTGACCGGCGCCGGGCTTCTCGCGCTCGAGGAAGCCGAGGTGGTCCTCGCTGGGGGCATGGAGAACATGACCCAGGCGCCCCACGTGGCGCGCGGGCTTCGGAGCGGGCTCAAGATGGGACATGTCGCCCTCGAGGACTCGCTGGTGGCCGGACTCCTCGACACTCATTGCGGGTTCTCGATGTCGCAGACGGCCGAAAACCTCGCGGAGGAGCGCGGCATCACGCGGGAGGAGGCCGATCAGTATGCGCTGCGCAGCCAGCAGGCGGCCGAGGCCGCGGTCCGGGCCGGGAAGCTCGCCGAGGAGATCGTGCCGGTCACGGTGAGGGAGAAGGGGCGGGAGGTGATCGTATCCGAGGACAACCACCGCCGCCCCGAGACCACCATCGAGGCCCTGCGAAAGCTGCCCGCCGCGTTCGGCGGCCGGGGCCAGGTGACCGCGGGGAACGCCTCGGGGATCGTCAATGGCGCCGCCGCCGTCGTTCTCGCCTCGCCCCGCGCCGCGCGCGACCTTCCGGGCACGCCCCTCGGCAGGATGGTGGCCCACGCCGTGGCGGGAGTGCCGCCGCGCATCATGGGGATTGGGCCGGTCCCGAGCATCCGGGCCGCGCTCGAGCGGGCGGGGTTGTCGCTGAAGGAGATCGACCTGTTCGAGATCAACGAAGCGTTTTCGGCCCAGTACCTGGCTGTCGAAAAGGAACTGGGGCTCGATCGGGACCGCGTGAACGTGAACGGCGGGGCCGTAGCCCTCGGCCATCCGCTCGGAGCGACCGGGACCCGCCTGGCCCTGACGCTCCTGCTGGAGCTGCGCCGGCGCGGCGGCAGGTACGGCGTCGCCAGCGCCTGCATCGGAGGAGGCCAGGGCATTGCCGTGGTATTCGAGGCACACCGGGCGAAGGCCGCCTGACACACGGGCGACGCAGAGCCCGTAATGGAGGATTCATGGAGATCAAGAAGGTGGGAGTCCTGGGGTGCGGTCTCATGGGTTCGGGAATCGCCCAGGTCGCGGCCCAGTCCGGATTCACCACGACCGTCGTCGAGGTGTCCAAATCCATCCTCGACTCCGGCTTGAAGAGGATCGAGCAGTTCCTGGAGGCGGGCGTCGTCAAGGGGAAGGTGCGGCCCGAGGACAAGAAGGCGACCCTGGCCCGGATCACCGGCAGCACGGATCTCGCCTCACTGAAGGACGCCGACATCGTCCTCGAAGCCGTCGTCGAGGACCTCAAGGTCAAGCACGAAATCTTCACGCGGCTCGAGGAGCTGCTGCGGCCGACGGCCATCGTCGCCAGCAACACCTCCTCACTGTCCGTCACCGAGATGGCCGCCGGCACGAAGAGTCCCGGGAGGTTCGCCGGACTGCATTTCTTCAACCCGGTGCCTCTCATGAAGCTGGTCGAGGTCGTGCACACCGTGATGACGGACCCGGGGGTCGCGGAGACCGTCACCGGGTTCGCCCGCGCCCTGGGCAA
>JANMQK010000007.1:0-9927 GCA_031370485.1 Acidobacteriota bacterium | reverse complement strand
GTCGCGAAGCGACACCGGACCCGTGCCCGGTGGGCGCGGGGCACGGCGCTTCGCGTCTCGGGACGTGCGTCCTTGACGGTCGGAAAATCGCCGTGGAATAATGCCGCCGGCCATCCATGAAGATCCTCATCGTTGGAAGCGGCGCTCGCGAACACGCCCTGTCGTGGGCGATTCGGAAAAGCCCGCTCGTGAAGGAGCTCCACTGCGCCCCCGGCAACGCCGGCATCGCGCGGCTGGCCAAGTGCCCCGCGATCGATCCCTCCTCCATCATCGAGATGGCCGATTTCGCGGCCACCCAAAAGATCGACCTGACAATCGTCGGGCCCGAGCTGCCGCTCAGCCTGGGGATCGTGGACGAATTCGGGAAGCGGGGGCTGCCGATCTTCGGGCCGACCCGGGCCGCGGCGGAGATCGAATCGAGCAAGGTCTTCGCCAAGGAATTCATGACGCGGCACGGGATCCCGACCGCAGGGTTCGCGGTGGCGGACAGCGCCGAGGAGGCGCGCGCGATCCTCAGGAAGCGAAAGAAGGGTTTCCCGGTGGTCCTGAAAGCGGACGGCCTGGCGGCGGGCAAGGGGGTCGTCGTCGCCATGGACGCGAATGAAGCGGACCGGGCCATCGAGACGATGCTCGTCGAGCGGCGGTTCGGTCTGGCGGGCGCCCGGGTCCTGATCGAGGACTGCCTGTCCGGGCTCGAGGTGTCGTTTTTCGGCCTGTCGGACGGCGAGAGCGTGCTGCCTCTCGAGACCTGCCAGGACTACAAGCGCCTCGGCGACGCCGACACCGGCCCGAACACCGGCGGGATGGGCGGCTACTCCCCCTCGGTCCATGTCAATGCCGCCATCTTCCGCACGGTCCGCGATTCGGTGCTCGTCCCCACCGTCGGCGGCCTCGCGAGGGAAGGCCGCCCGTACCAGGGGGTCCTTTACGCGGGGCTGATGCTGACCCGCGAGGGACCGATGGTACTGGAGTTCAACGCGCGCTTCGGCGATCCCGAAGCCGAGCTGATCGCGGCGCGGCTCGAGAGCGATCTGGTGCCGGTCCTGCAGGCCACTATCGCCGGGCGTCTCGCGGAGACCCGGATCACCTGGCGCAAGGAGCGCGCCGTTTGCGTCGTCCTGGCCTCGTCGGGGTATCCGGGAGCCTACGAGACCGGCCACCCGATCGAGGGACTCGAGGCCGCGGAAGGAACCGAGGGGGTCCAGGTTTTCCATGCGGCCACGCGCATGGAGAATGGCGGCATCGTGACCGCCGGAGGCCGCGTCCTGGCTGTCACGGCGATCGGGGCGGGGTTCGCCGAGGCGGCGAAGCGCTGCTATTCCGCGGCCGGGCGGGTGCGTTTCGCGGGGAAGCAGCTTCGTAAGGACATCGCCAGGGACGCCGTGGCCGCCGCCCCCGGTGCGGATCCTCCACCGCGAACCGGGGTGCGTCCCGCTTGAGTACCACCCGTCCAAGTGCTAGTATTCCCTTGGTTTGTTCAAGGAGAATGCCCGTGGTCGCGTCAAGTCCAAACGGCAAGAGCATCTTCGAGCTGCTGAGAACTTATCACGAGTCGCGAGAGAACATCCGCCTGCTGATCGAGGTGAGCAGCATGACCGACTACGAGAAAGTCGGGTTCATCGACGCCTGGCAGGAGGAGATGGCCGACTATTTCGCGACGCATGGCTACTGCTTCGCCTGCAACCGCCTGCTGACGCGGTGCGCCTGCGAAGAGCCGATTCGCTCCGCCGTGAAGCAACAGCTCGCCTGAGTCAGGCCGACCCCGCCCTCACCGCGCGGCCCATCTGCTACAATCGGCGTTTTTCGGAGCCTGAACCGGCCCCGGCGGAGGGTGAATCGTGCCGCAACGCCTCAGGAAAAGCCCCCGGATAGCGGAAAACCGCGCCTCGTCCGGGAAGCGCTCATCGCTCAAGGTATGGGTGGCGATGGGCAGCGACAGCGACATGAGCGTCATGCAGGAGGCCGCGCGGACCCTGGCCGACCTCGGCATTCCTCACGAAATCGACGTAACCAGCGCGCACCGCTCGCCCGAAGCCACGGCGCGTTTCGCCCGCGAGCTCGAGGCGAACGGCTTCGGGGTGGCGATCGTCGGCGCCGGGCACGCGGCCCATCTCGCCGGTGTTGTGGCTGCCCACACGACCCTTCCCGTCATCGGGGTGCCGCTTCCCTCCTCGAGCCTGCAGGGACTCGACGCGCTTCTTTCGACCGTGCAGATGCCCGGGGGAGTCCCGGTCGCCACCATGGCGATCGGCAAGTCCGGCGCGCGCAACGCCGCCATCCTCGCTGCCCAGATCCTCGCCACCGTCGACCCCGGTCTTCGCCGGAAGCTCCACCGGCTCAAGGACGAGATGGCCGACAAGGTGGCCGCGACCAATCGCGCGCTCAAGAAGCCGCCGCGCCCGTCCGGCTCCTGAACCGTGCCGACCTACAGGATCGTCACCCTCGGCTGCAAGCTCAACCAGGCCGACTCCTCGACCCTTGAGGCCCGCTTGCGCGGCCTCGGCCTGCGGCGGCTTTCCGACTCCGGAGAGGCCGACATCGTCGTCCTGAACACCTGCACCGTGACCGGCGGCGCCGACCGCGAGGCTCGTCAGATCGCCCGCCGGCTGCGGCGATTGAACCCGCGCGCCACGCTGATCGCCACGGGATGCTACGCGGAGCGCGAGCCCGCCGCGCTCGCGGGTCTTCCGGGCATCGATCATGTGGTCGGGATGCGTGACCAGGCGTCACGCGTCGAGTCCCTCGCCGCCATGGCGCTCGGCCTGCCCGGGACGCCGCCCCGCGACTCGCTGGGGGCGTTGGGCGCGACGGGGGCCTGCGATCCGCCGTTCGAGGAGGGGGGCCGGACGCGCGCCTACCTCAAGGTCCAGGACGGCTGCGACCTGCGCTGCTCGTACTGCATCATCCCGGCCGTCCGCGGCGACAGCCGGAGCGTTCCGCCCGGTGAGGTGATTCGCGAGATCGAGCGGCTCGCTGACGCGGGCTACCGGGAGATCGTCTTCACCGGGGTCAACACCGGGGACTACGGCCGGGATCTCGACCCGCCCATCAGGCTGCACGACCTCATCGAGAGAGCGCTCGCCGTTCCGGGCCTCGGCCGGTTGCGTCTCAACTCTCTCGAGCCGAAGACAGTCACGTCTGAAGTGCAGGCCCTCCTTGCCCGAAGCGGAGCGAGGCTGGCGCGGCACCTCCAGGTCCCTATTCAGTCCGGTTGCGACGCGGTCCTCGCCCGCATGCGGCGCCCCTACCGGACCGCCGACTACGCCCGCGTCGTCCTCGGCCTGCGGCAGGCCGTTCCGGACATCGGCCTCGGGGCCGACGTCATCGTCGGTTTTCCCGGAGAAACCGACGCCGAGTTCGAGACGACCCGGCAGTTCATCGAGGCGTCACCCCTCAACTACCTGCATGTCTTTTCTTATTCGGCGCGGCCGGGCACGCACGCCGCGGGGTTGCCGGACCCGGTCCCCCCCGCGGTGATCAAGGAACGCAGCGCGCGGCTGCGGGCGCTCGGGCAGGAACTCTCCCTGCAGTTCCGCCGCGGCTTCGTGGACCGCGACCTCTCCGTGCTCGCGCTGCGGGAAATAAGGCCGGACGGGCGGCTGCGCGCCCTGTCGGACAACTTCATCGACCTGGGGATCGATCCGGGGGACCGCCCCGCCGGCGACTATTTCAACCGTCTACTCACCGTCCGGGTCACGGCCGCCAGCGGAGAAGACACGCTCGCCCGGACGCTCGCCTAGCCCCGACTCGTTTCGAAAGGCTCAGTCCCTGCGCCGCCGCGTGTCGATAAGGTGCTGGCGGAGCGTGTCGGCCAGTTCCCCTTCATTCCTGGCCTTCAGCGTTGCCAGGAACTGCGCCTCCGGGGGGGCGGGGGCCCCGACGGCGGCACAGGCGCGCCGCGAGGCGCGCTCACTCGCCGACAGGATGATCCGCAGCATCCTCCGGGTGCCAAGCAGCGAGGTCGCCATGCCGTAGACCCGGCCCGCCCCGGCGAAGAGCGCGCGGAGGGGGGCCGCGGCGCTCGCCCCGCCCGCCTCCACGCCCGCCGCGATCCGGTCGGCGATCAAGCGTCCGCGGTAGGCCTCGGCCTTCAGATAGGCTTCGAGGATCTCCCTCGCCGCCCCGTCGGTCATCCGCCTGGTGTAGACGCGGTAGATCGACAGGACGAGGTCCTGCAGGTAGGTGTCCTGGAGGAGGGCACGGTGCGTGATGCTGGCCGCTGCCACGCGCCTCGCTTCGCTAGGTCTTGATGAGTTCCTTGAGGGCCTTCGCGACGGCGAACTTCACTACCGTCTTGGCGGGAATCTGGATGGCCTCGCCGGTGGCTGGATTGCGGCCGGTGCGGGCTTTGCGCTTGGTGACCTTGAACTTGCCGAGGCCGGCGAGAGGGACTTCCCCCTCGTTTTTCATCTCATTTTCGACGATGCGCGTGAAACCCTCGAGAAAGGCCTTCGCTTTGGCCTTGTCCGTTTCGGTCTCCCGGGCGATCGCGTCGATCAGGTCGGTGCGAGTCATCGTGAATCCCCCTTCGAGTGATTCTAATCGGCTCCAACCGGGCCACGGGCGTCCCGGAGAGGCGACCTTGTACCACGTCTCCCCGGGCCAATCAAGGGGGCGCGCCGACGGCTGCCAGACTCGGCGGCTCCGGCAACCACCCGATAGCCAGGCGAATAGAAGGCCACGACCCCGGGGGCCGGGGTGACAATTTAGGGCACACAAAGTCACAAAAAATGCGAGCGCCGTCGCGCCTGGATCGTCAAACATTCGTATCAGGCGTTAAGCCTAGGTCACTTCAGAATTTCATAACCTGAAGTGACTAGGGTAAATACCCGGGTCGGGAAGGCACGCGCTCGCGACAGGGACCTGCGGCGCGTTTGCGATAGCCCGACGCTTGCACTCTTCGGCGCCGCCATGAATGCTTGGGTCTTCGTGGCGGAACGCGGACAAAATCCGCGACAAGAGGGAGGTCCCATGAACAGGTGGATGCCAGCGATTCTCGTCATCGTGGTGCTCGGCGTAATGCCGGCCCTGGCAGGCTCGGCCAACTCGAACATCGCCATCTCGGCGAACATCGATAACAACTGCACGATCAGCACCAGCGCCGTCGCGTTCGGCACCTACGATCCCATCGTGGCCCAGGCCTCGTCACCCTTGAACGGCTCGGGCACGGTGACCGTTACCTGCACCAAGGGCGCCGCGGCCACGATCGGGCTTGGCCTGGGCTCAAACGCCAGCGGCAGCACCCGCCGGATGACCGACGGTTCGTCGAACTTCCTGACCTACGAGGCCTACCAGCCGCCCAACACGACGCCCGGAACCGCCTGCTCGTATGCTTCGCCCACCGTCTGGGGGACCGCCGGCGCGAATCTCTTCACTCCGGCCGCCGCCCCGAACAGGAACGCCCGAAACTACAACGTGTGCGGACAGATTCCCGCGGCGCAGGATCTGCCGTCGGGGAGCTACACCGACACCGTTGTGGCCACCGTCAACTTCTAGAGAACCCACCGTGGCCCAGGTGATGAAACGGAGCGTGCGCGTGACGCTCGCCGCGGCCCTTTCCGCCCTGGCGCTCTGCCAGGCGGGGACCGCGAGGGCGAGCTCTTTCACCGTGACCCCTGTCCAGGTGGCGCTTTCCGGCTCGAACCGCAGCGCGCTCCTGACTCTCGACAACGAGAGCTCGGAGGAGCTGAGGTTCCAGATAAGCGCATTCGCCTGGGAGCAGGGTACCCGGGGCGAGATCCGGCTCGCTCCCACGCAGGACATTGTCTTCTTCCCGGCGCTCCTGTCTCTTGGACCCGGCAAGGAGCGGAAGATTCGTGTCGGATCCACCATCCCCGCCGGCGCGGCCGAGAGAACCTACCGGATCTTCGTCGAGGAGCTCCCTCCCGCGCGGGTGTCGAAGGTGGCGAACGCCGGAACGCAGGTGCGGGTCCTCACCAAGATGGGCGTTCCGATCTTCGTACAGCCTGCCCGTCCCGAGCCCGCGGGGAGGATCGAGATGGGGGGGTCCGAGGGAGGGCATCTCCGCTTCCGCGTGCGCAACACTGGCAACGCCCACTTCCTCCTGGAGAGCATGCACGTGCGCGGCCTCGGGCCCTCGGGAGAAACCGTGTTTGATCACGCGCAGGATGGGTGGTACGTGCTGGCGGGGGGCCTCCGGGAATACGAGGAGACGATCTCCGCCGAGGAATGCGCCCGCATCGGGACTTTCGTGATCGAGGCCCGCACGGATGGCGACCCCTTCGAGATACGGCAGCCGGTGCCTCCCGGGATCTGCGGCGCGCCGGCCGATCCGGGGCCTCAGCCGCGGTCCGAGTGACGGCATCCGCATGACCTCCCGCCTCATCCGGGCGGGCGCATGGGCCGTCCTTTGTCTTGTCTCGATCCCGGGGGCGGCTCGCGCCGAGACGCTGACGGGGGGCATTCAGGTCATCTCACTGATCCGGCCAACATGCAGGATCGCCGTCGCCGGTCGGGGCCTGGATGACCCCTCAAGAACCCCCGTGGACGGCGTGGAGCTGATGATGGCCTGCACGCGGGGAGTCTTCCCCAGCGTGACGCTGGAGGAGGAGCGGGCCGTCACCGGCGCGACGATCCCGCGGACATCCGGAGTCTCGAGAACGAATCTGACAGTGGTGGACAGGCGCCTCGCCCGAAGGCCGCATGCGCCGCCCGGCGGGCGGATCGGGACGGTGATCGCCACCGTCCACTTCTGATGGGGGAAGGATGTGCTGGCGTGCGGCCGGCGATCGCGGTCTCCGGCGCTACTGCCCGCGCTCTTGATCGCGGGTCCGATGGTCCTTGGCTCGGCGGCCGCCGCAGGCGGGCCCGAGCGGGTCATTCTTCCGGTGACCATCAATCACGTGGACAAGGGGGATCTCCTGGTGCTGGTCCGCGAGGGAGACGTCATGGCGCGAGTCGGGGACCTCGCCGCCGCCGGCGTTCATGGGTTCTCTGGCCTGCGTGAGTCGTCCGGCGACGGCGAGTTCGTCTCGCTGGCATCGCTTGCCCCCCAGGCCCGGTTCGCGCTCGACGCGGAGGCGATCGCCCTGGACCTGACCGTCCCTCCGGACTGGCTGGGATCCACGGTCAAGGATCTCACCCCCGGCCGGCCTCCCGGGTTGATCTACAGCACCGACACGAGCGCGTTTTTCAATTACGCGGTGACCGGCGAGGGCGTTCGGAATCTCGACGCCTTCGGAGAGGCGGGCGTGAGCCTGCGCGGCGATCTGGCCTACAGCAGCTTCTCCCGCACCCGGGAGGGCGAGACGGTGCGGGGTCTCACGAGCTACACGAGGGATAACCGCGAGCGGCTGCGCCGCTTCGTCTGGGGCGACTCGCTCGCGGCGGCGGGGGGCCTCGGCGGGGCGCTCTTCCTGGGAGGGTTCGGCATGTCGCGCAACTTCGACCTGGATCCCTATTTCATCCGCACCCCGACCCTGTCGTTCTCGGGGGCGGTGACCACCCCTTCAACCGCGGATGTGTACGTCAATGGATCGATCGTCCGGAGGGAGCAGATTCCCCCGGGACAGTTCGACCTTACAAACCTGTCGCTGCCGGCGGGCAGCGGGACGGCCGAGGTCGTCGTACGCGACGCGTTCGGACAGGAGCGGACTCTCACGAACCCCTTCTACGCCGGCTCGGCCGTCCTAGCGCCTGGACTGACCGAGTACACATTTGGTCTCGGTTTCCGGCGGGATCGGGTGGGTACCCGAAGTGGAGACTACGGAGGCCTCGCGTTCCTGGGCCGGTACCGCTTCGGCTGGACCGACAGGCTCACGCCGGAGGGGCGCCTCGAAGCCGATGCCGACGTCGTGAGCGGCGGGGGCGGTCTTGCCGCACGTCTCCCCTTCGGCGAGTTCGAGGGGTCGTTCGGTCTCAGCCGCGACGATGGCCGGCGGGGCGCGGCCGGATCGCTCGTCTACCGATATCTCGGTCGGCCGGTGAACTTCGGTGCCGTCGTCCGCGCCCTCAGCACCGATTACGCGACCTTGAGCCTGCGTGCGGCCCAGGACCGGCCGCGCCTCGAGACCAGTCTTCTCGCGGGAATCTCGATCGGCCCGCGCGTCAGCCTGACCGCCCAGTATGGGTCTTCCATCATGCGTGACGCACCGGGCACGGAGAGGCTGTCGCTTTCGTCGACCGTTGCGCTCGTGCGCCGGGTGAACCTGCTCGTTTCGGGCGGTCGTGCGCGCCGCGGCGGCAAGCCGGAGACGGAGGCCTTTGTCGGGCTGAGCTGCTTCCTCGACCATGCCACGACGGGGAGCCTGTCGGGGGAACGGCAGGGCGGCGCGAGCGGGACCTGGGTCGACGTGCAGAAATCACTTCCTCTCGGGACCGGGTACGGATACCGCGCGAGCGGCTTCAGCGGGACGGACCGGGACGGCGCCAGCGGCGCTTTCCAGTTCCAGGGCCCCTACGGCCGCTATGAGGCCCGCTCCGATCGCGTCAACGGCAAGGAGGTCAGCAGCGTGAGCGTCTCGGGCGGAGTGGTCGCGATCGGCGGCGCGGTCGTCCCGACCCGCGCGGTGGGGGACAGCTTCGCCCTCATACGCGTTCCGGGGCTCGGGGGCGTGATGGGTCTGTCGAACAATCAGCCGATCGCGCGCACGAATCAGCATGGGGACATCCTGGTCCCGAACCTGATGCCCTACTACGGGAACCGCCTGGGAATCTCCGACCAGGACGTCCCGCTCGACTACGGGATCGAGGCGACGGAAAAGGTCGTGGCGCCCCCCTACCGGGGCGGGACGCTTGTCGGGTTCCCTGTGCAGAAGATCCGGAGCGTCCGCGGCTCGGTCGTTCTCATTGCCGGAGGGCAGGAGGTGCGCCCGGCCCTCGGCGAGATCACGGTGGCCGCGGGCGGCAGACAGTTCTCCTCGCCGCTTGGAACCGGGGGCGAGTTCGACCTCGCGAACCTGCCCACGGGCCGCGTCCTGGCGACCGTCGAATCGCAGGCGGGGCGCTGCTCGTTCACCATCGACGTGCCCAATCTCGACAAAGCGATCATCGATCTGGGCATCCTGCGCTGCAGGACGGAAGTGGCACGGTGAGATCCATCCCCGGATTGCAGGGGGTCGGGCGGGCATTCCTGGTCGCGCTCGCCCTGACGGCGGCCCTCACTCCGGCCGCCGCGGCCCCGTCCTCGTGCACGATCACAACCGTCAGCAACGTCGCTTTCGGGACCTACAATGTTTTCAGCGGCTCCCCGCTGGATTCCGCGGGCATCATCCGGATCAACTGTACCAAGAAGGCCAAGTCCGTCACCGTGGATCTGACCAAGGGGAACGCGCCGACCTACAGTCCGCGGCAGATGCGCAAGGGAGCCGAGACGCTGACCTACAACCTTTATCTCGACGCCGCCCGGACGATCGTCTGGGGCAATGGCACGGGAGGGACTTCGCAGTACGGACCGACCAACCCTCCCGACGACACCGATATCGACCTTACGCTTTACGGCAGGGTTCCCTCCGGCCAGGACCTGTCCGGCGGCTCCTACTCCGACAACATCACCGCCACCGTCAACTTTTGAGGGAAGGCCGGCGATCGCAAGACGTCGTCCCCCGGGACTACTTCCAGTCGATCGGAAGCCGGAGCGACTTGCCGTCCCGGTCGCGGTAGAGGATGTAGCCGTTGGTCCGCCCGAAATCGTAGAGATCGCGCGTGACCTCGACGTCGCGCCGGCAGTACTGCTCGATGAGATCGACCTTCCCTTCCTTCCACCACTGCAGCGACTGCAGCCCGTCGGCCGACTTCCCGACTCCAAGCGTCGCCTGGGCGACGTCGGTGAGCTTGAGGCGGAAACCGAGTTTCCGGTAGATCTCGGCCAGCAGGTCGCAGGTGCGGATGCGCGACAGGTCCCACTCGGTGTAGGCCTTCAGGACCAGGAGGTCGAACCGATCGATGTTGTACCCGACGACCCGATCG
>JANMQK010000006.1:0-49805 GCA_031370485.1 Acidobacteriota bacterium | reverse complement strand
CCTGGGGCAGGATTCTGGCGCGGCGGCTGTTCCCGGACCGGCTGGAAGTCCCGGCACCGTGGCTCGAACTCTACCGCCGAGAGTGGATCACCCCGGGCGGCCCAAACAGCCGCCACCGGCTATCGCTCGCCTTCTAATTTCACACCAAGTTTGCGGCATACTCCTGGATACGCACTCGTTGACCGGCCCTACCTGATCCCATCGCTCCTCAACCAGACGCCGTCCGGCCAACATTCTCCGCACCACCATGAGCAGGATGATCGGTGGTGGCGGCGCACAGCGATCCGAGCACCAGCATCAGAGCCGCCGCCGGAAAAAGCACAGCCCACCACGCCACCCCAAGGCTCCCGCGGGCTTCCGCCAGCATCGCCCCCCAGGAGGGGGATGGCGGTTCGACGCCGAGGCCCAGGAAGCTGAGCCCCGACTCGATCAGGATTGACTGCGCCACCCCGAACGCGGCCATCACCAGGAGGGGAGGGGCGAGAAGGGGCAAAAGGTGCCTGGTCGCCAGTCGAGGGAGCGAGGCGCCCGTCGACCAGGCGGCCGCCCAGAGGTCACCGCTCCGCTCTTTCAGGATTTCCCCCCGCACGAAGCGGGCGATTCCGGTCCAGCGGGAGAGGGAGATGCCAGCGACCAGCGGCAGGAGGCCGCCGTGACCTGAGGCGGCGACGAAAGCCATCGCCAGGATGAGTGGGGGGAAGCAGGAGACGACCTGGACCGCCTGAAGCACCAGAAGGTCAGCCAGACCGCCGCGCAGCGCCGCCACGGTCCCCAGGCAGGCGCCGAAGAGGAGGGCGAGGGCCGTGGCCCCGAAAGCGATGATCAGTGACGGCTGGATGCCGTGGATGAGTCGTGCCAGAAGATCGCGTCCTAGGATGTCGGTCCCCATGAGGTGCTTCCGCCCGGGCGGGAGTAGCGCCTCATCCAGACGGATGCCGCGATACGAATAGGGGATCGGCGGGGAGATGAGGACCCGGACCTCCGGGCCCGGCGCCGACCAGTCCAAGGCGGCCGGTCCGGAGCGGCTGAGAATGTGGCCGATGAACGGGATCTCCCCGAGGGCCGGCGATTCGAGACGGCCGTGTACCCGGGCCAGGATCGGCCGGTCGTTGGCTATGAGAGGAGCGCAGGCTCCGGCGGCAGCGAGGGCCAGCAGCACGCCGGCGGCGAGCCCGGTCCGGCCGGAGCCCTCGGACGCGCGATCAGGCATCGGCCGCCCCCCGGAGCAGCGATTCCCGCATCCTCGGATCGACGGCGAGATAGAGCAGGTCCACAACGAGATGCCCCGCCGCGACCGCCGTCGCGGACATCAGGGTGAGCCCCATGACGACCGGGTAATCCCGGCCTTCGACGGCCGCAAGGTAGAGCCGCCCCATTCCGGGCCAGGAGAAGATCTGCTCGACGATGACGCTTCCACCGATGAGTCCGGGGATGATCGCGGCCACGAGGGTCACGAACGGGATGGCGGCGTTGGCGGCGACGTGCCGGAAGGCGCGAGGGAGCGTAAGCCCCTTGGAGCGGGCCACGGCGATGTATTCGCGTGCCAGGACCGTGCGGAAAACGGCGCGGGCGTACCGGGCGACATAGGCCCATCCCGAGAGCGCCAGGCACGCGGTCGGAAGGACCAGGTGCCGGGCAAGGTCGGCGGCGCGGCCGGCGGGGGAAAGCGGCTCACCGGGTCCGGTCACGCCGTGCAGCGGCAGGAGCCCGAGGCCGACCGCGAAGACCTGCTGCAGCAGAAGGGCGGCTGCGAACGAGGGCAGCGCGTAAAGCGCCAGCAGGGTCCACAGCCCCAGCCGGTCGGCTGCGGATCCGGGAGAAGCGGCACCGAGAAGGCCGAAGGGGATCGCCAGGCCGTAGATCGCGAGGACCGCGCAGAGGTTCAGGAGCAGCGTCCAGGGCAGCGCCTCGAGAACCACCGCGCCGACCGGCCGTCCGTCCTTGATCGAGCGCCCCAGATCTCCCCGGGCGAGCGCCAGGAGCCATTCCCCGTACCTCGCCAGGGGCCCCTCGTCCGGCCGCAGCTCTTCTCTAAGACGTTGCATCAGCTCGGCCGAGGGCGGGGGACCCTCGCCCGACCAGATGAGGATCGGGTCGTGGGGGAGAAGGTTCAGTATGAGGAAGGCCACGATTGTGATGCCGAGCACGGTGGGCAGCATGGCCGCGAGCCGGCGCATCAGGAACGCGGTCAACGCTCGTCCTCTCCGGCAATCCTGAACCGGGCGGCTCCCGGGAAATAGCCCAGGATGCCGATGGGGGAGGGGACGACGTTTCTGAACCGGGACGACACCGCCGCCTGCACCACGGGGTAGAAGAGGAACGAGTACGGCTCCATCTCCCGCACCCGTGCCTCGATGCGCCGGTAGATGGCGCGCCGCGCTTCTGGGTCGAGGGTCCGGCGTCCCTCTTCGAGGGCCTCGTCCACTCGGTCGTCATGGAAGGCGGAGTAGTTCTGACCTCCCCGGATCTGCGACGAGTGCAGCATGCCGTAGGAGGAGTCGGGGTCCAGGCCCGGGACGGTCCCGGAGAGGGCTGCCTGGAAGTCTCCTTTCTGCAGCCGGGAAAGGAGCGCGGGCCAATCCAATCGGACGATCGACATTCCGACGCCTATGTTGCGAAGCGACTCCTGAGCCACCTGCGAGAACTGGACGTGGTCCTGGCCGCCGCCGAAGATCAGCAGCTCGAAGCGGAAGGGGATCCCCTGACGCGTCCTGAGGCCAGTCCGTGGATCGAGCCGCCACCCCGCGGCGTCGAGGAGTGCTTTGGCCCGCGAGGGATCGTAGGGTGTTGTCGTGGCGTCCGGGTCCTGCTCCAGCACGAGCGGGTGGAACGGGGAGGAGGCCACCTCCCCGAGTCCGCGCAGGACCGATTTCACGTACCCTTCCCGGTCGAGGGCGAGGGAGAGCGCCTGCCGCACCCGGTAGTCGGCGAAGAACGGGTTCGACCCATCTCCGCGCCAGGCGATGTAATAGAAGAAGAGGGGCACGAACCGGATGCTCCGGAACCTCCGCTGGAAGCGGGCGGCCGCGCTCTCGGACGCCCATTGCGCCGGGCTGAGCCGGGCGTAATCGATCTCGCCGGCCAGAAGCGCCTGCAGGGCGGTGTCTTCCGAGGGTATGAACTGAAAGACGAAGTTGTCGAGCGGGGGCGCGCCATCCCAGTAGTCGGGGTTGGCGGCCAGCGTGATCTTCTGCCCCGCTTCCCAGGACACGAACCTGAAGGGCCCCGTCCCGATCGGCGCCCGGTTGTGGGGCGAGGCGGCGAAGTCCTCGTTCTCATAAAGATGGCGGGGCAGGATCGGGACTTCCCAGCCCCGCAGGGCAGGAGCGTAGGGGTGGCGGTAGGTGACCGTCACCGTCTCGCCATCGGGGGCCTCCACTTTCTCGACCGGCAGGAACGCGTCGCGGCGCCCCACGGCGTGGCTCGCGGGATCGAGAATCTTCTCGTAAGTGTACAGGACGTCCCGGCTCGTGCAGGGGGTGCCGTCGTGGAACCGGACGCCGGGTCGGAGATGGAAGGTCAGCACGCGCCCGTCCGGGGAGAACTCCCAGGATGACGCCAGCCGGGGGACCGCCTTCAGCGTCTCGTCATGGTCGACCAGGCTGTCGGCGACCAGCCGCTGCACGAGGAGGCTCCATGCGTCGGTGCCACTGACCAGATTAAGCGTCGTCGGCTCGCCCGGGATGGCGTAGACGAACCGCCCCCCCGGACCCGCGCGCCGCCCTGCCGCGTCCTCCCTGGGCGGGGAGGAGCACCCGGCCAGCACCAGGGCCAGCACGAGGGCGGTCGCGATTCTCCGCCGCATGCCGGGGAGCCTATTCGGAGGTGAAGGTTGCTTTTCCCGCTCCCACATTGCCGAGCAGGTCGCTCACTTTGAGGATCACCGTGTGCTCTCCCGGCCTGAGCCCGTCGAGAGACAGCGTATAGGCCTCCGACCGGGAGTCGCTGACGCCATCCTGCGGTGCGAGCTTCGTCCAGCCGGCCGCGTCGACCGAGTATTCCGCGGCGGTGATCGGCCCCATCGTGTCGACTGCTGTGGCGTCGATTACGACCGCCGCTCCCTTGGATCCCTTCCGGGCCGTGACCTGCACCGTGGGCGGCGTGTTGTCCACGAGGAACGCCTCGCTTGTCAGCGTGGCGGTCTTGGCGTCGCTCCCCGGGTTGGAGTGCGCGTCGCTCGCGTCGACGCGGACCCGGTAGAGGCCGTCCGGAAGCTGCATCGAGTCGAAGGCGAAATAGGATTCGCCAAGCCTGCGGGCGAGCGGCTTCCAAGCGGTCTCTCCCTCCCCGCGGAACCAGAGGTCGTACGCGAGGGTGTCGTCGTTGGGATCGTCGGCGTCCCAGTCCACCGCCCGCATGCCCCGGACGTAGATCTTTTTCTCCGGGACCGATCCTCCGGAAGGCCCGAGCCGCGCTCCGTCGGCGTCGACGCGGATCCCGGTGAACGCCAGATCGGCGGGGTCCGGTTCGGGGACGTAGGGGAGCCGTTCCCTGACCACGCCCGGAGGCTCGATGTTGAGTGTCCTGAGGGTCGGAGGGAGATTCGCCTGGAGGTAGGCCACCGAGACGGCGTACAGGGTCGGTCCCGGACCTGTCCCCTGGCGGGTCAGCCGGGCCCGCCACTGCAGGAAGCGGGCGGTAGGGCTGGTCACGCTGCTCCCCTCCGGGCTGGCGTAGGCGGGGGACCAGTCGCTCCACGTGGCGTCCGGCAGGCCGCTGTTCCCCGAGCGTGTCGCCAGCTCGACCTTCGCCCCCGCGGGGAGGCCGGCGCGCCAGGAGATGCGGCCCCACCGGGCGACGGTCTGGGCGTCGCGCGGCGCTGAAAGAAAGGTGCCGCTCTCGGCGCCCGCGGCGTCGAGCATGTAGACCCTGCCGACATTGCTCGTGGCGATAAACGTCTTCTGGCCGGGGCCCGAGGCCATGCTGGTCACCTGGGACTCGGAGAGCCGGGCCAGCAGAGAGCTCTGCTGCGGACCCGTGACCGCCCGGATCCGGGCAGGCTCGCCGGTCCCGAGAATCAGGCGCCCCGCCCCGTCGAGCAGCAGGCTGTAGACCGTTTCCGATTGCGAGGACCAGATGACCGTCGTCGTGCCGTCCGGGTCGATGCGGTAGACCTCGCTCCTGGGGAGTTGCCCCGCGGCCTGCTGGCCCGCCCCCGTGGCGCTTGCCGTCACGGTGATGGTGGCGGTCGGGCCGGACTCGATGCCCGGTATCGGCACTTCCGGTGCCTGGGGGACGCCGGGCGGAACCGGTTCCTTGCCGGCCGGCGCCGCTTGCGGCGCGCGGAGAGGCGGCACGGAGAGCTCGCTTTCCGTGCCGATGGCCGAGGCGTACACGACCCCTCGGGGGTCGACGGCGATGGCGTTGATCTCGCGCAGCGCCGAGTCGTAGAGGACGGTCGGCTTTCCCTGGGGGTCGATGCGGTAGAGCAGCCCCTTGCCGTCGCTCCCCGCCAGGAGGTTTCCCTTGGCGTCGAAGGCGAGCGAGGTGATGTGAAATTCCTCGGTGTCGAAAAACCTCTCCGCTTTCCCCTTGGCGGTGATCTTGTAGATGATCCCGCGCTCCCCGGTCGCGGCGTAGAGCTCTCCCTTCGGCCCGACCTGGAGCGCCCAGATATAGCGGTCCTCGGGCTGGAAGTAGACTTCCCCCTTGGCCTCCCCCGTGATGCGGTAGATCTTCCCCTGCGGCGAGGAGCCGGCGTAGAGGGTGTCGGACTTGTCGAGCGCCAGGGCGTGGACGGCGAGATCACCGGTCTGGAAGTAGACCGATCCGGCGGCCCCCGCGGGCACCCGGTAGATCGCCCCGCCGTTGCCGGCCCCCAGGTATAGCGTGCCCCTGGAATCCACCACCTCGGACCAGAGAAACGGCTCCGCCGATTCTTCAAGCGGCGGCAGCTTCACCGGACGAAGCCCCGGCGCGAGCGCCAGATCGCCCATGGCCCCCACCGCGACGCCGTCGGGCTTCCCTTTCTCGAACTCGTCCAGGCTCCCCACGGTCCAGAGGACCGGCGTGACCGCCGCGACAGGGGAGACGCCCAAGAGCAGGACAAAGCCTATGACACCGAGCCGGGCCGGACCTTCGAGCCGCGCAGCCACGTCATTCCTCCACATCGACGGAGAGCAGTTTGTAGCCGTCAATCGCGTAGTCGGTCTCGACGGCCTCTTCGGCAATCCCCCGGTAGAACACCCTGAGGTAGTTGCCGCGCGTCTGCGGGCGGACCATCACCTGCGCGACCGAGGGAGGCAGGTTCGGCAGGCGCTGGCCCTGGAACACGATGCCGTTGTCCCCGCGGGTGAGCACGGCGTAGATCCTGTTGTTCTTGCGAAGGTGGTTGATCAGCCAGATCAGCTGCTTGAGGTCCTTGGGCATGAAGTCGTCGTCGTCCTGCTCCGTCCGGGCCAGCGCCAGGCTGTCGCCGACCTGAAGGACCAGCCGTCCCGGCTGCACCCCCTCCGGGATCTGGATGTCGATCTGGCGGGTCACTTCGGGATCGCGGAACGGCCGGATCGTGACCGACACTTGAAGCCTGTCCCCCGCGTGCACCCGGTCCTGGCTGGCCCAGGCCCGTTCCAGCCGGGCCGTGCGGCGTCCGTCGGCCGTCCCCAGGATCAGGTTGATCCCGTTGATGTGGACCGACCGGTACTCGCTGTTCAACAGGATCTGCGTCAGGAAAGCGACCGTTCCGGAGGCGTACATCCGGGCGAGATCGCCCGAGAACAGGTTGCCCAGGTTGATGTCGTCCTCTCCGGCCACCTTGATGGTCGAGCCGTCCTTGTAGGCCAGCGTGACATCGCCGTAGTCCTTCTCCTCGCTGCTGAGAACACCGTTCAGGGCCGCGTAGATGATGTAGGGGGCGAGAAAGGGATCCTCCACCACGTCGAACGCGTAGCGCCTGCCGGGTCCCTTCTCGGGCTGCATCTCGACCCTGATCGGGATCGTCCTCGGTTTCTTGCCGACATAGCCGAGCACGCCGGTCGACCGATCCTGCCGGAAGACCCCGACGTCGTCCCCGGCGGAGGCGAACTTGAACGACTCCTGCAGCGAAGGGAGAAGCCCGTTGACCGAGGCGGTCGTCATGATGAGGTCGACCGGTCCCAGGTTGAGAAGCGGATGCCCGCAGGCCAGGAGCC
The DNA here is from genome assembly GCA_031370485.1 of Acidobacteriota bacterium. Classification (GTDB taxonomy): domain Bacteria; phylum Acidobacteriota; class Polarisedimenticolia; order Gp22-AA2; family Gp22-AA2; genus JANMQK01. The sequence continues at coordinate 42,675 of JANMQK010000006.1, read as the reverse complement.
GATCGCGTTCGCGGTGGGTGACCGTGCAGATCGCCGAGATGTCGACGTCGCCTCGCGCCAGGCGCAGCCCCACGCCGGCGCCCGGGACGAGATCCGCCTCGCTGCCCTGGGCCGCCCCCTTGCCGGCCGACCCTCCCTGGATCGGCACCAGCCCGGCGCGCAGGAGCCCCGGCGCCAGGGCGTCGAGGGTGGCGCGCGGCATCCCCGCGAACAGGAGCGGGGTCGCGATGGGGGTCATGGGGGAGCTGGCCTTTCCTTCGGACGGCAGCCTGTCGAAGTACGAGGAGAAGTAGGCCGGGAGTCCGCGCGGATCCCTGAGGAAGCCGAGGCCCGCTGTCCCCGCCTCCGGAGGGAGCGGTGCCCGGGCGCGGGACGCGACGGACGGTGTCTCCTTGTCCTCGATCGCCAGCATCTCCTGGATGGGGGTCACCCCGGCCACCGCCTCCTTGGAGAAGGCCCAGGTGAAGCCGACCGCCCCCGCGAGACGATCCTTGATGTAGACCGGGCTGCCGCTCATGCCGGCGAGAACGCCGGTCGTGGCCAGGGGCCCCCCGGACAGCCGCACCAGGATCAGGTTGCGCCGGGGCGCGACGTTCTCCAGCGTGCCGATCACCTCCACCTGGAAATCCTCGATCTTCGTGCCGCTGAAGACGGTGCGTCCGACCCCGGTCATTCCCGGCCTGATCTCGCTGAACGGGATGATGCCTTGTTCGGCTGCGGTGACGGCGGTGAGCGACGCGAGCAGGGCCAGAGGCAGGACCGACGACTTCATGATTCGCCCCGCCGGGCCGGCGCCGGTCCTGGTGTGAGTACCGTGAGTCATCCAACCTCGATCGTAGGCGCAGATTGCATACGCCCTTGAATCATAACACACGGAAAATCGGCGGCGTTGAGCTGCTGCGAGCCGCATGCAGCACCCTTGGGGGCTGGTTTTTGCCCGTCGTGTCGTGACGTCACATGCGCGGAGGGACCGGCATCCCCATCACGTCGAGCGCCCGGCGCATCTGGCCGAGGAAGAGGCGGGTGAGGACGACGCGCGCGCGGTGCCAGCGCGGGTCGGGCTCCTTCATGACCGGATACTTGTGGTAGAAGGAGCTGAAACGTTGCGCCAGCCCGAAGGAATACTTGGCGATCTGGGACAGCTCGAGGCCCTGGACGGCGACGGCGACCGTCTCCCTGAAGCGGGCGATCTGGGTGGCGAGCGCCCAGTGCTCCTCCGCCGCCTCGCCCGGCGGCAGGTCGAAGTCGGCTTCCAGGGCCAGGCGGGACGCCTCCTCCTCGCCGGGGCCGCCGGCGGCCGCCATCTTTTCGAAGATGGCCTGGGCCCTCACCGCCGCGTATTGCAGGTAAGGCCCGCTCTCCCCCTCGAACGCGAGCGCCTCGTCGAAATCGAACGCCAGGACCTTGTTCCTCGTGAACTTCAGCATGAAGTAGCGCAGCGCCCCGACGGCGATTGCCTTGGAGAGGGACGCCGCCTCCCCGGGCGCGAGCTCCGGGCTGCGGCTCGTGACCTCGCGCAGCGCCTGGGCCTCGAGCGCGTCGAGAAGGTCGTCCGCCTTGATCCCGAGCCCGCGGCGGCCCGACATGCCGATGAAGGGGCGGCCCCGGTCCTCATCGGTCAGGGTCACGCCGAGCTTAAGGGCGCTCGCCGGGGTGAGCGCGACCATCTCGTAACCGAAATGGGTCGAGCGCTCCGCCTGCTCGGCGTAGCCCAGGGCCTTGAGGCCGCTGACGACGATCGCCTGGAGATAGGCCTGCCTCACGTCAATCACGTTGACGACGCGGCCGGCATGACCAAACGGCGGGTGCGGCTCGACCCCTTCTCCCAGGGTGCTCGACCAGACGCGGTGGCCGTCCGGCTCGTCGCGGAAGGGGGCGTAGCGGAAATCGGAGCCCAGGAGGCCGAACTTCCAGAGCTGGTAGGCGATGTCTTTCCCGACGTAGGTCACGGTGCCGTTGCTGCGCACGATGATCTTCTCCGCCTCCTTCAGATCCTCGAACCGCGGCCCTTCAAGGGCCATGACCCAGCAGCCCTTCCTCTCGCCGGTCTCGAGGCGCGTGATCGCCCCGCGCTCCTTGAGCAGGCCGAAGGCCTTCTCCCAGAACCGGAAGCCCAGGATGTCCCCCTCCCAGGGGAGGAGGTCATAGCGCACGCCGATCCGGGCCATGGTGTCGAGATGGCATCCGACGAGCCGGCGCGTCAGGTGGGCGGCGAGCGCCGCCAGCTCGCTCGTCCCCTCCTCGAGCTCCTTGAGGACCTCAGGCTGCATGGCCTTCTTTTCGGGCTGCGTCTGGTACATCTGCGTGACCCGCGCGTAGAGGTCCCAGCAGTACCGGTCGATCGGCTCGGGGAGGGCGCGGACCTCCGCCAGGCCGAACCCGAGGATCTCGCGGAAGCCGATCAGGACGTCGGCCACCTGCACGCCGGTGTCGTCGATGTAGTTCTGCACCTCGACCCGGCTCCCCAGGAAGCGCAGGCACCGGGCGAGGCTGTCTCCGAGGACGGCGTTCCGGAGATGGCCGATGTGGGCCGCCTTGTTCGGGTTGATGTTCGTGTGCTCGACGATGATTTTTTCGCCCCCGGGAGGGGAGGGGGGCGCGGTGATCTCCCGCGCCAGCGCGCGCAGCGCCGCCCCCCGGTCGAGGAAGAGATTCAGGTAGCCGGCCCCCCCCGCCTCGACCCGCGCCAGGCCCGGCAGCGGGGGGAAGGCAGCGGCGAGCTCCTGGGCGATGGCCCGCGGGGGGCGCCGGAGCCTTTTTGCGAGCTCGAAGGCGACCGGGGACGCCAGGTCTCCCATCCCGGGCTGCGGCGGGTGCTCCACGGCGATCGACCCGGCGGCATACCCGTATTTCTCTTCAAGGAGGCGGCGTAGCACCTCGCCGATCTCCTGCTTGATGGACTCCATCGCTCCTCCGCTCGCTCTGGCGCCCCCATCTTGGCACAGACCTCCACGGGCGGGAAGGCCGCGGGCCAGGAAGTGGTCTAGAATCCCCCGATGTTCAACACGAACCGGCAGGCTTTCCTGGTCCCAGCGGCGCTGGCCCTCGTCATGGCGTGCAGCGGTGGGGACCAACCGCAGCGCCAGCCTCCGGCGGCGGCCACCGGCGAACCGTCGGCCAGCGAACCGCCTGCCGGCGCTCCCCCGCAGGCGCCTCCGCGCGACACGGGGATGCTTCTCTTCCGCAAGGGGGATTTCAAGGGGGCCGAGCCGCTGCTCGCGCAGGCCCTCAAGGCGGACTCCGGCGACCGGACGACGATCGAGGCACTGGGCTCGATCTACGCGACGAGCGACCGCTACCGTCAGGCGGAGGAGTCCTTCCGCAAGGCGCTCGCGGTCGAGCCGTCGTCGACCTTTGCCTGGCTCGGCCTGGCGGCGGTCCTCATCGATACCGGGCGCTATGACGAAGCGCTGGCGGCGCTCGACGAGGTCCGGCGGCGCGACCCGGGCAATCTCTCGGCCCTCGTGAAGGGAGCGCTCCTCGATCTGCGCCGGGGTCACCCCGGGGCCGCGGAGGCCGCGGCCCGCGAGGCCATCGGGAAACGGCCGGACCACCCCGAGGCGCATTACGTCCTCGGGCTCAGCCTGGAGGCGCAGGGGAGCCTCGACGGGGCGGCCGGGGAGATGAGGCAGGTCCTGAAGATTTCTCCGGGACACCTCGGAGCTCTCAGCCACCTGAGCACGATCGAGATGCGCTGGGGCCGCAAGGACGAGGCGAAACGCTTCCGGGAGGCCCACGCGGCGGCCCTGTCGCACAAGAGAGTCGAGGACCGGGTCCGCGGCCACCGGTCGGGCGGGGCCGAGGCGTTCAACCGCGAGGACTACGGCACGGCGCTGCGGGAGTTCGAGGCGGTGATCGCCGAGGATCCGGACGACGCGCAGGCGCATCTTTTTCTCGGCTCTGTTTACATCGCCCTCGGGAGGCGCGAGGACGCGCAGCGGGAGCTCGACACGAGCCTCCATCTCGATCCTCACAGCGAGAGGGCCCTGATGGAGATGGGGCGCCTTCTGGCCCTGTCCGGCCGCCTCGACGAGGCGATAGCGGCGCTGCGCCGGGCGATAGCGGAGAATCCGGAGTTCGCCGAGCCGCACTATTTCCTTGCCGGGATCCACCGCGCGCGCGGCGAGGAGGATCTCTACCGCCGTGAGATGGAGTTGTTCCAGAAGCTGCGAACCCGCGGCCGTGATTCGGCCTTGGAGCTGAAGAGCGCGTCCCCCGGGAGCGGCGGATGAGCGGGCGCGGCGCGGGGCGCGCCGTGCGCATCGCCGCGGCGCCGATCCTCTCGCTGCTTTTGCTGATGCCCGCAGGCTGCGGCAGGGGCGGAGGCGGCGCCGGCGGCGAACAGGCCGCTCCGGCGGCGGAATCCCCGGTCCCCGATTTCGTGCGGTTCGAGGATGCCACGGCCGGATCGGGGATCGCGTTCCGGCATGTGAACGGGGCGACCGGTCAGAAGTTCATGCTCGAGACGCTCGGCTCGGGTGTGTGCGTCTTCGATTACGACGGGGACGGCCGGCAGGACCTTTTCTTCGTGCAGAGCGGCAGGCTGCCGGGGTATCAGCCCCGGGTTCCCCTGCGCTCGGCGCTTTACCGCAACCTGGGCGGCGGGCGCTTCGAGGAGGTCACGGAGCGCGCCGGTGTCGGCGGGCCGGACCGTTACGGATTCGGCTGTGTCGCCGGGGACCTGGACGGGGACGGCCGGCGGGACCTGTACGTGACGTATTACGGGCCGAACGTCCTGTACCACAACAACGGCGACGGCACGTTCATGGACGTCACTGAGAAGGCCGGAGTCGGGAACCCCCTGTGGAGCACGAGCGCCGGTCTGGCCGATTACGACGGGGACGGCGACCTCGACCTCTACGTCGTCAATTACGTCGATTACCACCTCGAGAGCAGCCTCTACTGCGGTGAGAACCGCCCCGGCTACCGCACAGTCTGCCATCCGAAGAACTTCGACAGCCAGCCCGACGTGCTCTACCGCAACCGCGGCGACGGCACCTTCGAGGACGTGTCGCAGGCCGCCGGTATCGTCGACCGGACCGGGAAGGGGCTGGGCCTCGTCTGGGGAGATTACGACGGCGACGGGGCCGAGGACCTCTACGTCGCCAATGACGACACTCCGAATTTCCTGTGGCACAACAGGGGCGACGGCAGGTTCGAGGAGGTGGGTGCCCTCGTCGGCGTGGCCCTGTCCGAGGACGGCATCCCCCAGGCCGGCATGGGGACCGACATGGGGGACTACGACAACGACGGCCTGTTCGACATCTTCGTCACAAACCTGGCCGAGGAGACGAACGAGCTCTATCACAATGACGGCGGGGGAGTGTTCAGCGACCGGACCTTCACGTCCGGCATCGGCCCCCCCTCGCTCATGACCCTCGGGTTCGGGACGTTTTTCTTCGACCCGGACAACGACGGCTTGCTGGATGTGTTCGTCGCCAACGGCCACATCATCGACAACATCGCGCTCTACAGCGACACGATCACGTTCGAACAGCCGCCCCATCTTTACCGCAACCTGGGCGACGGCCGTTTCTCGCTATACGACGCCGCGGCCGGCGGGCCCTTCGGCCACGGCCTGGTCGGCCGGGGCGCGGTGCCGTTCGATGTCGACGACGACGGCGATGAGGACATCGTCGTGACGCAGAACGACCGGCCGGCGCTGCTGCTGCGCAACGCCGGGGCGCCGCGCGGGCACTGGGTGACGCTCACGCTGGCCGGCACGCCCCCCAACCGGGACGCGGTCGGCGCCTGGGTCGAGCTCGTGGCCGGCGGAACCCGCCAGGTCCGCGAGGCGAGGACCGCCTTCTCCTATCTCTCGCAGGGAGACCGCAGGCTTCACTTCGGGCTGGGGAAAAACAGGGCGATCGATCGGGTCATCGTGCGGTGGCCCGGAAAGCGGGGTCAGCGTGAGGAGTTCACGGGGATACCTATCGACGCCTTCACGACTCTTGAGCAGGGCAGGGGACGGGCCGCTCCGGCGGCGCCCTGAGCGCTATCGGGGTTGCCCGGGTCAGCGCGGCCGGGAGCCGCGCGCTTCCGCCGGGCCGTCGGGAGAAACGCCCGGGGCCAGGTGGTCGGCGAGGAATCTGATGACGTGGTTCCAGGCATCGCCGGCGATCTCGCGGTCGTACGAGGAGCGCTGCTCGTTGAAGAAGGAGTGGAAGGCGCCGGGAAAGATTTTGATCGTGGCGGTCTTGCCGGCCTTTGCAAGCGCCGACTCGAACTTCCTGACTCCCTCCACGGGGATGCTGCTGTCGAGATCTCCGAACAGCCCGAGGACCGGGGCCTTCAGATTTCCGACCTCTCCGGGATCGTCAGGTATCGCGCCGTAGAACATCACGACCGCCTGCAGGTTCGCGCCCTTGAGGACCGCGGCGAGCGCGAGGCGCGCTCCCAGGTCGAAACCGACGGCGCCGACCGGCATCCCCTTGGGGGCCCCCGGGAGGGCCCGCAGCGCGGCGGCGGCCCCCTCGAGGATGGCGATGCCGCGCCCGTCGTCGAGCCCTCGCACCAGGTCGCGCGCGCGTCCGGCGTCACTGGGGATCTTCCCGTCGAAGAAATCGGGGACGATCGAGGCGTACCCGAGCGCCGCTATCCGGTCGGCGACTCCCTTGATCTGATCGTTCAGGCCCCAGCGCTCGTGCGCCACGACAACTCCAGCGCGGCCCCCCCCCTTGGCGGGCCGCGCCAGGTAGGCCTTGACGCTCTTTTCGCCGGCCGGGATGTCGACCGTGCTTCCCGCCAGGACCCCCTCGGCGAGGCAGGGGCGAACAGCCAGGCCCGCGAGGAGGAGCACGAGGGGGATGAGGGAGCGTACCGGTCGGGGACGAGGGGATGTCACGGGTGATCTCCTCGGGTTCAGCGTCCGGACCGTGAGCGACCGCTGACCAGGTGCGAACGCTGCACCAGGCCGAGCCGCGTGATCCCTTCGATCCGGTAGTAGTAGCGCCGGCCGGCAGCCGCCCGGTCGTCGACGAAGATGTAGCCCGTGTCGGTGGTGCCGTCGCCGTAGGCCGGGACGGCGACGACGTTCAGCCGCGCGAACGGGCCGGTCGGCTTTTCCGAGCGGTAGACGTTCCACGCCACCAGCCCCGACTCGGAGGCCGTGGTCCATTCCAGGAGGATCGAAGGGCCGACCGCCTGCGCCGTGAAGGACGCGAGATCGTAGGGGGCGAGCGGGTCGTGCGCGGCGCGCACCTCGAAACGGACCGGCCCCGCGCCCGCCTCCGCGGAGGCGTTTCTCAGAATGAGCCACGCCTCGCGGGCATCGCCCCAGGGGAGCGAGACGCTCCCGGTCCCGCGGCTGTCGAGCGGGACGGGGACGAGCAGGGGCTGTCCCCCACTGTCGCGGTAGGAGACGAGAAGATCGGCGGCGGGACGGCCGCCGTCGGCGTTCACCTCGAGCACGATCGACCCCTCCCGGCCGTCCGAGGGGATCCTGAATGAGACGCTGCCGAGCGGCTCGACCGGCTCGATCGGGCCGATCCGGAACGGGAGGTCCGGACCGACGGCGGGGAGAGGGGCCTCGGGAAGGACCCGGGCGAAGGAGTAGTGGCGACCGTCATCCCGCCCCGCCGTGAAGAGGTTCCAGGCCGCCTGCTCGCGGAACATGTCCAGCAGGCCCACGCCCGCGGCGCGGCGGAGAACCCGGTCGGCCGCCGCCAGCGGATCGATCCCCTGGGCGGCCATCTCCTCCCAGATCTGTCGCACGACCCCGATGTCCCCGGTGCGCTCGGTCAGAAACAGCGGCCAGAGGAGCGTTCCCTGCATCAGGGCCAGCCCGTCGGCCGTGAGGCCGCGACCCTGGGACTGCAGCCGGGCGCGCAACCCGGGGCGCGCCTCCTCGAGATCGCCTGTCGCCGCGAGGGTCAGGTAGGAGGATGTCGACTCGGCCCACCATGGCGCCGATCGCGCGGCGAATGAGAGGAGCGACGCGTGCGCCACCTGATGCATCACGGCGCCGAGGGTGCGATCAGCCGCCAGGCCGGCGTCGAGGAGAATCAGGGGCTGCGCCTGGCCCTCGACGAAGCGGGCGGGAATGGTGAGCCCTTCGAGCCCATGCCCCAGGCGCACCAGGTGCACCGCGAGCGGCTCTCCCTGAACGCCGGGCTCCGGATAGCCCAGGGTTGCGACCAGGTAGGAGCGGGACGCCACCAGGGACTCGGCGACTCGCTGGACGATATCGGGTCCGCCGTTGCGCCCCGCGCCGGCGTCGGGCGCTGCATCGAGCCCGGCCCGCGCGGAGACGTGCACGATGAAGCGCCCGTCGCGCGTCAGGAGGGACCGCTCGGACGGATCGTCGCGCAACCCTGCGATGTTGGCGAGGGCTTTCCGGAGCGGATCGCTTGAGGCATCGTCGGTGCGGGGCGCCAGGAGGATCGGAGTCGCGCAGGCAACGGGGAAGCGGTCCAATCCCGCCATGGCGGCGAGGACCCCTCCCGGCCCCTCGGCCAGCGCTTCCGGCGCGAATCGCCGGTCGGCCTCACCGGCCGCGATCGACGCTAGTGACGGGTCGGCGCCCTCCGCGGCCGGGACGGCCGCGGGGATCAGGACTAAGATGGTTCCCAAGACTGCGTGAGACAGGCGCGCCATCGGCTTGAGGACTCTCCCCGAATGTAGAAATATAGGATACAAACCATTGCTGGTCAAGGCAATCCGCCGATCCGCCAGGCCGGCCCAAGGGCATCGTGCGGGGCGGATTCCGCATCACCGCCATGGGTGGGGCGATCCGCGGGACGCCCCCGCGGTGTAGAATTACGGAACAACAGGAGAACCTGCCGCATGGCGCGGATCAGCCGCCCAACCAGAGCGCTGTTTGTTGTATCCCTTCTGCTGTGCGGCTTTCCGGGCAGTCCACTGGCCGGGACGAGCGGCGCCCTGCGGGGCATCGTGACCGACGAATCCGGAGACCCGCTGGAAGGGGTCTCCGTGGCGGTCTCGAGCGCCGCGGCCGGGGTCGCGGGGCGCGGCTCGGTCACCGATCTGGCGGGGGCGTTCCGGATCCCCGCCCTGCCGCCCGGCGTCGATTACCAGGTGGTCGCGTCCTACCCCGGGTTCGCGCAGGTCAGCCTGACCGACATCGTGCTGCCGGCGGGCCAGGTGGTTACCGTCAAGATCAGCCTGCAGCGGCAGACGACCTACCGGGAGCGTATCGAGGTCCGCGCCAGCCCGCCGATCGTGCCGCTCGAATCCACGACCACCCAGACCCGGATCTCCTCCGAGTTTCTCGATGCGCTGCCGATCCTGGGGCGCAACTACCAGGACATCCTGACCCTGGCGCCCGGCGTGACCGACGTGGACGGCACCGGGAACCCCAACATCCACGGCGCCCGCGACACCGACGTCATCACCCTGGTGGACGGGGTCAGCACGACCGACCCGCTGACCGGCAAGATCGGCGCGCAGCTGAACATCGAGTCGATCCAGGAGATCGAGATCAAGACCTCGGGGGCGACCGCGGAGTTCGGCCGCGCGCAGGGTGGGTTCGCCAACATCATAACCAAGTCGGGCGGCAACGATTTCAAGGGCACCTTCAAGTTCTTCTGGCGCGGCAAGGCGCTGGACGGCGACGGCGCGGGTATCGACGATCCGCGCCTCCATTCCGGCGTGGGCGAAAGCGGGCTTCGCGATTTGAAGTTCAATGACTTCCTGCCGTTTCTTTCCCTGGAAGGGCCCGTCGTGCGCGACCGTGCGTGGTTTTTCCTGGCCAACGAGTACATTCAGATGCAGGAGCCCGTCAACGCCCTCAACCAGGCCTTCGTCGCGGGGGTCCGGGAGTACAGGGAATTCGGCAAGCTGACCTGGCAGGTGAGCGCCAGCCACCGTCTCTCCATCTCCTTCAACTACGATCCCCAGGAGCACCTCAACGAGGGAGTCAACAGCTTTACCCGCGTGGAGAGCGGCTACACGGTGAGGCAGGGGGGCCCGATCCTGACGGTCAAGGAGGTCTCGGTCCTGAACCCGAACATTTCCCTCGAGACCGCGATGTCCTACTTCAACGAGCGACCGTCCCTGACCTCCACCCTTAACCCCGACACGAATCACAATAGCCAGCTCTATGTCGACCGCAACAAAAACGGTTTCATCGAGCTGACCGAGGGGGATGCCGGCGAGGACTACGACCTTGACGGCAAGTTCGACGTATTCGAGCAGTCGACAAGGAGAGAGGACGACCTCGACGGGGACCAGCGCCGGACGCAGCCGGGGAACTTCGCCAACGGCGGGGGCCCCGGCGGATGCGAGGGTTTCCAGAGGGAGGATCTCAATTGCGACGGGATCCTGAACGACGGGAGCAATCCGCGCCAGCCCTTGGTCAACGAGGACCGCAATCACAACGGCATCTGCGACCCGGGCGAGGACCTGAACGGCGACGGCGTCTGCGGTCTGGTCAACGAGGATCGCAACGGCGACCATGTCCTCGACGACCCTTTGTTCATCCAGGGGAAGGGCCCGTTCGGCGACGAGAACGGCAACGCGAACACCTTTTACCCTTATGGGCACGCCACGCCGATCCCGGGGGATCGCGACTACTCCATCGATCAGCGGCGGGGGGTCACGAGCGGTCCCTACTACGAGGATTTCTCCGACCGCCGCCGGCGGTTCACCCTCCGCCAGGACCTGTCGGTCTTTGTCCCGGATTATTTCGGCAGCCACGACGTCAAGATGGGAGGGGTCCTCGAGCGCGAGAATTTCGGGCGGATCACCGACGGGCGTCCGATTGTGGCGCCGATTATCCGCCGACCGCTTGAAGGAGGAGCCAACACGCTGCGCGTCCTGGTGCCGGCGCAGCGGACCCTCGAGAACCAGGCGACTTCCCTGAGCACCGGCCTTTACCTGCAGGACAATTTCAAGCCGTTTCCCAACCTGAGCATCGGCCTGGGCCTGAGATTCGACCGGGAAGCCACCGACAGCTTTGGCTACTCGTTTTTCGACCCGGTCGCCGAACGCCGCCAGTACGATCGGTTGTCCAACCTGTTCGGGGCCGAGAGGGGTTTCCCCGACCTGGAGACGGGAAACAACGATGGGCTCATCAGCAACGGCTACTGCAGCGATCCGATCTTCACCGGGCTCGGGGCCGATCCATGCAAGGGCAATCCGCAGAACAATCCCGTTGTCGCGTCCCTCGGCAACCTGCGCCGCGCCGCGGTCTCTCGCCTGACGCGGCACCACACCGAGGCCGCATTCACCTCGAACGATCTGCAATCGCTCTACCCGGACATCGTCAAGGACGGCCAGATCGACCCGCAGCGCCTGGTGTCCCTCGGGGTTCTTCCCCAGGTCCGCGAGCCGTTCCGGCTGACCAACAACAACCTGGCGCCCCGGCTCTCGGTCGCGTGGGACCCATGGGCCGACGGCCGCTCCAAGCTGTTCACCACCTGGGGACGCTACTACGACAAGCTGTTCCTGAGCACCGTGGTCGGGGAGGAAGGGCCCGACAGCATCAACCGGTATTACCTGATCGACCCTACGGGCGTCACGGGGAACGGAGTGCCCAACCACAAAGTCGGCAGAATCATCTCGAAGGCCCCTCCGTCCACGACACAGGTGGACCGGGGGCTGCAGACACCCTGGAGCGACGAGCTCACCCTGGGGTTCGAGCGGGAGCTCGCGCCTGAACTCGCGATCTCGCTGACCTACATCAACAGGAAGTTCCGGGCCCAGCTGCAGGACATCGACGTCAACCACACCCTGCGCACCGACCCCGACGGGAAGCTCGTGGACAGTCTCGGCAGGCTGGTGGCCACGGGCGACCAGGTGCCGTCGCAGCGTCAATCGGACGGCTGGCCCGACCTGTACATCCACAATTTCTTCTTCAATCAGGTCCTGCGCGTCGGCAATTCCAATGAGGCGCGTTACCACGGAATCGAGCTGGCGGTCGTCAAGCGGCTCGCCCGGCGCTGGGAGCTCCAGGGCTCGTACAGCTACTCGCGGGCCGTCGGCGCCGCGGAGGATTTCCAGTCCAGTCTCGGGAACGACCCCTCAACGGTCGAGTCGGAGTTCGGGTACCTCAATTTCGACCAGCGTCACGTCGTGAAGATCAACACGATCACCTTTCTCCCCAATGACTGGCAGCTCGGCATCTCCGCCACCTGGTCCTCCGGCCTGCCGTACTCGGTGATTTCGCGGTTCTTCTCCGCCGACAACGTGGACTACCAGCAGTTCAGGACGCGCTACGGCTACACCACGCGCACCCCGGGGTCGGGCCAAAAGGCGGAATTCGTGTCGGTCGGGCGCAACAGCTTGCGCAATTCCGCGGTTTACGACTTCAACGTGCGGGCCAAGAGGACCCTGGTCATCGGCAAGACGGCGGCTGCGATATTCCTGGAAGTCTTCAACGTGCTCAATACGGACGACCTGCGCATCCGGACCTTCGAGCCGACCGCGCCGAACCTGTTCAACACGACCGAGATCACCGGGCAGGGGCCTCTCCAACTGGACGCCACCCGCCGGTTCGGCCGCAGATTCCAGCTCGGCATCCAGATGGACTTCTGAGGGGCGGGTGGCGCGCGCGGCGCTGGTGGTCGCGATCCTGGCCATGTCGTGGGGATCGATCCTCGTTCGGCTCTGCGTCGCGCCCCCTCTCACCATCGCGTTCTGCAGGGTATTGTTCGCCACCCTTCTGGTGGCTCCCTGGGGGTTCCCCGGGGCGCGGGCGGCGGTGCGCCGGATGGCCTCCGTGCCCGTGCCGGGAAGCGTCCTGCCGGCGGCGGCGCTGGCGGGACTCTTCCTGGCGCTCCATTTTGCGACCTGGGTGGCGTCCCTTTCCTGGACCACGATCGCCGCCAGCACCCTGCTCGTCTCGACGCAGCCGCTGTTCGCGATGGTGCTGTCGCACCGCCTGCTGGGGGAGAGGGCCTCCGCGGGAGCGCTTTTGGCCACCGGAGTTGCGCTCTCGGGGGTGGGGCTCATCGCGTGGGGGGATTTCGGGATAAGCCGGGAACGGCTCGCCGGCGACCTTCTGGCGCTTCTCGGCGCGGTCTTCGCCGCGGCCTACCTGGTGATCGGCCGGGCCGTGCGCGACCGCGTCCCGTTTCCATCGTACCTGTTCCTCGTGAACCTGTTCGCGGCGCTCTTCGGCGGCCTGATGGCGTTCGCGGCAGGACAGCCGGCGCTCCCGGAGCGCGGGCGCGATATCCTCTGGTTGCTGGTGATGGCGCTCGTGCCGCAGCTCCTGGGGCACGGCACGCTGAACTGGGCGGTGCGGCGCATGCGGGCCTATGTCGTGAACCTGTCGGTCCTGGGGGAGCCGGTGCTCGCGTCGCTCTATGCGCTCCTGATCTTCGGAGAGGCTCCGCCCGGCGCGGTCTACCCCGGGGCGTTCCTGATCGCGGCGGGTGTCGTGCTGGTCCTGAGGGAGGAGAGGCGCCGTGCTTGATCTCTCGTCGCCGCTGCGGTACGTGAAGGGGATCGGGCCCCGGCGCGCCGAGGCGCTCGAGGGCGCGGGCCTCCGGACCGTCGAGGATCTGCTGTTCCACCTGCCGTTCCGGTACGAGGACCGCGGCAATTTCCTGCCCATCGCGGCGCTTCTCCCGGGCGTGAAGGGGACGATCCGGGCGCGTGTCGTGGGGGCGGCGCTGCGCCGGACGCGGGCGCGCGGCTTCACGATCTTCGAAATGACCGTCGAGGACAAGAGCGGCTCGATACGCGCGGTGTTCTTCAACCAGCCCTACCTGCGCACGCTGTTCACTCCGGGCCGCGAGGTGATCCTCCATGGCGAGGCCGGCATCGCGCGCTACGGCCGGCGCGCCCTGGTGCTGCAGAGCCCCCAGTTCGAGGTCCTGGCCGCGGAGGACGACGAGGCCATCCACACCGGGCGCGTCGTGCCGATTTACCCACGCCTGCCCGACCTGTCCTCCCGGGCGATCAGGCGTATCGTTCACGCGCTGCTCCTGGCCCTCCCCGCGACCCTTCCCGACCCGCTGCCCGCGGCCGCCGCCCGCGCGCGCGGCTACCCGGCGCGCCGCGAGGCGTTCGCGGCCGCCCACTTTCCGCCGGAAGGCGCCGACCCGGTGGAATTCCCGGGCGGGCGGACCCCCGCCCTCAGCCGCCTCATCTTCGAGGAGTTCTTCTTCCTCCAGCTGGGGTTCGCCCTGGCGCGGCGGGAGAGCGACGCGCAGCTGCGCGCGCAGAGGCTGCGGGTGGATGACGCGCTGCGCGACCGCCTGCGCTCGGTCCTGCCCTTCGCCCTGACCGCGGCCCAGCGCAAGGCGCTCCAGGAGATCGCCCGGGACCTCATGTCGGGCCGCCCCATGAACCGGCTGCTCCAGGGGGATGTCGGGTGCGGCAAGACGGTGGTGGCCCTCCTCGCGGCCCTCCTGGTGGTCGAGAACGGGTACCAGGCCGCGTTCATGGCCCCGACCGAGATCCTGGCCGAGCAGCACCACCGCTCGTTCCAGAGAATGCTGCGGGGGAAGGGATACGCCGTCGGGCTGCTGACCTCGGGGGTGCAGGGGGCCGCCAGGCGCCAGGTCCTTGCGGGTCTGCGCTCGGGAGCGCTGCCGATCCTGGTCGGCACGCACGCGCTCACCGAGGACGAGGTGCGGTTCAAGGCGCTCCGGCTGGTCGTGATTGACGAGCAGCACCGCTTCGGCGTGGCGCAGCGGGCGCGCCTGCGGGGCAAGCCGGGCGACGGGCACCCGGCGGATGTCCTGGTGATGACCGCGACACCGATCCCGCGGTCGCTGGCCCTCACGGTCTACGGCGATCTCGATCTGTCGGTGATCGACAGCCTGCCGCCGGGCCGACGCCCGGTGCGGACCGTGCTGCGCGGCGAGGAGAGCCGGCCGCGGGTCTATGAATTCCTGAAAGCCCAGGTCGCGGCGGGCCGGCAGGTTTACATCGTCTACCCGCTGGTCGAGGAGAGCGAGACAAGCGATCTCAAGGCGGCGGTCGCCATGGCCGACCGGCTTCGCCGTCAGGCTTTCCCGGGCCTCGCGGTCGGGTTGCTCCACGGCCGGCTCAGGTCCGAGGAAAGGGAAGCCGTGATGGGGGATTTCGCGGCGGGGCGGACGCCGATCCTGGTGGCCACGACGGTCATCGAGGTCGGCATCGACGTGCCGAACGCCAGCGTGATGGTGATCGAGCAGGCGGAGCGCTTCGGCCTGTCCCAGCTGCACCAGCTGCGGGGTCGCGTCGGGAGAGGCCCGCACGACTCCTACTGCATCCTGATGGCCGCCCCGGAGATCACCGAGGACGCCCGGAAGCGTCTCGAGGTGATGTGCGAGACGAACGACGGATTCCTGATCGCCCGGCGCGATCTCGAGATGCGCGGCCCGGGTGAGTTTCTCGGCACGCGGCAGTCGGGGATTCCCGACCTGCGGGTCGGGGACATCCTGCGCGATCACGACATCCTGGAAGACGCCCGCCGCGAGGCTTTCGCCTGCGCCGAGGGCCTGAAGGGGGGGACGACGGACGAATCCCCGGCCCTCCTGGCGCACCTCGAGAGGCGCTGGTCGGGACGGCTCGGCCTGATACGGGTCGGCTGAGGTTCAGCCTGTCCGGCGGGGCCCGGTAGGGGAGGGCGGGGCGGAGGCCGGCAGGCGGCCGGCCCGGGCCAGTGCCTCCAGGAAACCCGTTGTCGCGCGCGGCCGATAGCCTCCGGGACCGGCCTCGCCCAGGGCGCGGATCTCCTCGTGCAGGTGGTCGAGGTCGGCCGGCCGATCTATGTCGTAGCCGGCGGGCAGAAGGACCGGCTCGATCCCGGCGCGCCGCGCTCCCAGGAGAGTCGCCTCGAACACCCCGGAGGTACCCCACGGAATTCCGCGGAGGACCTCCAGAGGCGTCCGCCTGGCGCCGAGGATGCAATACCCTCCGTCCTCGGCCGGTCCCACGACCAGGCTCGCGCCCGATCGCAACGCTTCGCACGCCGCGGCCAGCGACAGGACCGGAAGCGTGGGGCTGTCAGAGCCGAACACGACGACCGCGCCGTGGCCCCGGCCGAGAAGCTCGTCGAAGGTCCCTCGCAGGCGGTCTCCGAGGTCTTCCCCATGTTGCGGCAGTAGGGGGAGGCCTGAGGCGGCCGCCGCGATCGGGTCGCCGGCGGCGCCGGAGCCCGGTTCCCACGGCTCGCTGAAGGAGAGAACCGGCGCGGCGCGTGAGGCACGGGCGGCGGACTTCAAGAGCGCCAGGCTGTCCTCGAGAAGCGCCGCATGCAGCGCGAGGCGCTGCGCCTCGTCCAGCCACGGGCTCATCCGGGTCTTGACCTGTCCCCGCCGCGGACGGCGCGCGTAGAGAACCAGCGCGCAATCGGGGAGGGTCGCGCGGTTCAGTGGGGCAGCCAGTGCAGGTGGGTGATGGCGTCCGGCACCAGCCCGATGTACAGGATCGCCGACAGCACGAGCGGGCTCATGACGATGAGCATGAGGGCATACTTCTCGAACTTCAGGTGCATGAAGTAGGCCGCGACGATGGCCGCCTTGGCCAGCGCCAGCGCGCAGAGGGATACGACGATCGCGACCTTGGGCATCGGTGCCTTGGCGACGATCAGCTCGACGACGGTCAGGACGAGCAGGACCAGCCAGACCATCCAGTAGTTCGGCTCGGGATGTTCCTTCGTGTGCGCCGCCATTCTCCGCTTCCTCCCCGCGTCAGATCAGGTAGACGAAGGTGAAGACCAGGATCCAGATCAGATCGACGAAATGCCAGTAGAGACCGGCGATCTCGACGGGGCTGTTGTGCTCGCGCGTGTAGCCGCCGCGGGCCGATTTGAAGGCGATGCAGCCGAGATACGCGACCCCGGAGAACACGTGGCAGCCGTGAAAGCCGGTGAGTATGAAGAAGGTCGCGCCGAACAGGCTCGACTGGATCGTGAGCCCGTCGTGCACGATCAGGTGGGTCCATTCGTACGCCTGGATTCCCAGGAAGGTCGCGCCGCCGAGAATCGTCGCGAGCAGCCACGATACGAGACCTTTCTGATCGCCCCGCTTGATGGCGGACAGCGACTTCACCATCGTCACGCTGCTGCAGATCAGGATGAAAGTGTTGAGCGCGGTGAGCGGCACTCCCAGGATGCTGGAGGGGACCGGCCAGTCCGGGTTCCCCATCCTGACGGCGGCGTAGGCGGCCAGGAGCCCCGCGAACGACATCGCGTCGGAGCAGAGGAAGATCCACATCATGAGCTTGCCCCAGCCGGGGGTCAGGGAGGCTTCGTAGGTCTCGATCTCGTTCATCGTCGCCACGTGTGCCATTCGTTCCGCTCCTCCGATCGCTGCCAGAGTCGGGGGAGATTAGCACAGGTGCCGGGGTCCCGGGCAAGGCCTCCCGGGGGCGGATCGTCCTGTCCCGCCCGGCCTCCGGGAGTCGTTCAGAGGCGGTAGAGCATGACGTAGACCACGACACCGGTTGTCGAGACGTAGAGCCATATCGGCAGCGTCCATCGCGCGATGGCCCGGTGGCTCTCGAACCGTCCCCGAAGAGCGCGCATGAGGGTCACGGCGACAAGCGGCACGATGACGACGGCCAGCACCGTGTGAGTCAGAAGGATGGCGAAATAGAGCCCGCGAAGCCAGCCGGTGCCGCGGTACGGCACCGACCCGACCTGCGCGTGGTACGTGAGGTAGGAGGCGAGAAACAGCGTCGAAGCCATCACCGCCAGGATCATGCAGGCGCGGTGGGCGGTCACCCGCCGGCGCCGGATGAAGGCGTAGCCGGCGACCAGGAGCGCCGCGGCGGTGCCGTTGAGACTGGCGTTGATCGCCGGGAGGTCCGAGACGGTCACGCGGCGCCGCCTTTCGCCGGGCGCCGCGCCAGGAGGATGGCCAGCGCGAAGGTGGCCGCCGCGAACAGGAGCGTCACCGCCACCGAGGGGCCGGCGGGGGGCAGGGCCGAGAGACCGGGCCCCGCGGGAGGATAAAGGGCGTGGCGGAACGCCGCCATGCCGTAAGTCAGGGGATTGCAGGCGATGAGGGTCCGCAGCCAGAGGGGCGCGCCCGTCGCCGGGAAGAAAGCGCCCGACAGCAGCCACAGGGGCATCAGGAAGACTGTCATGATGGCGTGGAACCCCTGGGTCGAGTCCATGCGCCAGGCGATGGAAAAAGAGAGCGCTGTCAGCCCGAAGGCGATGACGAACATCAGCGGTACGGCGCGCAGCAGGATCGATGGCGACAGCGCGACGCCGATGAGCGGGCCGCAAAGAAGCACGAGCAGCCCCTGGGCGAGGGCCAGGAGGGTCCCGCCGAGGATCTTCCCGAGGACCAGGCTCGATCGCGGGATTGGCGCCACGAGCAACCCCTGCAGGAACCCCTCCCGCCGGTCCTCGATGAGCGATATCGTCGAGAAGATCGCGGTGAAGAGAAGGATGAGCACCACCGTCCCGGGGAAGAAGTACTCCGCGTAGCTCATCCCGAGGGAGCCCGCGGGCGGGCGGAACGACGCCTTGAGACCGGCGCCGAAGAATCCCCAGAAGAGCACCGGCTGCACCAGCGCCCCGAACACCCGGTTCCGCTCCCGGAGGAACCGGACGATCTCCCGCCGCGCCAGCGCGCGCGTGGCCAGCAGGGCCCGGATCACTCGGCCCCCTCGCCCCAGAAGCGGTGCCCGGTCCGGCGCACGAACACGTCGAGAAGCGTGGGCTTGCCGAGAGTGACCGAGTCGATCCGGTCGCCGAGGGCGGCCATGATCTTCGGGACGAGCTCGTGGCCGCGGGGACGCTCCAGGCGCAGGGTGCCGTCGAGGACCATCGCGGTCCCGCCGGCGATTCGTTCGAACTCCCCCTTGAGCGCGGCCGCGTCGGGCGCCGCGACCACGATCACGTCCCCGCCGATCTCGTCTTTCAGATCGCGGGGCCTGCCGCAGGCCACGAGCGAGCCTTCGCTCAGGATCGCCAGCCGGTCGCAGCGCTCCGCCTCCTCCATGAGATGGGTCGTGATCAGCACCGTCACTCCCTCCCGCGATTGCAGCCCGCGGAGATGCTCCCAGAGATCCTGGCGGGCGCCGGGGTCGAGCCCCGTGGACGGCTCGTCGAGGAGGAGGACCTGCGGCCGGTGCAGGAGCCCCTTGGCGATCTCGGCCCGGCGCATGAGCCCACCCGACAGGCTCTCGACCCGATCGCCGGCCCGGTCGGCAAGCCGCACGCGGCGGAGCATCTCATCGACGGCGTCGCGCAGCGCCGCCCCTCGCATGCCATACACCTGCCCCTGCGTCACGAGGTTCTCGCGCACCGTCAGCTTGCGATCGAGGGCCGGCGACTGGAAGACGACACCGATCGCCTCACGCACGAGGCCGGGTTCTTCGACGACGTCGTGGCCCAGCACCCGCGCCCGGCCCCCGGTCGGCCGCACGAGGGTCGCCAGGACCCGGAAGAGCGTTGTCTTGCCGCCGCCGTTCGGGCCGAGGATTCCGAAGATCTCCCCCCGGGCGACGCCGAAATCGATCCCGCGCAGGGCTTGGCGGGAGCCGTAGGCGTGGCTGAGCCCTTCCACTTCGACGACCTGAGGCGTGCTCATCGGGGGGCGCATCATACACCCGCGAGGCTGGGCGGCGCCGCCGCCCAGCGAGTCTGCGGGGAATCGCAGAGGCATCGGAGATCTTGACTTGCCCTGGGGTCTCTAATATAAATGCCGCTTCGTTCGAGGGGGTTCGAGACCCATGACTTGGCGGCTGCCCGAGGGCGTTTCCACCTACAGCCCGACGATCGATCACCTGTTCTACCTGATCCTCGCCATCACGGGCGCGGCGTTCGTCCTGACCGAGGCGCTCCTCTTCTACTTCGCGTTCCGCTACCGGCGCAAGGAGGGCGTGCGCGCGACCTACACGCACGGCAACAACACGCTCGAGGTGATCTGGACCATCGTGCCCGCCGTGCTGCTGGTCGCCCTGGCGTTCGTCAGCCGCAACGCCTGGGACATGATCAAGGGACAGATCCCACCCACCGATGACATGGTGATCGTCACCGCCTCTCAGTTCAACTGGGAGATCCGTTACAAAGGGGCGGACGGTGAGTTCGAGACCCCGGACGACGTGGTCACCTCCAACGACATGAAACTGCCCGTGGGCAAGCCGTTCAGAATCCGGCTGCGATCGAAAGACGTCATCCACTCCTTTTTCCTGCCGCAGTTCCGCCTGAAGCAGGATGCGGTGCCGGGGCTGACCATCGACGTCTGGGTGGAGGGCACCAAGACCGGGACGTACGAGATCGCGTGCGCCGAGCTGTGCGGGTTCGGCCACTATTCGATGCGGGGAATCCTCACGGTGATGCAGCCGGACGAGTACACGACCTGGATGTCCGAGGCGCAGGCGGGGGTCGCGGCCGCCGAGGCTGCTCCGCCGCCCCCGGCTCAGACCAAACCGCACGCCTGATCCCGGAGAACGTTGACCATGTCCGAGCACGGGTCCGAGCACAAGATCCCCTTCATCCGCAAGTACATCTTCTCGACCGACCACAAGGTCATCGGCATCCAGTTCCTCTTCATGAGCCTGTTCTTCATGATCTTCGGCGGGCTCATGGCGATGATGGTGCGCTGGCAGCTCGGCTATCCCGACAAGGCGATGCCGCTCGGCACCCTGTTCCCCGAGGCCTCGATGCCCGAGGGGCACATGGGCCCCGAGTTCTACAACATGCTTTTCACGATGCACGGCTCGGTCATGATCTTCATGGTGATCATCCCGACCCTCGCCGGGGCGTTCGGGAACTTCCTGGTTCCCTTGATGATTGGCGCGCGGGACATGGCCTACCCGAAGCTCAACATGCTGTCGTTCTGGGTGGCGCTCGCGGGCGGGATGGTGATGGTCACGTCCTTCTTCACCGAGACGGGCGCCGCCGCGTCGGGCTGGACGGCGTACCCGCCGCTGTCGGCGGTTGCGGACTATTCGGGCGTCACACTCGGACAGACCCTCTGGATCGTCAGCGTCATCATCATCGGGTCGTCATCCATCATGGGGGCGGTCAACTACATCACGACGATTGTCAACATGCGCGCCCCGGGGATGCAGTTCTTCCGGATGCCGCTGTCGATCTGGGCCCTGTTCATCACGGCAATCCTGTCGCTCATGGCCACCCCGGTCCTGGCCTCCGCCATGGGGATGCTGCTGTTCGACCGGACCCTCGGAACGCATTTTTTCGCCCCCGCCGGAGGCGGGCAGGTCCTTCTGTGGCAGCACCTGTTCTGGTTCTACTCGCACCCCGCCGTCTACATCATGATCCTGCCGGCCATGGGATTCGTGTCGGACATCCTGGCCACCTTTGCCCGGAAGCCGATCTTCGGCTACAAGGCGATGGTGTTCTCCCTGATGGGGATCGCCGGGCTCGGTTTCATCGTCTGGGGGCACCACATGTTCCAGAGCGGGATGAACCCCACCCTCGGCACGGCGTTCATGATCTCGACCATGGTCATCGCCGTCCCCTCGGCCATCAAGACCTTCAACTGGCTGGGCACGATCTGGCGCGGGTCGATCCATTTCACCACCCCGATGCTGAACGCCATGACCTTCGTGTCGATGTTCATCATCGGCGGGCTCTCGGGGATCTTCATGGCCTCGACCCCGGTGGACATCTACATCCACGACACCTACTTCATCGTGGCCCACCTGCACTACGTGCTGTTCGGCGGCAGCCTGTTCGGCGTCTTCGCGGCCATCACGTTCTGGTATCCGAAGATGTTCGGCCGGATGATGAACGAGGGGCTCGGGAAGCTGCACTGGGTGCTGTCCTTCATTTTTTTCAATCTGACGTTCTTCCCGATGCACATCCTGGGCATGGGCGGGCACATGCGCCGCATCTACGACCCCACCCAGTACGACTTTTTGAAGCCCCTGCAGCCGATGAACATCTTCATCACGATCAGCGCGCTCTGCCTCGGCGCCTCGCAGCTTCTGTTCATGTCGAACTTCCTCGGAAGCCTGGCGTTCGGCAGGAAGGCCTCGCGCAACCCCTGGCACGCCACGACCCTCGAGTGGGTGGCCCCGAGCCCCCCGCCGCACGGCAACTTCGAGACGATCCCGACCGTCTACCACGGCGCCTACGAGTTCAGCCCGCCGGGCATGGCGGAGGACTACCTGCCCCAGAACGTGCCGGGGGCCACGACACCGGCGCACACGCCCGGTGTCCTCTCTCCGGCCCGGGCCTGACGCCGGCGGTGTGATGCCCTCCCGATTCGACCGTTGGCGGCACCGATTCACGCTATTCCTCGCGTGCTGCACCGTGGCGCTTCTGGTCGCGGGGGGGCTGGTCACCAGCACCGGGTCGGGGCTGGCGGTGCCCGACTGGCCGCTGTCGTTCGGCCAGGTGTTCCCGCCGATGGAGGGCGGGGTCCTGTTCGAGCACGGCCACCGGCTGGTGGCGGCCTTCGTCGGACTTCTCACCGTGGCCCTGGCGGCGTGGTACCGGGCCCGCGAGGAGCGCTCCTGGGTGCGCCGCCTGGCCTACCTCGCTCTCGGCGTCGTCGTCCTGCAGGGGCTCCTGGGCGGTCTCACCGTGCTTCTGCGGCTCCCGGTCACCGTATCGGTGGCGCACGCCTGCCTGGCGCAGGGTTTCTTCTGCGTGGTCGTTGTCATGTCGCTGTCCACGTCGCGGGCCTTCGTGGCGGGTGAAGCGGTTGTCCGCACCGGCGGCGAGGCGGCGCCTGCGCTGCGCGCCCTCACATACGCCACGACGGGGATGATCTTCGCGCAGCTGGTGCTGGGCGCCCTGATGCGGCACACGGGGGCGGGGCTGGCCATTCCGGACGTCCCGCTGGCCTTCGGCCGCCTGGTGCCGCCCTTTTTCTCGTTCGAGGTCGCCATCCACTTCGCGCATCGCGTCGGGGCGCTCCTGGTGGCGGGCGCGGTCTTCGCCACCGCGGCGCTGGTCCGGCGCGAATCCAGGCGGTGCCCCTCCACGCGGCCCGACTTGAAAGCGCCCGCGCGCTGCGCCGCGGTCCTGGTCGTGGCGCAGGTCCTCCTGGGAGCGGTGACGGTGATGACCCGTCTGGCGGTGATCCCGGCGACGACCCATGTCGTCGTGGGAGCGCTCCTCCTGGCGTCCTCGCTGGTCCTCACGGTCCGCGCCGGGCGACGGGACCGCGCGGGACAACGCGTCTCCATGATGCCCGCCGGGGCGGAGGTCTCCGCATGACCCGCGCGACCCTGGGTGGGTTTCTCGAGCTGACCAAGCCCCGCGTGACCTCCATGGTCCTGGTGACCACCGCGGTCGGGTTCTACCTCGGATCGCGGCGTGGTTTCGACGCGGCGCTACTCGCGTGGGCCATCCTCGGCACGGCGCTCGTGGCCGGGGGGACGAGCGCGCTGAACATGTACTTCGAGCGGGAGGCCGACGGGAAGATGCTGCGCACCCGATCCCGGCCCCTGCCGTCCGGCCGGATGTCGGCGGCGCACGCCCTCGCGTTCGCGGCGTCGATCTCGCTCGCCGGTCTCCTGGTGCTCAATTTCGCGGTCAACAGCCTGACCGCCCTCCTGGCCGCGTTGACGCTCCTGAGCTACGTCTTCGTCTACACGCCGCTCAAGAAAGTGTCCGCGCTCTGCACCCTGGTGGGTGCCATCCCGGGTGCGCTGCCGCCGCTCGGCGGGTGGACCGCGGCGAGCGGCGATCTCGCGGCAGGAGGCATCGCGCTGTTCGCGATCCTGTTCGTATGGCAGCTGCCGCACTCGCTGGCGATCGCCTGCCTGTATAAGGACGACTACGCCCGGGGAGGATTCAGCCTCCTGCCGGTCGTCGATCCGAAGGGGGGGAGCACCGAGCGGCAGATCGTCGGTCATTCCCTGATCCTGCTGCCCCTGAGCCTCGTCCCGACTCTACTGGGGGTGACCGGTGAGGTCTATTTTTACGGCGCCCTCGTCCTCGGGCTGGGATTCGCGGCTCTCGCGGCGCCGTTTCTCCTCGGCGGAACAGCCCGCGCCGCACGGCGTCTCCTGCTCGGCTCGGTCGTCTACCTCCCGGTCCTCCTGGGGTTGATGGCGCTCGACAGGACGGCACCCCTTCCCTGAGCCATGAGGGGCGCCGATCAGCCCGTCCTGCCCGCGCAGGACAACGCGCATTTCGCCACGCTGATCTTCCTGATGGCGGGCGTGATGCTGTTCGCCGGCCTCGTCGGCGGTTACCTGACGCTGCGCTATGCCGGCCCGGGCTGGCCGCCCCCGGGACTGCCCCCTCTCCCGAAGGGACTGGCCGGGTTCAACACCCTCGTCATCGCTCTCAGCAGCCTGTCGCTCGTCCGCGCCCTGCTTGCCGTCCGCCGCCTGGATGCGCGCGGCCTGCGCCGGGGCCTGGCCCTGGCCTGCCTGCTCGGGGTCCTGTTTCTCCTGCTGCAGGCGGTGCAGTGGTCGCGACTGCTGGCGGGCGGTCTGAGCTTCGCGGGAACGACCTACGGCACGACCTTCTATTTCCTGACAGGGGTGCACGCGGTGCATGCCACGGCCGGGGTGGTCTGGCTTCTTGTGCTCGCCTGGAGGCAGCGCGAGCCCTGGGTGTCGGACGGCCACCGCAAGCAGGCCGAGCTGTGCGCCATGTACTGGCACTTCGTCGGCCTGGTATGGCTCGGACTCTACGTGGTAATGTACCTGCTCTGACTCTGACGCGGCCGATCCGCGCCGCGGACGCCGTGGGAGGGAGCGCGTGAGAACCGGTCTTCATCGAATCGTCGCGGCTTGCGCCTCCCTGGCGGCGCCCTTCCTCCTGGTCCTTCCGGCTTCGGCCCAGTGCGCCATGTGCAACACGGCGGGGGGGGCCAGCAACGTCGGCCGCGGCTTGTCGGTCAGCGTTCTCTTCCTCCTCGGGACCCTGGGACTGGTCGTCCTGGGTTTCGTCCTCCTGGTGGTGGTGCGTGCCTACTCGCCGGAAAAGCACCCGGCCGATCCCGGGAATGTGGTCGAAGGGCCTGCCTAGGCGTTCTCTCCCGGTCCTGACACTGATCGTCCTGACGGCGACCGCCCTGACGGCGGCAGCCTGCCAATCGCGTCAGGCCGCTCCCGCGCCGGCCATCGTCCCCGCTTCCGACCCCGCCCCGGCGGCCGGGCCGGCCGAGACGCGGCTCGATTCCGAATCCGCGAGACGGGGAGAGAACATCTACCGTCGCGAGAACTGCGCGCGCTGCCACACGTTGTACGGCGATCCGCGGCGGTCGGAGGACGGCGGGTCCCGGGTCGGCCCCGACCTCGCCTGGGAAGGGCACCGCAGGAGCGACGACTGGCAGTACGCGCACCTATACGCCCCGGCGGTCGTCGTGGGCGGCTCCACGATGCCCGCCTCGAGGCACCTGTTTGCGCCGGGGCCCGCCGGCCGTCCGGTCCCGGCCCCTGACGCTGTCGACCTCGTCGCGTACCTTCAGGCGCTCGGGCGCGGCGGACGGGACATCTGGGCCGAGATCAGGAGCCGCGAGCCCGAGATCTCCGAGCCCCCTGAGGCGAATGGGGCGCTGCTGTCCCGCGGTGCGGATCTCTACCGCGTCCATTGCAGCGCCTGTCATGGCGAGGCGGGAGACGGCAGGGGAGTGGCGGCGGCGCTCCTCTCCCCTGCGCCGCGGAATTTCGTGGCGGCGCGGTACCTCTTCAAGTCGACGCCGTCCGGCGAGCCGCCCGCCGACGCCGACCTGTTTCGCGCGATCACTCTGGGGAGCGGGATCGGGGCCGCGATGCCGTCGTTTTCCGCCCTCGAGCCGCGCGACCGCTGGGCCCTCGTGGTGTGCGTCAAGGAATTCTCGCCGGCGCTGCGGGGAAGGGGGCTGCGCCTTCGGGACGCGGACACCAGGCAGGAGGAGCGCGGCGCGCCGGCTGAAGACGGGGGGGGCCCCGCGGACCGGCGGGATCCCGGCCTCGCCGCCGAGGGCCGGGCACTTTACGGGGATCTCGGCTGCGCCGGGTGTCACGGGCCCGGCGGAGGCGGCCTCTCCCGGGAGGAGGCGCGAGCCGACTGGGTCGACGCCGACGGCTTTCCCGTCACCTCGTCGGGGAACCTGACGCACGCCTGCCGGGAGCGAGGCGGAGCGTCGGAGGCGGCGCTTCTGCGGTCGGTGCTTTACGGAGTCGGCCTGGCGATGCCCGCCTACGCGGACTCCCTCCCGGGGCGGCGCGAGCGCGCCGCCCTCGGGAGGTTTCTTCTCTCACTTCAGGAAGGCGATCCGGTCCGCGGCGCGCCCTAGACCCCGGTCCCCTTACTTCGCCGGGTACTCGAAGTCGGCGGTCACCGAACCCGTGGCGGGCACCGTGACCTGCTTGGACTGCTTGCCGAGCTTCTCGTGCCAGTAGTCGAGGGTGTAGGTGCCGGCGGGGACGTCGGCGATCTTGAACGAGCCCGAGGCGTCGCTCAGGCCGTAGTAGGGATGATCCGCGACGATGATCCAGCCGCTCATCCAGGTGTGGACGTCGCACTTGATCTGGACCACGTCCGCCTTCTCGAACTTCTCGGTCATGACCTTCTTGAACTTCGGCTGGGCCTTGTTGAACGGCGTGTTGTTCTTGGGGAAGGAGTGGATGTTGTGCAGGATGCCGTCATCGTTGACGATGTCGATGGGCGCTCCTGCAGCCACGATCTGCACGTGGGGGAGGAACTTGCAGCCGTTCTGGTCGACTGTCGAGTTTTTCGGGGGGGCCGCCATCTTCTTGCCGTCCTTCGGGTCGGCGATGTTGACCACCACGTTTTTCACCCCCTTGTCGGCGGCCACGAGGAGGGACTCGTCCGAGTGCTCGGCCTTGCCGCAGACCGCCTGGTCCTTGGTGACCGCGATCTTGGCGGGCGTGGGCGCAGTGCCGGCGTACTTCACCTTGCCGACGATGTCCCCGGCGAAAGCCGGCGCGAGCGCGGTCGCGAGAAGGACCGCCGTGGAAATTCCATGTTTGCGAACGAAGGCGGTCAGGGCGGGAAACGTGGTCATCGTGATTGGCTCCTCCAGAAGTTTTGACCCGTTAGGATACATCGTTCAGGGCTGCGTGCCCATGTTCGCCGCGCGCTTCTGTCCCAGTGTGAAGACATAATCGCGCAGCAGGTCGATCTGCCGCTTGGGATCGCCTCCCAGGACGTCGGGCGGGGCCGACCCCTTCATGTCCTCGGGGTCGTAGTAGGTCGGCATCTTGGTGCCGGGCATCAGCTTCTGCGGGTTTGCGATCCAGTGCGCGATCCAGTCCGGATTGAGCCGCTCATGCGCCAGCGTGAGATCGGGGGCCCAGCCCTCGGGCGGACCCTGGGGTTTCCGCGCGCCCTGCTGGTGGCAGTTCCAGCAGTTGAAGTAATCGGGGCTGAACATCTTGACCGCCGCCTGCAGGGCGGCGCCCCTGGGAGGCACCTGGTCGAAGGTCTGGAACGGGAAGACGGTGTTCTCCCGGGCCGCGAAATGATGCACCAGCGTTGAGGCCTGCGCGTCGGAGAAGTGGAACGTCGGCATCCGCACCGCGAGCCAGGGCCGGATGGGGGACGGCGCCTTCAGGAAACCGAACAGCCACTCGGGCTGCACCTTCGCCCCCTCGCCGTCGATGATCGGCGGGGCGATGCTGGCCGCCATCGACGTTGCCTCGTCCTCGGTGCGGCCCTCGGCCATGAAATTCCTGACGAGGCTCTGGCGAATCGCCCCCCCCGCCCCTTCCAGGATGTGGCACCCGTGGCAGTTGTAGTCGCGGACGATGCGGCGGCCCGCCTCGATCGCCTGGTCCCTGGCCGAGAGCCTGCGGATGCTCTCGAGAGGCACCTTCTCCTTCGTCAGCCCCTGCAGGACGAGGGTCAGGGCGCCCGCCTCCTCGTCGGTGAACTCGAACTGCGGCATCCGCAGGCGGTCGTAGAACTCCGCCACGTGCCCCTCGTCGAAGGAGCGGGGTAACTTGAGCTTCTGGAAGAACCAGGCGGGGGAGGTGTGCTCGATCGGCGCGTAGCCGAAGAGCAGAAGGTCCGCCGGCTTGCTCCCCTCCTCGGAAAGGTCGACGCCGATCGGCGGTGTCTTCTCGAAGCCCGGGATGAGGTGGCACCCGAAACAGCCGTACCGCCCGATCGTCTTCTCGCCGAGGAGGACGTCCTTCTCCCGGTCGCTCATCTTCGCCAGGGACGCCTTCGCGTCGTCCGGAGGCTCGCGCTGCGACAGGTAGGCGAGGAGAGTCCGGTCGCGCGCCTCGGGATGGGGCCGGGGCGCCGAAGCCCGCTCCGCCACCGGGCTGTCGTCGGTCAGCGTCATGAGGTAGGCGGTGATGTCGAGCGCCTCCTCCGGGGTCAGCCTCAGGTCCGGCATGCGGGTATCGGGGTTGTAGGCGCGCGGGTTCCTGATCCACTGGTAGATCCACTCGGGCTTCGCCTTGCTGCCGATGCGCGAGAGATCGGGTCCGAAGCGGCGCTCCCAGGCGACGGGGTCCGCGACCTCCCTGCGGTTGCGAGCCTGCAGCACCCCCGGCGCCGCCTCGTCCTTCTCGATGGCGTGGCACCCCATGCAGCCGACCGACTTGACCAGCTTCTCGCCGCGGGCCGCGTTCCCCTTGCCGGGCAGGCGCGGGTAGGCGAGGGCTTCCGCCTTGTCGGTCAAGTAGGCCACGACTCCCAGGAT
Source organism: Acidobacteriota bacterium (assembly GCA_031370485.1). GTDB lineage: Bacteria > Acidobacteriota > Polarisedimenticolia > Gp22-AA2 > Gp22-AA2 > JANMQK01. The sequence goes on along the minus strand of JANMQK010000006.1, from coordinate 14,227 downwards.
CTCCGCCTCCTCGCGGTCGACGTCATCGGGCGCCTGGTTGTTCGGCAGGCCGAAGATGCGCGGCATCCGGGTGCTCGGCCGGAACGCCTTGGGGTTTCGGATCCAGCGTGACATCCATTCGGGCGTGGCCTTGGCGATGATTCGATTGAGCCGGGGCCCGACCTTTGGCCGGTCGTTCCAGCCTTCGATCTTGTGGCAGCTGTAGCAGCCGACCCGGTCGAGGAGTTCGAGCCCGCGGTTGAGCCGGGGAGCCTTGGGGACCGAGACCACGTTCTGGTGGCACTTCAGGCATCCGGCTTCGATGCGGCTGCGCGCCAGCATCGGCTGCTCCCAGTAGTGGTCGCGCTCCCAGCCGTACTTTTTCCCCCAGTCCTCGCGCTGCGCCGTCCCGTCGGGCATGTGGGTCGCGTAGTTGAACTCGACCGCCCGGTCGCGGCCGCGGTGGCAGGGCGTACAGCCGAAGCGGTCGACCGGGTGCGCCGAGGATCCGCCCGCGAACAGATCAAGATGTGGATGGGTCCGGAAAGGCTCCTCGGCGTCCTCGTACCCCGCCTTGTCGACCGCCAGATGGCAGGTCTGGCAGCGGTCGGCGCGCGGGATGCGGGTGAAATGGATGTCGATGGGGTTTTGATCCAGGACCACCTGCTGGATCCGCAGGGTCGGCGCGACGAAGTCCAGCACCGGCGCGTTCAACAGATCAATGGCCACCCGCATGAACCCGCGGGGGGCGACCTTTTGGAGCTTTTTCTGCAGCCGGTCCACGCCCGCGTTTAGATCGTCGATCTTTTTCTGCGCCGCGTCGCGCTGCGAGGTCAGGTCTCGCAGCGACGTCTCGGCCGCGGTCTTGTCCTTGGCGTGCTCGAGGAGGGTGACCCGCAGCACCTCCAGCCTCTTCTCGAGGTCGTCCATCTCCTTCTCGTAGGCCGCGGTCGAGGACGCCTTGTCGTGCCGCGCCTCCTCGTAATCGAACTTGCGGGCGTCGAAGGTGGACTTGATCGTCCTGAAGGAGAGGTCGTCCCGGTAGTTCGCGGTCTCGATGTCGCGCAGCCTTTTCCGGGCGGTCTCGAGCTCCCGGCCCCTCTGGTCGAGGGCCGCGCGCGCCTCCTTCAGCTCCTCCTGAAGCGCCGCCATCCCCTTCTGGTCCACCGTTTCCTCGGCCGACTTGATCTGGGCCCGGGTCTTCTCGGCCTCGAGGCGTATGAACCGCTTCTGGTAGTCCTTCCAGCTGCGGTTGTAGTCGTCGTAGACCATGAGCCCGGTAATGAGCAGGAGCCCGACGCTGCTCGCCGCGAACAGGACGTTCAGGCCTCCGATCCGTCTCAGGTATTCGTCGGTCGTCTTTGGCACCAGGCCCTCGAACGCCGGGGTGGACGCCCCCGCGAGTCAGATGTTGAAGAGGATCTCCGGTATCGTCACCAGGTAGTGCAGGTTCAGCGTCCAGCGCAGCAGCATCTTGATCGGCAGGCTGACCATGGTCAGCAGCAGGAACATCATGATGTGGTACCGCGTCGGCCCCAGCTTCTCGTAGATGCCCTTCAGCCTCTTCCGGGCGAGCACGAAGGGAGGGACGAGGAAGTAGACCGCCACCAGGACCAGTCCGAAGCCCTCGCGGACGAGCGGGTTGGACGGAAGCGCCACGCCGAGCCCTTTCACCCAGATGAGCTGCGACAGGTCGACGTTGATCAGCGGCACCAGCTTGTGCGCGTCCCAGCGTTCGAAGGGACCGAAGAAATTCTGGTTTGGGCCGCGCAGGAAGGTGCCGATGATGATGAGCCAGACCCACAGCACGACGAACCCGAAAAGAAAGATGATGATCTCCCACTTCCTGTCCTTGAAGCAGTAGTAGCCGTTTCCTTTCGGGTTGACGTCGATGAAGGGGATGGCGCAGAGCCCGACGATGATGAGGCCGGGGAGGAGCACGCCCGCGATCCAGGGATCGTAGTAGACGAGCATCTCCTGGAGCCCCAGGAAATACCAGGGGGCCTTGCTGGGGTTGGGGGTCTTCGCGGGGTTGGCCGGCTCCTCGATCGGCGCCTTGAGGTAGATCGACCAGACGATCAGGAAGATCGTCCAGAGGATCATGCAGAGGAACTCGGTGTAGACCAGGTCGGGCCAGACCATCACCTTGTGGTCGCCCGACTCGGCTTTTTCGACAATCGGCTCGCCCGCCCCCATCCGCCTGTCGTTCTCCCGCCCCTGCTCCAGCGAGAACCAGACGAAGAATGCGACCAGGAAGATCATCCCGGCGATCGGGACGTTGTCCGGCTTCGTGACGATGAGGGAGAAATTCGCATCGAAGCAGGAAGCGATGAACAGCAGCCCCACCACGGCGAACACCGCGGCCCCGATCGCGGGCCGGTAGACGGCCGCCAGGGGGCGCGTGATGCGCCGGAGCCAAGGGGGACCGATCTCTCCCGGCAGGGTCACGGCAAAGAACGCGAGGACCGTCACCAGGAAGAAACGCGACGGCTCGGAGAGCCAGTTGACGATGTGCTTCAGCGACTCGACGGCGGGCATGGACCGCGGGCCCCTAAACCGGTCCCGAGATGCCGCCGTCCTTGCGGACGCGCCAGAAATGGACCGCCATGAGGATGATGGCAACCACGGGGATGCCGACGCAGTGCAGAACGTAGAAGCGGAGGAGCGCCCCGGCGCCCACGAACCGTCCCGCAAGAAGCGCGAACCGCGCGTCGTTCCCGGCGTGGACGAGCGAGATGTCGCCCAGCTTCATGAGGCTCGCCCCCGGCCCCTCGTGTCCCAGGAAGGGTGTCGCGCGGGCCATGTTCGATCCGACCGTCACTGCCCACATCGCCAGTTGGTCCCAGGGAAGGAGGTACCCCGTGAAGGACAGTAGCAGCGTCAGGACCAGGAGGATGACGCCGACGTTCCAGTTGAATTCGCGGGGCGGCTTGTAGGAGCCCGTCATGAAGACCCGCAGCATGTGCAGCCAGACCGTGATCACCATCGCGTGGGCGCCCCAGCGGTGGAGTTCCCGCATCACCCCCAGGGGGACCTGCTCCCTGAGGTCGATGATGTCGACGTAGGCGTACTCGACCGTGGGGTGGTAGTAGAACATCAAGAGAAGGCCGGTCGCGACCTCCACCAGGAACAGGAAGAAGGTGATCCCGCCCATGCACCAGGTGAATCGCAGGCGGATGCCGCTCTTGCGCACCTTGACGGGATGCAGGTGCAGAAAGACGTTCTGCAGCACGACCAGGCCCCGGTTGCGCGGCGTGTCGGGAGAGCCGTGCCGGAAGATCGAGTTCCAGACCTGTGTGGAGCGCGTGTAATCCCAGAGCTTCTTGAGCATTCCCCTCGTCCTCCGCGACGCCCGTTTCCGGGCGCCCCCCTCGTCACGCCTTCAGGAACGACTCCGGGCTCGTCCACTCGCCCTTCTCGCAGGCGAAGGACTTGGTCTTGTCGATCAGGATCTGCCCGTCTTCCGCCAGGACCACCCGGTACCGTTCGAGCGGGCGGGGCGCGGGCCCCTCGTAGTTGATCCCCGAGCGGTAAAAGCCGCTGCCGTGGCAGGGGCACTTGAATTTGTTCTCCGCCTCAAGCCAGTTGGGAGTGCATCCGAGATGCGTGCAGACCGCCTTGAGGGCGTAGATGCCCTCCTCGTTGCGCACCACGAAGACCCCGAATGCCTCCTTGAAGCGCTGGTCCACGGTGCCGACCAGGAACTCCGAGGCAAAGCCGGCCTTGAAGGTCTGCGGCGGCTCGAACAGCACGTTCGGGAACATGAACCGGGTGGTGGCGATGGCTCCGGCGCCGCAGGCCGCCGCGAAGGCGGTCCAGGCCACCCCGATCACCGACAGGAATCCGCGTCTCGTGATCGCCGCGGCAGGCGCTCCCTTGCCGGCCGCTTTCGCGGCGGGCGCGGACGCAGGCGGAGCCGCTGCCGGAGGGATCGCGGCCGGTGGCGTTGCAGCCGGTGACGCCGCGGGTGGCCCTGGCGGCGCCACGCCCGGCGGCGGTGCCTTCCCGGTCTCGTCGCTCATCGAGCGGGACCACTCGTGAAAAAAATCACAACGGGGCGGAAACCAGGAGGCATCGGCGGCATAGGACGCAGCGGGCTATCCCCTCGTAAAGGACGGTATCTTGGCCGAATCGACCGGGCCTGTCAAGGGCGGTTTCCGGGCTACAGAAGGCCGATCGCCTCCATCGCCGCCTGCCGGACGCGCAGGCTCGGGTCGGTGTCGCGCATGGTGCGAAGCGCCGGGAGGCGGGTGCGATCCCCCAGGCGGGCGATTGACCGCATGGCGTTGATCATCGCCTCCTCCTTGAGTTTTTCGCTCAGGGGAATTGCCCGTCCACTGCTGTCCGCCTGCTTCACGCCGTCCAGGTACCGCCGGTCGAGCATCCGTGTGAGGAGCGGCAGCCCCGTGCCGTCGCCGAGCCGCGCGAGGGCGAGGGCGGCGTTCCAAGCCACGTCCTCCACCGGGTCGCTGAGGAGGCCGCGCAGGGGAGCGGCCGCCTCGCCAGCGGCCATGGCGCCGAGGGCGTAGGCGGCCACCTTGCGTACGCCCGGGTCCTCGCTCTCGAGAAGAGGGATGAGGGGCGAAGCGGCGCGCCTGTCCCCGATGGCGCCGAGCGCCCACACGGCGTAGAGCCTCGCATCCGGATCGGGGTCCGCGAGGGCGGCCGTCAGGCTGTCGACCGCGCGGGGGTCGCCGAGCTCGCCCAGCGACAGCGCGAGGTAGCGGCGCAGCCGCGGGTCTTCCGTGCGCGAGCGCTCGAACACGGCGACGAGGTCGGGGGCGAAGCGTTCCCCACGGAGCCCCGGGTTCTCCGTCGGGAGCAGGCGCGACAGCTCGAAGGCGGCCTGCCACGCCCCGCCGTGCCCCATGCGGATCTCGTTCAGCAGGTCGGTGGAGGTCCGGCCTTCCCTGGTGATGAGACCGAAGATCACGTACACCACCGCGCACAGCACGGCGGCCGCCACCGCGAAGAGAATCAGCGGCGAGCTGCGGCGCGACGGAGCGATGGGGTGCGCCGGGATCTCCGAAGGCTCGTGCACCGCCAGGTCCGGGTCGTATCGGATCTCCGCGGGCACGTCGGGGTCGGAACGCAGGTCCTCGCCGTCACCGGGCTCGCTCATGGGACTCCATTATAGGGCGCGCAGATCAGTGCAGGTGCGCCAGCAGCAGCGTGCCGATTCCCAGGAAGGCCAGGAACCCGAAGCAGTCGGTGAACGTGGTCACGATGACGCCCGAGCCCATCGCCGGATCGATCCCGAACCACTTCAGGGCGATCGGGATCGCCGCCCCCGCGAACCCGGCCACGAACAGGTTGATGATCATGGCCAGGCCGATGACGAGACCCATCATGGGGTTGCCTTCCCAGAGCACCGTCACCGCCGCCATCACCGCGCCGGTTGCCGCGCCGATGGAGACCCCGACCATAATCTCCTTGAGGATGACGCGGCGCGCCGAGCTGAAATCGAACTCGCCGACGGCGATGCCGCGGATCACCACGGTCAGGGCCTGGGTCGCGCCGTTTCCGCCCATGCCGGCGACGATCGGCATGAAGGTGGCGAGCGCCACGACCTGGGCGATCGATCCCTCGAACAGCCAGACGACCCACGACGCCAGGATCGCGGTGGCCAGGTTGATGAGCATCCACCCCAGGCGACGCCGTACCGAGTCGCGGACGGTGCTGGTGACGCTGTCCTCGGTGCTGAGGCCGGCCATGCGGTACATCTCGCGGGTCGTCTCGTCGGCGATGGCGTCGATCGCGTCGTCCACGGTGACGATGCCGACGAGCGCGTTGCTCGCGTCGACGACGGGCAGCGCCAGGAGGTTGTAGCGCGTGATCAGGTCGGCGACCTCGGCCCGCGGGACATCGGTCCGGACCCGGGTCACGCGGGCGTTCATGATGGAGGCGAGCGTCACCTCGGGGCGCGCCAGCACCAGCTGGCGCAGCGAGACGACCCCCTCGAGTCGCCCGTTCGAGTCGACGACGTAGAGGTAGAAGACCATCTCCGCTTCGGGCTTCTCGCGGATGCGCGCGATCGCGTCGCTCACGCGGGTGCCCCCCTCGAGCGCCAGGAGGTGTGTCGTCATCATCCCGCCGGCGCTCTCCTTGCCGTAGGTCATCAGGCGGTCGAGGTTGGCGGCGGTCTTTTCGTCGAGCAGCTTCAGGACCGCGTCGGCGCGCTCGGGGTCCAGGAGGCCGAGGAGATCCGCCGCTTCGTCCGGCGCCTGGCGCGAGACCAGCGCGGCGATCCTCTCGTCGGTCACGTTCGAGAGGATCTCGACCGCCTGGGGATGCGGCAGCTCGGCGAGAACCGCCCCGGCGAGGGCATGTCTCATGAGGACATCGACGAACTCGCGCCGCTCCGCGGGGGGGAGCTCCTTGATCACCTGCACGACGTCGGCGGGGTGCATCCGGTCGAGCAGGCGCGAGGTTTCTTCCTTCGCGCCGAAACGCACGAAACGCCGGATCACCCGGGCGAATGGACGTCCGGTGTGATCGGCGTTCGTCTGGGGGCGGTCCTCCACGATTTTCCTCTCGGAGTGGATCAATCCTGCCGATGGGAGCGCGGTATTCTACGTCGAAACCGGCGTGGTATCCTGCGCGCATGTGGACCGGCCTGATCCTGGCGGGCGGGCTGAGCCGCCGGATGGGACGGGACAAGGCCATCCTGAGGCTCGGGGGGCGCACGCTGCTGCAGCGGGCGGTCGAGACGATCCGCGCCGCGGGCGGGGAGCCCCTGGTGGTCGGCCGCCCGCGCCCCGAGAGCGACGTCGCGGGAGCCGGGCAGACGGACGAGTTGTTGCGGGAGGCGGCCCCCGCAGGTCCGCTTGCGGCGCTCCGGCACGGGATCGAGGCCTGCGGGACATCGAGGGTCGTGGCCCTGGCCTGCGACCTGCCGCTCGTCCCCCCCGATCTGATCCGCTTTCTCGCGGAGCGGGTGGAGCGGGTCGATGCGGTCGTGCCGCGCGCGGCGGGGAGGCTCCAGGTGCTGGCGGCGGCGTACGGGCGCGGCTGCCTCAAGGAATTCGATCGCCGGCTGGCCGGCGGCGTCTCCTCGATCCACGAGTGCATCGCGGACCTCGCTCACGAGGTCCTCGAGGGGGCTGATCTCGAGCCGTTCGGCGGGCCTGGAATCTTCCTGAACGTCAACACGCCGGAGGATCTCCTCCGGGCCGAGGCCATCCTGAAGGAGGGACGCGGGTGAGAAAGCGGGCTGCTTCCAGGGGACGGACGCGGACGGCGCGCCTGACCCATCTCGACGGCCGCGGGAGGGCGCGGATGGTGGACGTCAGCGGCAAGGCCCCGACCGTCCGCGAGGCGGTTGCGGCGGGGTCGATCCGCATGAGCGCCGCCGCCTACAGGGCGGTGCGGCGCGGGACGCTCGAAAAGGGGAACGTGGCCGCCGTGGCGCGTGTCGCCGCCATCAGCGCGGCGAAGCGGACCTCCGACCTGATCCCGCTCTGCCACCCGGTGCCTCTCGAGTACATCGGAGTCGCGATCCGGTGGCAGGCCCGGAACCGCGAGGTGCGGGTCGAGGCCACCGCCCGCGCGCGCTGGAGCACGGGTGTCGAGATGGAGGCGCTGGTGGCCGTGGCGGCCGCGCTGCTCACCATCTACGACATGGCCAAGGGAATCGACCGGGGAATGACCATCGGGCCGCTGCGGCTGCTGCGCAAGAGCGGAGGCAGGAGCGGGGTGTTCTCGGCCCGGGGGGAGTGACCGCCGTTCAGGGGGATCCCGGACCGACCTTGATGACGATCCATGCTTCGGGCTTGAGAAGACGGGCGGCGAGATCCTTGATCCTGGCCGCCACCGGCTTCGGCGGCTCGTCGATATCCTTCCGATAAGTGAGAGCACCGAGCCCGCTCGCCTCGCGGTAGGACAGGACGCCGGCCAGGGCCAGCACCCCCTGGAGCCCGGCCGCGTCGCGCCCCGCCTGCACCCTCCCCACGTCGGTGAGTTCCTTTGCGCCGAGCGGCTCGAGGGATCGCACGCGCATCAGGCGCTGCAGCTCGAACACAGCGTCGTCGAGCCGGTGCGGAGGGGTCACGACCTCGATCGCCAGGAAGCCGCCCGCCCGCAGCCCTTCCGGGACCGCGACGGCGGAGAAGGCCGCCCGGCGCGTGAACACGAGGTCGTCGAAGGCCTCGAGGGTCAGCGCGGTGCCAAGCAACCTGATATCGCCGAAATCGGCGTCCCGCACTGCGACGCCGGGCACCCCCACCAGCACCTCGCCCTGGGGCGACGGCGCCATGCGGGTGAAGTCGCCCGCCCGGGCGCCCGCCGTCGCCGGCTTCCCCCTGGGCTCCTCGGAGGGATCCTCGGACTCTGCGCCATCCTTCCAGTCCCCCAGCAGGGCCTTGACCTGACGCACGATGTCGGAGGGCTCGACATCCCCCGCCACGGCGACCACCGTGCGCGACGGGCGAAGGTGGCGACCGCGGAATTTAGCCATATCGTCCCGTGTGATCGCCTTGATTCCCGAAGGTGTGCCCGTGAGGGGACCGGCGTAGGGGTGCCCGGAGTAGACCTGCTCGCGGAACAGCTCCAGCGCCACCGACGACGCGCCCGGGTCACCGCGCTCCAGGGTGTCGAGGGCCGACTTGCGGACCTCGTCCAGGACCTCCGCGGCCGGCGCCTCCTGGCGCAGCGCCGCGGCGATCGTCGCCAGGCCCGGCCCCAGGGCGCGCGGCAGGGCCTGGAAGCGGATCTCGGTCAGGTCGCGTGTCAGCTGGATCGATGGTGCCGCCGGAAGAGAAGCGTCCCCTTTGGCGCCGCTCCTGCGCGCATGCGCCACGGCGTCGCGCGCCAGGAGCCTGAGTGTCAGGTTGGCGAGCCCCTCCTTTCCCGGGGGGTCGTCGCCCGACCCGGCCCTCACCTGGACCGAGGCGGCGGCCATGCCGTGACGGTGATCCTCCTGGACGATGAGCGTGAGCCCGTTGTCGAGCACGGTTTTTTCGGGCGCCTTGAACCTGGCGGCGCCGCGCGGGTCTCCCCAGGCGGCGGGGGAGACCCGCGCGGCCTCGGACGGCGGGTAGCGCACCGCGGAATAATCCGGTGTCGAGCCTTCCGCCGCCCGTCCGAGCCGCTCCAGGACCTCGTGGACCTTGTCCTTCGTGGCGTCGGCAAACTTCGGCGCGTCCTTGGGAAGGATGATCACCAGGCGCATGTTCTCGGCGACCAGATACTTCGCCGCCACGCGGGCGATGCTCTCCGGCGTGAGCGCCGCGTAGACCCCGGGCAGGTCCCAGTAGTAGCGCACGCCCCCGAGCAGCGCCGCCTCGCCCAGCCGCTCGGCCCGCTCCTGGAGCTGCTCGGCACGGACGCGGTCCTCCTGCAGGATGCCCTCGACCACGGAGCGCAGCCCGGACTCCTTGAGCCCCTCGCTCTTGAACGTGACGAGGCCTTCGAGCGCCGACCTCGCCGCGTCATACGACTGCTCGGGGCTGGCCGGCTGCAACCCGAGGTAGAGCATGCCGCCGTCCTCGAGGCCGTAGTACGAGACATACGAGGCGATCCCGGTCCGGCCGTGCGCCATGGCCGTGTGCAGCGGGCTGCCGTTCGCGTCGGCCAGCGCCCGCGCGATCACTTCGAACGCCGCGCGGTCGGGGTGGCGGTAACCGGGCCCCGCGAACGACAGGTTCACCCAGGCCTCCCGGATCTCGAGCCGCTTCTCGACGTCCGTGTGCCCCGCGAACCTGGTTGGAAGCGGCGGCGCCGGTGGCAGCGTGGCGCTGGGCTTCGCCTTTCCGAACGCGGCCTCGACCAAAGGCCAGGCCCTCTTCGGATCGACGTCCCCGGCGATGGCGAGCGTCATGTTGTTCGGGACGTAGAGATTCCGGTAGAAGGCGGTGAGCGGCTCGGATTTCAGCGTGCCGACGGTCTTGTAGTTCCCGAGCATCGGGAAGCGATACGGGTGCTCCGGGAAGGTGTGCCGCATCGTCTCGAGGAAAGCGACCGACGAGGGTAGATTGTAATAGTTCCTGATCTCCTGGCTGAGGGTGCCCAGCTCCAGGTCGATCTGCTTCTCGTCGAGCGCCGATTGAAAGGCCATCGCGGAGAGCGCGCCAAGCAGGTCGTCGAGCGCCGAGGGAACCCCCGTGAGCGTGATCGACGTGCGGTCGTAGTTGGAGCGCACGCTGAGAGTTCCGCCGCGCCGGGTGGCCAGGCGCTGGAACTCGAACGGCCCGACCGTCTTCGTGCCGCGTTGCACGAGGTGCTCGAGAAAGTGCGCATAGCCCGCCGAGGACTCGATCTCGTGCTTGCTGCCGGCGTGGACCCAGAGGCTCGAGGCGAGGAGCGGCAGCGTGTGATCCTCGAGAAAAACCACCTGGAGCCCGTTGGCGAGGCTCCGGACCTCGGGCACCCCGGGCGCCGCCGAGATCCCCAGCGGGAGGAGAGCCGCCAGAACGCCCGGGGCCCAGCGGATCCATCGTGTCGTCCCTTGTCGCATCGTCAAGAGGCTCCCCGCGAAAGGTGCGCATTATAGCGCCCTTCACGCTGCTTTCCAGCACGCGCGCGCCGCGCGCCGCGCGTCCGGCGCCGATCGTCGGATTCATGACGGATCCGGGGTGCCACGGAACAGGCCGCCCCCCAAGGGTTTCCAGGGAATCGGACCCGGAAATCCCTTGCTCCGAAGGGGACCTCGCGGTATATGAATGTGCATATTGCGACGGACTTCCAAGGGCGGGGCTCACTCGGGTTGGCCCCGCCGATCATGAAGTGACGCGGCCTCGCGTCACCGGGAGGGGTCCGACGCCGAGGGAGGTCAGGTATGAAGGGTCTAGTGGTGCTGGCGGTGTGTCTTGCGCCGGCTCTCGCGTACGGACAGCAGACGTATACCAACGCCGACCTGTCCAAGTTCCAGGTTCCAGGTGCCTACACCAACCAGGACCTCAAGCGGCTTCGGCCTCTTGCGGTCCAGAAGGAGCCCGCCGCGGTCCTGCCGCGATGGGTGCCGGCCCCGCCTGGCGCGGGCGCCGCCTACCAGTCTCTCTACGACAGCATGGCGCGCGCGCGGGAGGGCATCGCCGCCGAGATCGAGTACGAAAAGGGTCTCGTCGGCTACTCCGAATCGGCCTTCGCGGGCGACACGAGCGACTTCACCGTCCGGCTCGGCTATCGCGCTCAAGCCGCGCCGCTGATCCGGGAGCTGGTGAAGCGCGAAGCACTTCTCGGGAAGCAGATGGACGAAGTCGCCGACGCCGCGCGCCGCGCGGGCGCTCCGCTCGAGCGCAGGTAGCGGCGATGCTTATCTGGACGGAGTAGGGAGGACCTGCACCAAACGCGATTGCCCACTCGCGAAAGCGCCCGTCATCGAAGGGCGCTCCCTCCTCAACGGGACGCGCCACGGGCGGCGGCGACACCGCCCGTGGCGCGAATTCGTCTGGAGGGGTGGGGGAGTCTTCGGGGCCCGGACGGGCTCAGGAGGCCGCGCGGCGGTTGGTGATCCTGTCGACCGCCTCGATGAGCGACTCGATTCGGAACGGCTTGCTGAGGAACCCGGCTCCCAGCGAACCGAGCTGCTCCACGGTGCTCTGCCCGAACAGGATTCCCGAGATGAACAGGACGCGATCGGCGAGGGCGGGGCGAATCCGCTTGATCTCCTGGCACAGGATGAAGCCGTTCATGTCGGGCAGCAGCAGGTCCAGGATGATCATCGCGTAGTCCTGATTGCGCACCTTGACGAGCGTGTCCTGGCTGTTGTTCGCCGTGTCGACGGTGTATCCGCAGCCTTCGAGCGTCGTGCGGACCATCTCGAGCACCGGCTCCTCGTCGTCGACCAGCAGAATTCTCGTGGGCGTGAGCATTTTTCCCCGGTGCGCCTCCGGCATGGCATGGTCAATATAGAGGCGGCGGCGTGAAACGCAAGGACGCCCAGCGGCGGGGCCGGCGTCACTCCGTTGGCACGGCCGTCGCCGCTCCGACGTCCCGCGTGGAGCGCGGGCTATAATCCCTCTCCATGCGCGACGCGGGCATCCCCTGGTGGCGACGGGACGGCGCGGCCCTCCTGGCCACGCTTGCCGCGGCGGCAGCGCTCCGGTTCCACGATCTCACGGCGCTGCCGCCGGCGCACTACCGCGACGTCGCGCTCACCGCGCTCGATGCGATGCGGGCCGCCGCGGGCCATCCCCTCCTGCACTACACCTATGACGAAGGGCTCTACGCCAACCTCATGGGGCTCGGCTTCCTGCTGTTCCGGGTCTCGGACCTGATGGTGCGGGCGCCGGGGGCGCTTTTCGGGGTGCTCACCTGCTTCGGGGTCTACCGGCTCGGACGGGCGTTCGAACGGCCCCGCGCCGGGTTGTATGGCGCGGGGCTGCTGGCGGTTTCCTTCTGGCACGTGCTTCTGAGCCGCAGCGGATTCCGCGCGATCCTGCTGCCGCTGCTTCTCGTCTTCTCGCTGGCCCTCCTCGTCGAGGGGCTCCGGCTCGGGCGCAAGGCCAGGCTGGCCGCCGCGGGGATCCTGTTCGGGCTCGGGGTCCACGTATACCCCTCGGTCCGTTTCGCGCCGCTCTTCGTGGCCGTGTTTCTCATGGCCGAGCTGGGGCTCCGGGGCGCGGCCTGGCGCCGCGCCGCGCGCAACCTGCTGCTATTCGCCGGGACCGCCTTCCTCGTGGCCCTGCCGATGCTTTTCGATTATGCGCGGCACCCGGAGCACTTCACCTACCCGCACCGCATCGTGTCGGTGTTCAGCCCCAAACTCGACCCGGCGGAGATCCCGGCGCGCCTGCGGCAGAGCGCGGTCGCCACCCTCCTGATGTTCCATGTCCGCGGGGACGAGAACTGGCGGCACAACATCTCCGGCAGCCCGATGCTCGATCCGCTGACCGGCCTGCTGTTCCTGGCCGGTATCGTCATCTGCGCGCGGGCGCCGACGCGCCCACTGGGCGCGCTTCTCCTGTCGTGGCTTGGCGCGATGCTTCTGCCGAATCTGCTTTCGGTGGAAGGGGTGCCGCATGGCCTGCGCTCCTCGGGGGCTCTGCCGGCAATCATGCTGCTCGGAGGGATCGGCCTCGAGACGTCCCGGGACTTTCTCGCCCGCTTCGCGGGGGCGCGCGTTTCGCGGGTGACGCTGATCCTGTTCCTGTTCCTGGTCGGGAGCTGGACCTGGCACCGCTACTTCGACGTGTGGGGGAAGGACCCGCGTGTCGCCGAGGCGCACGACGGGGCCTACAGGGCGGCGGCCCGGGTGCTGCTCGCGGCGCCGCCGGGGACGGAGCGGATCCTGATAGCCAATGGCAAGGGGTTTCCAGCCTATGGCCACCCGGCGGAGGTGGAGCCTTATCTTTTCGAGATGCGGGACAGTCCCCCCGTCATCGTGGGGCCGAAAGACGGCGCCCTGCTCCTGCTCGGGGGCCGGACCGCTTATGTCGCCCTGGTGCAGCAGGACGAGGCGGTCCTGGCGCGAATCAGGGAGCTCAATCCCGATGCGCCGCTGAGCAAAGTGGACGCGCCGGGCGTTTCCCCGGAGAGCCCTGTGTACCGCGTCAACTGAGTCGCTTCATCCGGCGCGGGACCTTTCGTGTCAGCGGGCGAGGACGCGCCCGGGAGAGGCGGAGGCGGCGTCGACCAGCACGCTCAACCGGCGAAGAGCCTCATCGTCCGACGCGCATTCGTCGAGGTCGAGAACGCTGACCTCGTCCAGGTGCTTGCGGAGGTAGGTCCCGACCAGCTGCCAGTCGACGTCCCCCCCGGTTGTGCCTCGCTCGCCGGCCGCGGCCGGCCCGGCCGGAAAGTAACCGGACCGCAATCGTTCGGCCATCGCCGTCCAGGTCACGCCGCTTCGCGGCCGTCCCCCGGAGGAGGGGACCGCTGCGAACCGCGCCAGGTACCGCCCCGCGGCCAGAAGGTGAATGGTGCAGGTGGCGGGATCCCCCTGCGACCCGCTTGCATCGCGCAGCACGACCGCGAGGTTCAGGCGCGGGCCGTAAGGGGTCGGCCGTTCGTGGACCTCGAACTGCCGGTTGAGCGGGGGGCGTTTCTCCGAGATCCATGCCGCCTCGAGAAGCGCGGCCTCGAGATCCGAGGCGGCCTCCGCGATTTCGAAGGCGTGGACCCGGTCGAGGATCGCCTGCCCCTTGGCGGTGCCGCGGGCCGAGGGAGTGAAGTAGGACGAGACCCGCGAGCGAAGGTTTTTGGCCTTGCCGATGTAAAGAACGCCGCCGTCCCGGTCGAGAAAGGAGTAGACCCCCGGCCGGGCCGGCAGGGCCCGGAGGTCCTCCTCCGAAAATGCGTACCGCGACAG
>JANMQK010000402.1:0-27852 GCA_031370485.1 Acidobacteriota bacterium | reverse complement strand
GCGCCGGGTCGAGCGCCAGCCCGGAAGGGGCCCGGCCGGTCGGGATGATGCCGGCAATCCTCCCGCTGCTCTTGTCAAACAGGGTGATCAGGTTGGCGCCACGACTGCTGGCCGCCGCCAGGAGCGATACGGCGGGCTGGGTCGGCGACGAAACAGAAAGAGCCGGCGTGCGGCGTTCCTCCGCCCCGGCCGATGCCCCGGCGGCCACCTGGAACAGCAGGACGCGGGCCTGCCGCTTTGCGATGTCGAAGGGGAAAGGAAGGGTCGTAGCGGCCGCGGGAGCCGGCCCGGGCTCGCAGGCCGCAGCGGTTTCGGCGGTTATGGACGCCCCCCTGGCGATCTGAAATGCGATGCTGAGCCCCGTATAGCGGCCGGGAGGAAGGGCGCCGCCGGCCAACCGGCGCTCGCGGTCCAAGCTGCCGCGCCCCGCGTCGCGGAGAAACAACGTCAGAGGAAGCGCGGGACCCTCCTCCGGGATCGCCGCGACGGACTCGATGGTCAGCGCGATTCCGGCCGCGTCGGGCGGCATGGGAGAGGCATAGACGAACAGCGCTCCCTGGTCCACGAGGACCGGCGCGGCCGCGGGCGCGTGAGGGCGCGAGCGGCCGGCAGCGAGAAGGCAGAACAGGAGCGCTGTCGCGATCTGTTTCAAGGAACCCCCGGGGCGTTGGCCGCGGCGTGTGCCGCGGTGGGGAATCGGTACGCTAACATAAGTGGGGGGCCGGCCGAAGCCGGCCCCCCATGTTGTACGGTCGAACGAACCGCGCGGACCAGCCGCGCCGTCAGTCCTTCGCGTGGCACTTATTGCAAAGAGACCTCTGGTCCGCCGCGAACACCGTCGCCGGCCTGTCGTTGTAGGCGGCCGACATCTGGGCGATGGTGTAACCGCGGTTGTACTGGCCCTGGTTCCCCAGCCCGGCGTCGATGCCCGGGTAAATCGGGTTGCCGCCGGAGTCCGCGAAGGTCAGGACCTCTCCATCCGGGTTCCAGCGAAGCGCATAGTGCCAGCCGGAGGCGTGCGCCCGGTGGCACGTCAGGCACGCGATCCGGTCGGTGGCCGCCGGCCCGGAGAGATCGGAGTTGTCGTTCAGCGCCAGCGCGGCCAGCGTCGCCACGTCATTGGTGTTCTTCGCGAACGGTACGAGCGAGGTGAATGAGTTGGTCGAGTTGCCGGTCAGGTCACCCGTCTTCACGTAGGCGTTGTAGGTGGTCGCCTCGCCGTTCAGCTGGTCGTCCACGACGTGGACCAGGTTGCTGGCGGTGTCCTTGTGCATGCCGGGGTGGCAGGTGGCGCACCACTTGCCCCAAGAGGCATAGCCGCTGGTTGTCCCGTGGCCGTAGGCGACGCGGGTCTGGGTCGCCGACTCTGTGCGGTTGTAGGACGAGTTGACGACCGCCGCCGGGTTCCCCGGGAAGGTCGGCCCGCCGCTGAACGCCTGGTAGGCGCTGCCGCCGAGGAGGCGATAGACACCGACCGCCTCGCCGGCCGCCGGGATCGCCCCGTAGGAGCCCGACCCTTCCGTGGGCGCATAGGTCGACCCGATTGTCGGGTAGATGATGCTGCCGTCATCGAGACGGCGGGCGCGGGCGTGCGGATCGTGACAGCTGGTGCAGGCCAGCTGGCCGGCCGGCATCGTGCCGCCAGGGGCTGTGGCGCCATCCGTGAAAGTGTAGCCGTTGTCCGCGGCGATGATGTTGTGGCCGCGCAGGTAGCCCGGGTTGCTGATAGGGGCGCCAAACGACGCGGTCGCGGTGAGAGTCTGCCGGAGCCAGCCGAAGTCCCCTCCCGGAGTCCGCTGCTTCGGAATATCTGTGCTGTTGGCGAGCGCCGAGGCCGCCGTGCTCACTCGGTAGCTGCTCGGGCCGGTCGCCGACTCGTGGCAGGACAGGCAGGTGGAGCTATTGTCTGTGTTCTTCAGCAAATTATCGGCGCTTATCGCGCTGTGCATGCTGTGGCAGCCGCTGCAGTACGCCACGCCGCCGTCATGGAAAGCCAGTGCCGGCGTCCCCAGGAGGGCGAACACCGCGACGGCGAGCGCCACTAACGAAATCTTGGTCAGGTATCGCATATGTCACCCCCTACGCCTTACACGTTGAATTCATGACGGCGCCCCGCCTTCCGCGGGCAGCGCTCGTGATCCGGAACCTACCGCTGTCACCCCCTCTCGATTTCGATATCGTGAAACTTTTCACAAGGCCATCCAGTCTCGCCGGCTGAGGATCCCAGGATGAAGGTCCGGCTCGATAAGTCCTAGAGCAAGCCGCATGCCTCCGGAAATGGCCTGTTTTAGGGGTTTCCAGTGCTGGTGTGCGCTCCGGGTTGAAAATTTCTGCGCGGCTTCGATCAGGACCCTGAAAATCGGCGCATTTTTTTCGGGCCGCGCGTGGCATTCGGCCGCAGGAAGGTCCCGGGACCGGGCCGGGGGCGGCGGCTTACGGGAGGATGGACCCGCCCGGCGAGGTGATCGTGGAGGGCCCCGCCGTCGCGCCGGAAAGGCGGCCGGGGCGGCCGGCGCGGCCCACCTCGCGATAGCGGAAGCAGTCGACCAGGTGGTCGTTCACCATGCCGGTGGCCTGCATGTGGGAATAGCAGATCGTCGGGCCGACGAACTTGAATCCGCGCGCCTTGAGGTCGCGGCTCATGGCCTGTGACTCGGAGGTCTCCGCGGGAATCCCCCGGAGGGCGCGCCAGGAGTTCTTCTTTGGCCGGCCATCCACGAAGCGCCAGAGGTAGGCGTCGAACGACCCGAACTCGTCACGGACCTCGAGGAAGGCGCGGGCGTTCGAGATGGCGGCTGCTATCTTGAGGCGGTTGCGGACGATGCTGCTGTCCTGCAGGAGGGCGCTCACCTTCCGGGCGCCGTAGGAGGCCACCTTGAGCGGATCGAAACCGTCGAACGCCGCGCGGTAGGCGGGCCGCTTCCTGAGAATCGTGATCCAGCTGAGGCCCGCCTGGGCCCCTTCAAGAACGAGCATCTCGTAGAGGCGCCGGTCGTCGTGCAGCGGCACGCCCCATTCCGTGTCGTGGTATTCGACGTAGATCGGGTCCGTTCCGGCCCAGCCGCAGCGGATCCTGTCCTTCGCCCTGGCCATCGCTCGATGCCTCCCCGGAGTCCAGGAGCATAGCCCGAACCGCCCGGCCCGTGCCATAAGCGCGTGTTAGGATTCCGCACGATGACGAAGGGTCCGGAACGAGACAGTCTGACCGACGTCCCCGGGTTCCGTGTGGGGCATGCCACCGATGTCCGCGGCCGGACCGGATGCACGGTCATCCTGTGCGGCGACGGCGCCGTGCCGGGTATTGATGTCCAGGGCTCCGCGACCGGGCTCCGCGATGCAGGTCCTTGCGACCCGGGGCACATCGTCCCGGTCGTTCACGCGCTGATGCTCTCGGGGGGGAGTGCCTTCGGCCTCGACGCGGCGGCGGGCGTGATGACCTGGCTCGAGAAGCGGCGGATTGGATTTCGCGTCCGCGGCGCGGTCGTCCCCATCGTCCCGGCGGCGATCCTGTTCGACCTGTCGGTCGCGAGACCCCGCACCCGGCCGAGCCCCGCGATGGCCGCGCGCGCCTGCGGCGCCTCCTCGTCGCGAGCCGTCGAGCAGGGATGCGTCGGCGCGGGGACCGGCGCAAGCGTCGGCAAGCTCTTCGGCATGAAGCGCGCGATGAAGAGCGGCCTGGGGTCGGCCTGTGCCAGGCGCGGCCAACTGCGTGTCGGCGCGCTCGCCGCCGTCAACGCTTGGGGGGATGTGCTCGACCCGGCTGATGGACGAATCCTGGCCGGGCTGCGCGACTCGCCCCACGGGAAAAGGCGGGTCGGGATGGCGGCTGCTCTCGCCGGCGCATCGAACCTCGGGCGGCGCGGACCGGCACCGCGCGACCGGGGCGCGGCTGTCCCATCGAACACGACCCTGGGGGTCGTGGCGACGAACGCGCGGCTGACGAAACCGGAGGCCGGCCTGGTCGCCCGGATGGCGCACGCCGCCTTCGCCCGCTGCATCTCACCGACCCACACGCGATTCGACGGCGATGTCATCTTCTGCCTGTCCCGCGGCCGGGTGCGCGCCGACCCGGAACAGGTCGGTGTCCTGGCGATCGAGGCGATGGAACGGGCGATCCTGCGCGCGGTGCTTTTGGCTCGTGGCATACCCGGTCTCCCCGCCACGGCCGATCTCGACGGTCGGGGATGAGGGCAGGCGCACGGCTGCACAGGAGGTAAAGCGATGATCGAAACCACGAACCCCGCCACGGGAAAGCCAATCCGGCGCTACGAGGAGCACGGCGCCGAGGAGATCGCTCGACGGCTCGATGCGGCCCAAGACGCCTTCCGCACGTGGAGGACGATGACCTTCGCGCAGCGTGCCGCGATCCTCACGGCGGCCGCCGACCGGCTGGAATCGGGCCTCGACAGCCACGCGCGCCTGATGGCGGAGGAGATGGGTAAACCGGTCAAGGCGGGTGAGGCCGAGGTGAAGAAGTGCGCCTGGGCCTGCCGCCATTACGCGGAGCATGCGGAGGCCTCTCTCCGCCCGAAAGCAATCGCGACAGATGCCGCGAAGAGCTACATTCGCTACGACCCGCTCGGCATCGTGTTGGCGGTCATGCCCTGGAACTTTCCCTTCTGGCAGGTGTTCCGCTTCGCGGCGCCCGCGTTGATGGCGGGGAACGTGGGGCTCCTGAAGCACGCCTTCAACGTGACGGGGTGCGCCCTCGCGATAGAGAAGGTGTTCAAGGACGCCGGGCTCCCGGAGGGCTGTTTCCAGGCGCTCGTTGTCAGGCCGCAGGCGCTGGGACCGGTGATGGACGACGTGCGCGTGAAGGCGGTCACCCTCACAGGCAGCGAGGAGGCGGGCGCCGCGGTGGCGGCAGCCGCCGGCCGGCAGATCAAGAAGACCGTCCTCGAGCTGGGGGGATCGGACCCATTCATCGTGCTGGCCGACGCGGACGTGCGGCGGGCGGCCGAGGTCGCGGCCGCCGCCCGGATGGTCAACTCGGGGCAAAGCTGCATTGCGGCGAAGCGCTTCATCGTCCACGAAAAAGTCGCCAAGCCATTCGTCGAGCATCTCGTGGAGCAGGTGCGCGCCCTGAAGGTCGGCGACCCGCTCGACCCCGCGACACAGGTCGGGCCCCTGGCCCGCGAAGATCTCGTCGTGGACCTCGACAGGCAGGTGCGCGACAGCGTCGCTCTGGGCGCGAAGGTCCTGCTGGGCGGCGAACGGCTGAAGCGGCCGGGATTCTTCTACGCGCCCACCGTGCTGACGGAGGTCGCGCCGGGCCAGCCCGCCGCCATGGAAGAGACCTTCGGCCCGGTGGCAGCCGTGATGGTCGGCGGGAGCGACGAGGAGCTGATGCGGCTTGCCAACGACACGCCGTTCGGCCTGGGTGCGAGCCTCTGGACCCGCGACCTCGACAAAGCGGAGCGCCTGGCGGCGGGCATCGAATCGGGAAGTGTCTTCGTCAACGGGCAGGTGAAATCGGACCCGCGCCTTCCGTTCGGGGGAGTGAAACGCTCCGGCTACGGCCGCGAGCTGGGCGAGGAAGGGATCCGCGAGTTCGTGAACATCAAGACGGTCTGGATCGCGTGAGGCCGTCCGCCTAGACGGAGAGCCGCGCGGGATCCCACACGATCCCTATCTCCGACGGCGGGGCCATGTAGCCGGCGAGGGCCGAGGCGGCGACGACCGCCGGGCTGGCGAGGTAGCCTTCGCCCCCCACGCCCATGCGGTTCTGCCAGTTGCGGTTGAACGACGTGATGGCGCGCTGCCCCGCCTGCAGCGCGTCGGGGCCCTGCCCGAAGCAGGGGCCGCACCACGATTCGCGGACCAGCCCTCCCACGCTGCGGAACACTTCCGCGACCGACGTTCCCCCGAGACGCGGCTCGGGGCGCTCGATCTGCTTCCCGACCGTCCCGCTGCCGGGAAAGATGACGAACTCCACCCCCTTCGCCACTTTTTCGTGCCCGGCCTCCTTCGCGGCCCGGATCACCAGCGCAGCGGTCAGCAAATCGTCATAGCTGCCGTTGGTGCACGAGCCGATGAGCGCCTTGTCGAAGGTCAGCCGCTCGCGCGCCACCTCCGCCGCCGGGTAGGAGTTCCCGGGGCTGTACGGCTTGGCGATCATCGGCAGGACCGCCGTCAGGTCGAGCGACTCGTCGAGGGCGAACACCGCGTCGGCGCCCGATTCCAGCCGCGGATAGGGCCGCGGGATCCTCCGTTCCCGGAACCAGGCGTCGGTCGTCTCGTCCTGGGCGAAAATGCCGTTCTGCGCCTCCGCTTCCGCCATCATGTTGGCGATCGTATTGCGGTAGGTCATCGGCAGCTGCCGGTTGGCGTCCACGAACTCGACCCCCATCCCCTGCGCCTGCGCCTTGCCCCACCGGCGCAGCAGCTCAAGCACGATGTCCTTGCCGCTGACCCACGGCTGGAGAGCGCCGGTGAACCGGACACGGCGCTGCTTTGCCAGGGTGAAATAGATGTATCCCGTGGACCAGCCGAAGCCGACCGTGGTGCTCCCGACACCGATGCCGATGGCCCCGTACGCTCCGTACGCCCGGCTGTGGGAGTCCCCCCCGGGGTAGAAGCCGCCCGGGACGATCAGCCCCTGCTCCGGCAGGTAGAAATGGAAGATGCCGTCCCCCGGGGCGGCGTAGTAGGGCTTCTCGATTCCGTGGACTCCCGCGAACGCCCGCGAGATCGAAGTCTGCCGATCGTCTTCATCCTTGCCGGTGAAGACGAAATGATCGCTGACGACCGCGGCGCGCCGCGGATCGATCGTCGCGCCGCCGGTTATCCGGTTGAAGGTGTAAATGGCGAAGGGCGCGGTGCCGTCGGACGCGGGGAGGAGATCCGCGTAAACCCGCAGGGTGCTTCCCGGGCTGACCTTTGCATCGCGGTCGACGCGGTGCCCATGGACGATCTGCTCGGTGAGGGTCATCTGCCGGGCCTCGGACGCCGCGGGGGACTCGACGCGCGGCGTCGCGCGTACCGATGTCACGAATTCGCGCCGGCCGACCTCGTAGATGCCGCCGGTCCGGCGGATCTCCTCTTCCTTTTCCGTGAGCGGGATCGGCCGGTACTCCTTTTTGCGCGTCAGGTTCTTCAGGAGGCGGGTGGAGGTGTCAAACGTCAGCTCGTCGCCGTCCTGCGCGTCGGCGACCGCCTCGATTGACTGCGCGACGTGCAGCCCCAGGTTGATGGCGTTGCGGCGGAAGATGTCCCCCATGTTGCCGCCGCACACGATCACCATCTCGAGCCCCTTCTCCTCGGCGACCCCCTTGAGCCCGGCCGGGGACATTTCGCGCGACGAGCCGATGGCGAACCGGTCCCCGGCGACGAGGAAATTCCCGCCGCGGTGCACGCGCTCGCGGAAGTCGGGCATCAGGTGGCGGAACGACCCAGCCTTCCAGCGCTCGTCGAGGGTTTCGAGGCTCTCCGAGACGCAGTCGGCCGCGGGGGTGATCTGGTCGGTGTCGATCGCGTCGCGCTTTTTCCCCGGGCTCCTGGGGTCCCAGAAGACAAGGGCGCGCCCCGTGATGACCCGTTGTGCCTCCGCCGCCGCGGGGCGCGGCGCGTCCCGTTCGATCGCCTCTATCGTCACGCCCGGTTTCAGCCGGGCCGGCACGATGGGGCCCTTCGTCGGTTGGGGGTCACGAGCGCGAGTGGACATTTGTGCAGATTGTAGCCCATCGCGGCCGACGTTGTGGCACGGGGATCGGGGGGGGCGGGTATATATAATGATGCCGCGCGCTTTATCCGACGCGCTTCCAGCGGAGGCGGTCCCATGACAGCCAAGAAGAGCCCGTCCTACCTCGTCCGCCCGCCGACGGCGATCCTGACGCGCGGTTTCGATCCCAGGTTGTCGGTCGGCTCGGCGCGGCCCGCCGTGTTCCGGTCGTCGACCTATGTCTTCAGCAGCCCCGAAGCGGCCGCGCACGCATTTGAAATCGCCCTCGGGAAGGCGCGCCCCGCTCCCGGGGAAAACGTCGAGCTGATCTACGCCCGGCTGTCCCATCCCAACGCCGAGATTTTCGAGGACCGGGTCACGGCGCTCGAGCGCGAGGCGACCGCCGCGGCCGTGTTCAATTCCGGCATGGCGGCCATCTCAACCATCTTCTTTACCTGGTGCGGCCCCGGCTCGACCTTCGTCTACACCGCGCCGGTCTATGGCGGCACGCAGCATCTGATCGCGACGCTTCTGAAGCCGTTCGGGATCCAGGGGATCCCGGTGCCGGCGGGGGACGGAGAGGCGCTCGACGCGGCCATACGGAAGGCCAGGGGACTGAAGCTCGTCTTTCTCGAGACGCCGGCGAACCCGACCATGGTCATGACCGACATCAAGAAGGCGGTCGAGGCCGCGCGCAACCATCCGGACGGGCCGATGGTGGTGGTGGACAACACCTTCCTGGGCCCGGCGTTCCAGCATCCCCTGGCGCTCGGGGCCGACATGGTCGTCTACTCGGCGACCAAGTTCCTGTCCGGCTTCAGCGACATGCTGGGCGGAGTCCTCCTGGCGCGCGACGCCGACCTGATGGAACAGGCACGCGGCACGCGGGCGCTTCTGGGGAACATCCTGCAGCCGGACGAGTCGTGGCTTCTGGATAGCCGCCTGCCGACGGTCCTCCTGAGGATGAACCGCCAGAGCAAGAACGCCCAGCGGATCGCCGAGGGCCTGGGGCGGCACCCGGCGGTACGGCGGATCCTCTACCCCTCGCTGTTCACGGACCCGGGGCAGTGCCGCATCCGGGACTCGCAGTGCGACTACCCCGGCTCGGTCTTCTCCCTGGACCTCGAGGGGGGGCGGCCGGCGGCATTCACATTCCTCCGCTCGCTGACCATCGCGCACAACGCCGTCAGCCTGGGAGGGGTCGAGACCCTGGCCTGTCATCCGCGGACGACGACCCATTCCGAGATGAACGAAGAAGACCTCGAACGTTTCGGGATCGGCGAGAGCCTCGTGAGGATCTCGATCGGCATCGAGGACTGGCGGGACCTCCAGCGCGACATCCACGACGCCCTCGACGCCATCAAGTAAAGCCCGAAGGACTGATTCCACCCGAAAGCGCCCGCGCGGACGTACACCATGCCGAGAACCTTGCATGATGGGAATCATGACTGACGACCGCAGTCTCATGAACCGGGTGGCCAGGCGCGACGAGCGCTCCTTCGAGCAGCTCGTCGAACGCTTCGGGGCGCGGCTTTTCACCGTCGCCAGGAGGCTCCTGGGGTCGCGCGAGGACGCCGAGGACGCGGTGCAGCGGGCGTTTCTGCGCTGCTACACGCGGGCGGCGGACTACCGGCCCGAGTGGGCGGTTTCGACCTGGCTGTACCGCATCCTGACGAACGTCTGTATCGACGAGATGCGCCGCCGCGCGTCGCGCTCGTTCGACGACCCGGCGGTCTACGTCGAGGCGGCCGCCGCGAATTCGCGGCTGGCCGCGGCGCCCCCGGGCACGCATCTCGATCTCGGGCGGGCCCTGCGCCAGGTGCCGCGCGAGGCGCGCGTCCTGCTGGCGCTGCGCTACGCCGACGGGATGAGCTACGACGAGCTGGCCCGCGTGCGCGGCATTTCGGTCAACACCGTGAAAAGTCAGTTGAGCCGCGCCAAGGCGATCCTGCGCGCGGCGCTGGACGCGCCGACTAGCAGCCACGACCTTGATCCGCGCGTGCCCAACAAGCTCAAACTCACACGCAAGGAGGACCCCGATGCCCAGCGACTCGATGGATGATCTCCTGACCCGGTACTACAGCCCGGAGACCCGCCTGCCCGACATGGCGCAGCGCGTGCTTGTTGGCGTCCACGAGGTCCTCGCCGACCGGAGCCGCCTGCCGAAGCGCTTTCACGTGGGCGCCTCGGAGCGCGGTGTCACTCACGTCGAGCCCGAGCGGGCCGGCCGCGCGGCCCCCGCGGTCCGCGCCACGCAGGCCTCCGGGCCCGCCGCCCGGAAGCTGGCCGAACAGGCCGCCCACGAGCTCGAGGAGTACGTCTCGGGCGCCAGGGTCTTCTTCTCGGTCCCGGTCGATCTCTCGGCAACTCCCCCGTTCCAGCGCCGGGTCCTGGATGAAGCGTGCGCCATCCCGTACGGAGAGGTGCGGCAGTACGGAGACCTCGCGCGGCGCATCGGCCACCCGAAGGCCGCCCGCGCCGTCGGCACGGCGCTCGGGCGCAACCCCGTGCCGTTCATCGTCCCCTGCCACCGCGTGCTCCGGAGCGGCGGCACCCTGGGCGGGTACGCCTTCGGGCTTCCGATGAAGGCCGCCCTTCTCGATGTCGAGCGGACGACACACCTCATCGAGGGGTGCAGCAGCACACGCATCGTCTGCCGGGTCGGGTGCGCCGCCGCCCGCCGAATGCGCCCCGACCACCGCGTCGTCTTCGCCTCGGTGGACGACGCCCGCTCGGTCGGCTACCGGCCGTGCAAGGTCTGCCGTCCCGAGGCTACCGGACGCGGCGCGGCGTGACCCCGGCGCCCTCGATTGCGACGTCGTCAATCGCAACGCGGCTGGCGCGCCTCGACTGGGAGGAGATCGAGCGCTCGCTCAAAGAGCACGGTCATGCCGTGACTCCCCCGCTGCTGACGCCCGCGGAGTGCGCCGCTCTCGTGCGCCTGTACGCCGAGCCGAAACGGTTCCGCAGCCGGGTGAACATGGCGAGCCATCGTTTCGGCCTGGGCGAATACCAGTATTTCAAGGAGCCCCTGCCGCAACTCGTCCGGGCGCTGCGCCTCCGTGCCTATCCTCCCCTCGCGGCGATCGCCAACCGCTGGATGGAGGACCTGCGCTCGTCGGTCCGCTACCCCAGGACACTTGCCGCCCTCCGCGCGCTCTGCCGCCGCAGGGGCCAGACGCGCCCAACACCTCTTCTCTTGAAGTACGAGGAGGGCGGCTACAACTGCCTTCACCAGGACCTCTACGGTGACATCGCCTTCCCGCTCCAGATGACCTTCCTCCTCAGCCGGCCGGGCACCGACTTCCGGGGAGGCGAGTTCCTGCTCGTCGAGCAGCGGCCCCGCGCGCAGTCCATCGGAACCGCCGTCACCCTCGAGCAGGGCGGCCTCGTCATCTTCGCGACGCGCGAGCGCCCGGTCGCGGGGGCCCGCGGCCACTACCGCGCGGTCCTGCGGCACGGCCTGAGCCGCCTCCTCTCCGGCACCCGCTACGCCCTCGGGATCATCTTCCACGACGCCGCGTAGCGCGCCGCTTGACACGCGGCGCACGGCGCAGCACGATGCGGCACGCGGCGCAGCACGATGCGCCGTCCGGGGTGACCCATGAGCACCAAGGCCCGCCTTCGCATCGCCCTCATCCTGATCGCCGGTGTGGTCCTGATCGGCGCCACCGGCTTCCATTACATCGAAGGCTGGCCCTGGTTCGACGGGCTCTACATGACGCTCATCACCATGACGACGGTCGGGTACGGCGAGACCCACCCGCTGTCGCAGGCCGGCAAGGTGTTCAACATCTTCCTGATCCTGACGGCGGTCATGGTGGGGGGGTTCCTCCTATCGGCGGCGACGCAGGCGATGCTACAATTCGAACTCGGCAACTTCCTGGGCCGGCGGCGAATGCAGCGCGAGCTTTCGAAACTCAAGGACCACTACGTCATCTGCGGCGCCGGCCGGGTCGGGCGGACGGTAGCGACGGAGCTTGGGCTTCGCGGGGCGCCGTTCGTCGTCGTCGAGAAATCCCCCGAGCGCGCGCAGTGGGCGATCGAGCGGAACCTCCCGGTCGTTATCGGCAACGCCCACTCCGAGGCCGACCTCAGCCTGGCGCGCATCCAGGACGCCAAAGGCCTCGTGGCGGCCGTCACGTCGGACGCCGACAACCTCTACATCGTGCTGACCGCCCGCGGGATGAACCCCAACCTCAAGATCATCGCCCGCGCCAGCGAGGAGGAGGCGACCCCCAAGCTCATGAAGGCGGGGGCCACGGAGGTGGTCTCTCCCTACCATTTCGTCGGCCGGCGAATCGCCCACATCCTGGTGCAGCCACACGTCATCGATTTCATCGAGGCGGCCTTTGGGTCGCTGCGCCTCGACGTGCAGATCGAGGAAGTGCGCATCCCGGAGACCTCCGTCCTGGCCGGGAAGAGCATCGCCGCCACCGACATCCGCCAGAAAAGCGGTGCCTTGGTGCTGGCCCTGAAGCGGCCCGACGGGACCCTGAGCTTCAATCCGACCCCCGACACGGTCATTAGCGCGGGGGACTGCCTGATCGCCGTCGGCAGCGCCGACCATCTCAAGAAGCTGGAACACCTCGCCCGCGGCTGAGGGCACCTCCCGCGCGCCGCGCCGGGCCGCTGACCTGGAGCGAGTCGCTGTTCCTTGCTCCTTTCTCCGGTAATGGGTACCATCGGGTGAGACGGACCAGATGTTTCGAGGCCATGAAGCGTGCCGCCGTGGACGGTCCGACCGCGGGGGGTCGGCGGGGCGCTTCCGGTGCCGCAGACAAGGAGCGTGCCGCATGAGCCCCCGCACCGATTCAAAGACCGCCCCGGAAACCCTGGAGATCACCCACGACGGCCGATCGATGAAGCTGCCGATCATCCGCGGCAGCGAGGGGGAGACCGCGATCGACGTCACGCAGCTGCGCAGCACGCTGGGTCTCATCACCTTCGACCCGGGGTTCGCGAACACCGGCGCCTGCCGAAGCGACATCACCTTCATCGACGGCGAGAAGGGGATCCTGCGCTACCGGGGCTACCCCATCGATGAGCTGGCGGAGAAGAGCAGCTTTCTCGAGACGGCGTGGCTCCTGATCTACGGCTCGCTCCCGACGGCCAAAGAGCTCGAGGGGTTCACCCGCGAGGTCACCCGCCATACGATGCTGCACGAGGACTTCGGGCGTTTCTTCGGCGCGCTGCCGAAAGACGGCCACCCGATGCCGGTCTGCGCCGCGGCCGTCGGGGCCCTGGCGACCTTCTACCAGGAGCCCGAGAACGACCAGCGTGTTCAGGAGTCGATCGTCCGGCTGATCGCCAAGATGCCGACGATCGCCGCCTACTCCTACAAGCACTCGCTGGGGCAGCCCTTTATTTACCCGCGCAACGACCTCGACTACGCCTCGAACTTCCTGCGCATGATGTTCGCGACCCCCTGCGAGGAGTACGCGGCCGACCCGATCGTGGCGAAGGCGATCGACCTGCTGCTCATCCTGCACGCCGACCACGAGCAAAACTGCTCCACCAGCACGGTGCGCCTGGTCGGGAGCTCCCTCGCGAACATGTTCGCCAGCATTTCGGCCGGGATCAGCGCGCTGTGGGGGCCGCTGCACGGCGGGGCGAACCAGAAGGTCGTGGAGATGCTGGAGCAGATCGCCGCCGAGGAGGGAAGCGCCGAGAAGTTCCTGGCGCGGGCAAAGGACAAGAATGACACCAGGCGCCTGATGGGGTTCGGTCACCGGGTCTACAAGAGCTACGACCCGCGCGCCGCGATACTGAAGCGGACCTGCAGCGACGTGATCCGGCGCGTCGGCGGGTCGAGCCGGCTTCTCGAGATCGCCATGCGGCTCGAGGAGATCGCCCTCAAGGACGACTACTTCATCAGCCACAAGCTCTACCCGAACGTCGATTTCTACTCGGGCGTGATCTACCAGGCGATCGGGATCCCGGTGAACATGTTCACCGTGATGTTCACGATGGGACGCCTCCCGGGATGGATTGCCCAGTGGCGCGAAATGCGCAAGGACCCGTCCTTCAAGATCGGCCGCCCGCGGCAGGTCTACACGGGGGCCACGAAGCGCGCCTACGTTCCGATCGGCGGGCGCCGCTGACGACGCGCCTGAGCCGCTGAAAACTCGCGCGCGGCCGCTTGCGCCCCGTCACTCGGCGCGCAGCGCCTCGACCGGGTCGAGGGCGGCGGCCCGCCGCGCCGGCAGGACGCCGCTCAGAAGACCGACGACGAACGACAGCGCCAGGGCGGCGAGGACGAACGCCATCGGGGTGCGCACCGGCATCTTCGGCAGCGCGAACTGTAGCAACCGCGCAACGCCCATCCCTCCGGCCACCCCCACGATACCGCCGAGGGTCGAGAGCAGGGCCGCCTGCATCAGGAAGTAGCCGAGCACCTGCGCGCGGCGGGCGCCCAGGGCGCGCAGGAGGCCGATCTCGTTCGTGCTTTCGTTCACCGAGATCCACATCATCGTCAGGATTCCGATCGCGCCCACCACGAGCGAGATGCCGCCGATCGCGCCGACCGCCGCCGTGATGACGCCGATGATCCGGTCGAGCACCTTCAGCATCGACTCCTGAGTGGTGATGGTGAAATCCTCATCCCCGTCGTGCCGCTGCTTCATGAGACGGCGGATCCCCTCGACGACTTCGCCAGTCAGCTGGTGGCTGCGGTAGACCACGTCGATCTCGAGCAGGTCGTCGCGGTTGAACAGGCTCTGTGCCGCGGAGACCGGGATGAAGACCGTGTCGTCGAGATCGAAGTTCAGGAACTGCCCCTTCGGCTCCATGACGCCGATGACGCGGAAGGGGCGCCCGCCGATCCGCACCCTCTCCCCCAGGGCGTTTTTCTCGCCGAAGACCTCCCGCTTGAGCTTCGGGCCGAGCACCGCCAGCGGCGCGCCGTGGCGCGGGTCGCCGGGAGGCAGGAAACGCCCCTGCCGCACGGTGAAGTTCCAGACGCGCGGCATGTCGGACGTCAC
The DNA here is from genome assembly GCA_031370485.1 of Acidobacteriota bacterium. Classification (GTDB taxonomy): domain Bacteria; phylum Acidobacteriota; class Polarisedimenticolia; order Gp22-AA2; family Gp22-AA2; genus JANMQK01. The sequence continues at coordinate 13,209 of JANMQK010000402.1, read as the reverse complement.
GCCGTACACAAAGACACTGCGCCCCCTCTCCCCGTGCTCGACCCGGGCGTTTCCGAACGCCACCGGCATCACCCCCTCGACGTAGGGAAGCCGCTCGAGCGGCGTGATGTCTTCGATGGTCAGCTTGCGGATCGACCCGGCCATCGCGATGGGCGAACCTCCCGTCGTGTCGGACTTCCCTGGGTTGATGGCGATGAGATTCGTCCCGAACTGGGTGAACTCGGAGAGGACGTACTGGCGGATTCCCTCGCCGATCGAGGTGAGGAGGATGACCGCCGCGATGCCGATCGCGATCCCTGTAAGCGTCAGCGCCGAGCGCAGGCGGTGCCCATAGATGGCGCCCCATGACAGACTGAGAAAATCGGCGGTCAGCATCCCCATTACCTCCCCGCCAATGCCGTGACCGGATCGAGCCGCGCCGCGCGCCGGGCCGGCAGCGCCCCGAAGAGCGCCCCCGCCCCGAGAGAGACCAGAAGCGCCGCGGCCACCGCCCAGCCCGGGGGGGAGGCCGGCAGTTCCGGGAAAAGGTGCACCAGCACCCGGGCGCCGCCGTAGCCCCCCAGAAGTCCCAGCAGACCTCCCGCGAGCGACAGCAGCACCGACTCGAACAGGAAGACCCCGAGGATGCGCGATGGCGGCGCGCCCAGCGCCTTGAGGAGGCCAATCTCGGCCGTCCTCTCCGACACCGCCACGAGCATGACGTTCATGATGCCGATGCCGGCCACCGACAGCGAGATGGCCGCGATCCCGGCGAGACCGACGGTGAGCGCGCCGAGGATCCGGTTGAAGGCACCCAGGACCGAATCCTGGGTCAGGATGGTCACGTCCTCCTCGTCATTGTGACGCGCCTTCAGGATCGCCAGGACCTCGCGCCGTCCGGCGTCGATTTCTTCATAGGCCCGCACCTCGATCAGCAGGCGGAAGAGCGACGTCTGGTTGAAGATCCGCATGCTGCTGGCCACCGGCACGATCACGACATCATCCATGTTCACGCCGATCGACTGCCCTTTCGACGCCAGGACCCCGGTGACGCGGAAGCGCCAGTCGCCGACGCGGATCGACCGGCCCAGGGGGTTCTCGCCCGCGAACAGCTCCCGGGCCACCGTCTGCCCGATCACCGCCACGGGAGCCGATCGCCCGGGGTCGATGCGCGGCAGGAAGCGCCCGCTGCTCATCTCGAGCCCGCGCACCTCGAGCAGGTCGGCCGTGCTGCCGAGAAGGGTCACCTGGCGGCGCCGATCGCCGAATCCGACCCGGGCCGAGCCGACCGACAGCGGCGCCAGGCGTCGGACGCGCCGGCAGCGCCTCAGGATCGCCTCGGCGTCGCCGATCGTCAGGTCGCGCTGCGTGCCGCCCAGTATCGGCGCGGTCCCCGTCGTCTCGGTGCGGCCCGGCAGGACGACAAGCAGATTGCTCCCGAGCGCCGCGAACTGGCCGGTGACGTAAAGGCGCGCCCCCTCGCCGAGCGCGGTCAAAAGGACCACCGCGGCGACCCCGATCGCCACCCCAAGGAGAGTCAGCCCCGACCGCAGCCGGTGCCCGCGCAGGGCGCCCAGGGCGAAGCGCGCCTGCTCGCCCGCCGTCACGACGGCGCTCCATCCGATTCGATCCGCCCGTCGATCAGCCGGACGACACGACGCGCCCGGCTGCCGATCTCCGGATCGTGGGTCACGACGATCAAGGTGAGGCCGTCATGGTTCATCCGTTCCAGGAGCTCGATGATCTCGCGGCCCGAGGCGCGGTCAAGATTCCCGGTCGGCTCGTCCGCCAGCATGATCGATGGCCTCATCACCGTCGCCCGGGCGATCGCCACGCGCTGGCGCTGCCCGCCCGAAAGCTGGTCCGGCCGGTGGTCCGCGCGCTCGGTCAGCCCGACCGCCTCGAGGGCGGAAGCGGCGCGGGAGCGCCGCTCGGCCGGCCGCAGCCCGGCCAGCGTCATCGGCAGTTCGACGTTCGAGGCGGCGGAGAGGCGCGGCACAAGGTGGAAGAACTGGAACACGAACCCGATCTTGCGGCTGCGCACAAAGGCGAGCGCATTCTCCGAGAGGTCCGCAACCTCCTCGCCGTCGAGGCGGTACGAGCCGGAGGTCGGCCGGTCGAGGCATCCCAGCAGATGTAGCAGGGTGGACTTGCCGGAGCCCGACGGGCCCATCACCGCGACGTAGTCGCCGCCGGGGATATCCAGATCAACCTCCTGTAGCGCCCGGACCACCTGGTCCCCGACCTGGTAGTGGCGGGTCAGCCGCCTCAAGGCGATCACGGCCCCGGCCCGCCCCCCGCCGCGCCGGCCGGCCTCTCCTCGGCCTCCGCCCCGTCCTTGACCTCGGCCCGGTCGAGCGACACGACGACGCGGTCCCCTTCCCGCAGTCCTCCCTTGATCTCGGCGTACTCCCAGTTCTTCAGTCCTGCCGTGACGGTGACCGACTTCAGGACGTGGATCTTGCGGCCCAGCAGGCTGCGCCCGTCGGTGTAGACGAGGACGCGGTCCCCCTCGAGCAGCGCGTAGGATGGAATACGCAGAACGTCTTCCGCCTTCTTCAAGATGACCTCGACATCGGCCGAGGTGCCGGGGAGAAGCCCCCGCGCGAACCCGTCGTCGTCGAAATCGACCTCGACCTCGAACGTCCGGTTCTGCTGCTCGACGTCGAGGACGTAGGGCGCTACGCGCGTCACCTTCCCGGAGAACGAGCGCCCCGGGAAGGCGTCGAGGGTGATCCGCGCCGCCTGGCCGGTGACGACCCGGCCGGCGTCCACCTCGTCCATCGGCGCGCTCACGTAGATCGAGGTCGGGTCAATCAAGTCGAAAACCGGGGGGATCGGCAGGGCGGGGGGCGAGGGGGAGACCCACTCCCCGACCTCTGCCTTCATCTCGGCGATGATGCCGTCGAAGGGCGCGATCAGGACCGTCTTGCTCAGGTTCGCGCGCGCCAGATCCACGGCGGCCTCCGCCCGGCCCACCCCCGCGCGCGCCGCCTCGCAGCGGGCGGCCTCGCCGTCCCGCTTCGACCTCAGCTGCTCGAGCATCTCCTCCGAGACGATCCGGTCCTTCCTGAGATCGAGGTTGCGCGTCAGGTCACGCCCGGCCTGTTCGGCGGAGAAGCACGCCTCCTGGGCCGAGGCCCCGGCGGTCGCCAGATCGTGCTCCGACAGGTTCAGCGAGGCCTTGAGATCGCCGCCGTAGATTCTCAGGAGGACAGCACCCTTCTTTACCCTGTCCCCGGCCCTGGCGCCGATGTAGTCGACGCGGCCGCCGACCTCGGGGCTGATCTTCGAGCGGCGGCGGGCCGTGACGGTGCCGGCCCTGCTGTTGGTGACGGTCTCCTCGACGGTGCCGGTCGCCGCCGTGAACAGCGTGACCGGCACCGGGTCGGGCCTGAAGACGGTAATCCGCAGCAGCACGCCCACGAGAACCACCGCGAGCACGAGTCCTATCCTGATGCCCCACCGCCGCATGGCATTTCTCCGGACGGGACGATATCACGGGGGAATGGGCCCGCGCTCCGCGGTGTGCGCTAGACTTCCTCGTCCCGCGCGGAGGGACGGGAGAGAGAAGGCCATGGCTGGAAAACTGGACAGCCGATTTCTCATCAAGCCGGGGGCCAAGGTCCGTCTCGCCGACCGCGACCCGGCCGACACCCATGGGTACAAGGACAAGGATGCCGTCGAGCGGCTGCTGCGCCGGAACATACAGCGTCTGGAAAAACTCCAGTACCTTCTATACGCCGAGAACAAGCGCGCCCTGCTCGTGGTCCTCCAGGCGATGGACGCCGGCGGCAAGGACGGGACGATCCGCCACGTCATGCCGGGGCTCAACCCCCAGGGATGCACGGTCACCTCGTTCAAGGTCCCATCCGCCGAAGAGAAAGACCACGACTTCCTGTGGCGCATCCACAAGGCGGTCCCGAACAAGGGGGACATCGGCATCTTCAACCGCTCTCACTACGAGGACGTGCTGGTGGTGCGCGTGCACAACCTCGTTCCTCGCAATACATGGAAGAAACGCTACGACCAGATCAACGCGTTCGAGGAGCACCTCGCCCTCAACAACGTGGTCATCTTGAAGTTCATGCTGCACATCAGCCGGGAAGAACAGAAAAAGCGGTTCCAGGAGCGGCTCGACGACCCGAAGAAGCACTGGAAGATCTCGCCGGCCGATTTCTCCGAGAGGAAATACTGGCGGAACTACGAGAAGGCCTACGAGGAGGTCCTCGAGCGCTGCAGCCATCCCTGGGCGCCCTGGTATGTCATCCCCGCGGACAGGAAATGGTTCCGCAACCTGGCGGTCTCGGAAATCATCGTCGACACCCTCGAGCGGCTCGACATGAAGTTCCCGAAGCCGGCGTTCGACATCTCCGCCATCCGTCTGGATTAGGGAAACATCCCGCGCTCCCGGCGCGACTTATGCAAGATTTGCGTCGAGGCGCGGGCGGGCCGGCACGTAGCCGCACCAGGGGTCGCTGGCGAGGAGATCGCCGGTCACCGCGAAGGCCCGCGAGCGGGAACCGCCGCAGATCGTGTTGTACTCGCAGTAGCCGCACACTCCGGCGAATTCGTTCGGCCGGCGCAACTGCTTGAAGAGGTCGGACTCACGGTAGATGGCCGACAGCTTGTTGCGCCGCACGTTTCCGGCGCTGACCGGCAGGAACCCGCTCGGGAAGACCTCTCCGATGTGGGAGACGAACAGGAAGCCGTTCCCCGCGTTCACCCCCTGGGGGGCCAGTCCGATCGTGTGGCCGGGTCCCTCGGTGCGGATGAGTTGCGACGGCAGGGCCGCGGGGTGGCGCGCCGCCGAAACCCCCTCGCGCCGCTCGCGCTGCGCGACGTAGCGCCGGTAATGGGGCGCCTCCGTGACCTTCACCAGGAAGCGGGAGTCTTTCTGCACTTCGTAGAGAAGCTCGAACGCTTCCTCGCACTGCGCGGGGGTCAGCCCGCCGAGATCGACACCGCGGCCCATCGGCACCAGGAAGAAAACCTCCCAGAAGACGACATCGAGACCACGGACCACGGAGACCATCTTCTTGAGATGGCCCAACGACGCCCCGCACAGAGTCGTGTTGATCTGCAGCGGCAGGTCGTGGGCGTGGGCCCACTCGACCGCCTGCATGGTCTTGGCGAAGGCGCCGGGAACGCCTCGGAATCCGTCGTGCAGCACCGCCGTCGGGTAATCGAGGCTCAGGGCCATCTGGCTCAGCCCGGAGGCCTTCAGCCGTTTCACCACGTCCTCGGTGAGCCACGGGGTGGCGGCGGGGATCGTCGCCATCCTCAGCCCCATGTCGGCGCCGTGCCGGATCAGATCGTAAAGGTCGCGCCGCTTGAGGGGATCCCCGCCGCTGAGGACGAAGATTGGGGTTCCCAGCGCGGCCGCCTGGTTGAGAAGATTCTTCCCTTCCTCGGTGGTCAGCTCGGCCGGGTTCGTCTCGGGCTGGGCGGAGGCGCGACAGTGACGGCAGACCAGGTCGCAGGCCTGGGTTGTCTCCCAGATGATGAGAAACGGTGTCTTCTGGTAATCGACTTGTGGAAGCTTCACGCGGCATCCCCCTCGTTGCGTTCGCGCTGTTCCGGGACCTTCCCGGGATCTGCAGACAGAGCAACACCTGTGCCAGATCATGCGTGAAGAGGCTCCCCGCCCTGCTCTTTGCGCTTCAGGGAACGATTCTTGCAGAATGCCCCTGCCCTGAGCCGGCCCGAAGGCCGGTCCATCCACGGGGAGGGGAACCGTGAAGACCTGGATACATCGTTTAGGCTCGATACGAATCGCCGTCGTCCTTCTGGTCATCATCCTGGTCGCTATGGCGGCCGGGACCATCATCGAATCGATGCACGGGACCGAGGCCGCGGCCAGAAGCGTCTATTACTCCGCCTGGTTCCAGGTGCTTCTCGCGCTCTTCGCCGCGAACCTGGTCCTGTCGCTTGTCGATCTCTGGCCGTGGGGCCGCCAGCGGATCGGGTACGTGATGACCCACGGCGCCATCCTGGTCATTCTCGCCGGGGCGCTGGTCACCGACCGCTACAAGGTGGAGGGCCGGCTGGCGATCTGGGAAGGGGATGACGGCCGCACCTTCGTCGAAAGCCCGCAGCCGGGAAGCGAGGCGCCAGGACGAACCCTCCCCCTCCCCTTCTCGGTCCGGCTCGACGCGTTCGAGATCGATTACTACCAGGGCACCCGCATGCCGGCGATGTTCCGCAGCCGGGTGACCGTCACGGACCCCGCCGAGGGCCGTTCCTTCCCCGCGGTGATCGAGATGAACCACGAACTGTCGCACGCCGGTTACCGGCTCTTCCAGAGCAGCTATCAACAGGGACCGGACCGCGATCAGACGGTCCTTCTCGTGTCGCGTGATCCCGGACAGCCGATCGTCTTTTTCGGGTACGGCCTCATGATGCTGGGGATGACGACGGTGCTCTTCACCCGCATGGCCCAGCAGCGGGCGCTCGCCCGCGCGCAGTCGCGCGCCCCGATCAAGGGCATCCACCGCGCCGCGGCGGCGTTCGTCCTCCTGGGTCTTCTGGGATTCGCGGCCCCGCCGGCCGGCGCGGCCCAGGCAATCGATCCCGCGACGCTCGAGACCTTGAGACACCTGCCGGTGCAGCACGACGGCCGGGTGATGCCCCTCGACACGGTGGCCCGGGAGACGGCGCGCAAGGTCACGGGACAGGAGCGCTGGGATGGCCTGGACCCGGTGGCGCTCGTGCTCGGGTGGGTCTTCGAACCCTGGGACTGGACGGGCAAGCCGCTCGTCCGGGTGGGAGGCCATTCCCTGGCCGCGGCCATCGGGATGCCGGAAACGACCCGCCGCGCCTCCTTCAACGACCTGGTGCGAAACCCCCGATTCATGGGTTTTCTCCAGCAGGCGCGCGCCGCGGAGGAGGCGCGTCAGCCCCTCGACTCGGTCCTGCGCGAGGCCTCGAAGCTCGGGGAGCGGCTGGTCGCGATGCAGGTGTTCCTCGACCGGACGGCGCTCCGGGTCGTGCCGCCCCAGGGGGATCCGGCCGGGGTCTGGAGCCCACCCCCGCGGCTGGAAACGCCCGCCGATCTCGTCGCCTTGTTGGAGTCGCGCGCCGCAGGCGCCACAACGACGCCCCGCGCGATCGAGCGGGAGATCACTTACAACGCCGGGCGGCCCACGCGGGGCGCCTGGTGGATCCTAGCGGGCGCGACCGCGGCGTCGATCCTGGGCTGGAACCTCCGCCGGCGCTGGCTGGATGTCTTGGCGGTGGCCGGGCTTCTGGCGGGGTTCGGGATGATGACCTGGGGGCTGGCGGTGCGCTGGCAGGTCGCCGGGCGGATCCCGGCCTCGAACATGTACGAGTCGCTCCTTTTCCTCGGGTGGGGTGTGGGGTTGTTTGCCCTGGTCGCCCTGCTTTTTCTCCGCAACCGGCTGGTGGTGCTGAACGCCACGGCGATGTCGGCGCTGACCATGATGCTCTGCGACCTGCTGCCGATCGACCCGTTCATCCACCCGATGCCCCCCGTCCTCTCGGGCACCCCTTGGCTGGCGATCCACGTGCCGATCATCATGGTCAGCTATTCGATCCTGGCTCTCGGGGTCCTGGTGGCCCACATGCAGATTAGCGTGCAGATCTTCGCCCCGGCGCGCCGTGACCTGGCGCTCAAGATGAACGACCTCCTCTATTGGTACATCCACACCGGATCGATCTTTCTCATCGCCGGGATCCTGACCGGCTCGATCTGGGCGGCGTCCTCCTGGGGCCGCTACTGGGGGTGGGACCCGAAGGAGGTCTGGTCGCTCATCGCGTTTTGCGCCTACCTGGCGATCCTGCACGGCCGCTTCGACCGGCTGATCGGGATTCTCGGCGTGGCCGCCCTGAGCATCGTCGCCTTCTGGACCATCTTGATGACCTATATCGGCGTCAATTTCGTGCTGACGGCCGGGCTGCACTCTTATGGATTTGGCGGTTCGGGGGTCGTGCGCTGGATGCTCATCGTGGCCGCGGCCGAGGCGCTCTTCCTGTTCATGGGGTTCATGGCCCACCACGCCGGACGCCGCCGCTTCAAGCCGGAGCCGCAGCCGGTCTAGAGCGGAGCCGCTTTGAGTTGGACCTGATCAGGAGCGGCAGGCGCGCAAGGCGCGCGTCTGCCCCCAGGGCGATCCGCAAAAAATGCGCCCCAGGGAACGATCGGTGTCGAAGCCGGCGCGCTCATCTTGCGTCGCACGAAGATATGGGAGCAGAATCCGGATCTTGGGATGAAGGCGAAACGAGCATGGCGCAGGATTCGCATCGTAAGTCGAGGGACCTTTCAGGGAGGATGCTCATGAAACGATGGCTCGGAACTCTGGCAATCGGCCTTGGCGCGCTTCTGGCCTGTGCGCCGGATCTCGTGGCGGCTCCAACCCACAACTTCATCGGGGCGGAGAAGTGCAAGATGTGCCACAACTCGCCGGCCAAGGGCGCCCAGTACACCAAGTGGACCGAGATGAAGCACGCCAAGGCCTACGCGACGCTCGCGACAGAGGAGGCCAAAAAGATCGCAGCCGCGAAAGGGATCGCCGACCCGCAGAAGGCGGATGAGTGCCTTCGCTGTCATGTGACCGGTCACGGCGCCCCCGCGGCCAACCTCACCGACAAGTACAAGATCGAAGAGGGCGTGAGCTGCGAGTCGTGCCATGGCCCGGGCGGCGACTACTGGTCGATCAGCGTGATGAAGGACGTCGAGAAGGCCAAGGCGGCCGGCATGGTCCTCCCGAGCGAGGCCACCTGCAAGGGATGCCACAACGAGCAGAGCCCGGGATTCAAGGGATTCGACTACGCGACGATGTACGCCAAGATCGCCCATCCCAATCCGCAGAAAGCTTCCGGGAAATGAACCGCCGTCCCGAGCCCACTCGGCGCCGGGTCCTGAACTGGTTCCTCGGGTCGTCGGTGGGGGCGATGTGCGCGGCCGTGCTCTATCCCCTGGCCCGCTACATCTCCCCCCCCGACATCCCCGAGGCGCAGACCTCCCGTGTGGTCGCCGCCCGTGTCGGCGATCTTCGTCCGAACGCGGGGAAGATCTTCCGGTTCGGCGACCGGCCGGGGCTCCTGGTGATGACCGAGGACGGCCGCTACAAGGCGTTCTCGGCGACCTGCACCCACCTGAACTGCACGGTGCAGTACCGCCCGGACCTCAAGGAGATCTGGTGCGCCTGCCATAACGGGATCTACGACCTGAACGGCAAGAACGTCTCCGGTCCCCCGCCCCGCCCCCTGGACGAGTTCCAGGTGAACGTCGCCAACCAGGAAATCGTGGTGACGCGCGCATGAGTGATCGCCTCCCGTCACGCGCGGCACGGTTGCGCGCCTGGCTGGAGGAGAGGGTCCCGGTCGCTCCGTTACTCGCGCTGGCCCGCGAGAAACGGGTGCCGCTCCATCGCCACACCATCTGGTACTACCTGGGCGGGATGACGCTTTTTCTCTTCGGCATCCAGGTGGCGACCGGCATCCTGCTCCTGCTTTACTACCGGCCCTCCGCCAACGAGGCCTTCGAGAGCGTCCAGTTCATCATGACGAAGGTGCCGTTCGGCTGGCTGATCCGGTCGATCCATTCCTGGTCGGCCAATCTCCTGGTCTTCGTCGCCTTCGCCCACATGTTCAGCGTCTTTTTCCTGAAGGCCTATCGCAGGCCGCGCGAGATCACCTGGTTCAGCGGCGTCCTGCTTCTCGGGCTGATGATGGCGTTCGGTTTCTCCGGATACCTCCTGCCCTGGAACACCCTCGCCTTCTTCGCAACACAGGTCGGGACCGAGGTGGCCGGCGCCCTGCCGGTCGTCGGGCATTTCGCCCTGCGGCTGCTGCGAGGAGGGGACCAGGTAACCGGCGGGACGCTGACGCGCTTCTACGGTTTTCACGTGGCGGTCCTCCCGGCGATCGCCACGGCCCTCGTCGGCCTGCACCTTGTGCTGGTGCAGCAACACGGCATGAGCGTTCCACCCGGTGTCGCCTCCTCCTCGAAGGAGCGCGGCGAGCCGGGGCGGACGATGCCGTTCCTGCCGAACTTCCTGCTCCGCGATCTCATCGGCTGGTGCGCGGCACTCGGCGCCCTGGCGGCGCTGGCGGCGCTTTTCCCGTGGGAGCTGGGCGCCAAGGCAGATCCTTTCGCTCCCGCCCCCGCGGGCATCCGCCCGGAATGGTATTTCTGCTGGACGTTCCAGACCCTCAAGATCCTGCCGGGACACATCCTGGGGATCGAAGGGGAGATCCTCGGCATCCTGGCGATCGGAGCGGGGGGCCTGCTGTGGCTTCTCGTTCCGTTCATCGACCGGACGCCGGCCGGCGGCAACGGCGGAGCAACGAGCCGCCTGCTGACCCTCGCGGGCTGGGTCGTCCTCGCCTACATGACCGTCATGACCCTCTGGGTCTATGTCGTTCCGGGAGGCCCCTGATGAAACCGCTCGTCCTCCTGGCGGCCATTCTCTTCATCGTCTCCGGGGTCGCCGCGGCCGCCGAGCCTCCCCGCCCCCCTTCGGGTCCGAAGCCGCTCGAGACGAGCTGCGTCCAGTGCCACGCGCAGATGGACGGCGAGTTGCTCGAGCCGACTAAGCACACGGGCGACGACATCCACTTCCTGAAGGGGCTCTCGTGCCACGACTGTCACGGCGGCAACCCGCTGGCCGGGACGGATGGCGACCCGGAGGCGGCGCACGACGTCTCCAAAGGGTGGACCGGAAAACCGGCGCGCCGGCAGATCCCCGGCTTCTGCGCGAAATGCCATGCGGACGCCGTCTACATGAAGCGTTTCGACCCTCACGCGCGGGTCGACCAGCTCAGCGAGTACCGCACGTCGGTGCACGGCAAAAAAAATGCCGAGGGGGACGAGCGGGCGGCGGTCTGCGTCGACTGCCACGGCGTCCACGGCATCCGTGCCGTGGGCGACCCCCGCTCCTCCGTCTATCCGACGAACGTCGCGAACACCTGCGCCTCCTGCCACGCGAAGCCGGAGGTCATGGGGCGCTATTTCATCCCGACCACCCAGTTCGCCGAGTACAAGCGCAGCGTGCACGCCAACGCGCTCTACGCGAAGGGCGATCTTTCCGCCCCCACCTGCAACGACTGCCACGGCAGCCACGGCGCGGTGCCGCCGGGTGTCGAGAACGTGGCCAGCGTCTGCGGCAGCTGTCACAGCCGCGAAGCGACCCTGTTCCGCGAGACCGAAGCCAAGAGCAAGCTCGACCTGAGCGCCTGCATCCAGTGCATGGTCTGCCACAGCAACCACGCCGTGCTGGCGCCAACCGACGCCATGCTCGGAGTGGGGCCGGTGTCGACCTGCACAGGCTGCCACGCCGAGGGGGAGCCCGAGTACGACGCAGCGGCGAAGATGTCCGACGGGCTGACGCGCCTGGTGCGTATCGAGGCGGACGCCCGGCAGCTCCTCGACCGCGCGGCAAAGGCCGGAGTGGAGGTCGGGCCTGATCTCTTCGCGTTGCAGAAGGCGAGCGATCAAATCGTCGAAGCCAGGGTGCTGGCCCACGGCTTCGATCTCGATCGTTTCCTGGCCGCGACGAACGAGGGGGTCAAGGCCGCCGAGACCGGGATCGACTCCGGTCACCGGGCGTTCGCGGAGCTGCGGTACCGCAGAGTCGGACTGGCCCTCTCCCTGATTGTCCTCGTCGTCGTGATCGCCTCGTTGGCGCTGAAGATCCGGCAGGTCGAGACGCCGGACACGGAGCCTCCGGGGTGAGCCCTTCCGTCCTGCTGATCGTTCCCGCGGCGCTTCTTCTTGCATCGGCCGGCGGGGCGTCATCGCGGGCGCAGACCTCCGAGACCTGCCTCGCCTGCCACTCCGACGCCCCGCCACTGACGCGCTCGGCGCACAAGGACCTGGCCTGTGTGGACTGCCACGCGGGGCTTGACCCGGAGAAGATCCCGCATGCGACGCGCATCGCCCCGGTCGACTGCATGTCCTGCCACTCCGACGCCCCGGCCGCCCACGCGTTTCACCCGCAGATGGCTTCCGCGAACGGCACGGACGGCGCCCCGGGGGTCTCCTGCAAGGGATGTCACGGCACGCACGAGGTGACCCCCCTCGATGCCCCGGGATCCCGGTTCGCCCGCGCCGCACTTCCCGCTTCCTGCGGGAAGTGCCACGAGGAGATCGCGCGGCATTACCTCGATTCCGCGCACGGGAAGGCGATGACGCAGGGAGTCGAGGTGGCCCCGGACTGCCTTGCCTGCCACAAGAATCCGATCACCCGCGCCCGGAACGGCGGCGGGACGGTCGAGCACAAGATCGCCCAGGAGAAGGTGTGCCTCTCCTGCCATCTCGACGACGCGGCCGTCCGCGCCCGCATGGTGCCGAGCGCCGGCTTCATCGCCGCCTACGAGGCGAGTGTCCACGGCGCGGCATTGCAGAAAGGGAACGCCGCGGCCGCGAGCTGTGTCGACTGCCACGGCAGCCACGACATGAAGAAAGGGTTCGACACCTCGTCGCGGGTCAGCAAGGCGCACATCCCGGAGACGTGTGGGACCTGCCACGCCGGGATCGCGCGGCGGTACGACGCCAGCGTCCATGCCCGCGCCGTCCGCAACGGCAACATGTCGGCGCCGGTCTGCACCGACTGCCATGGCGAGCACAACATCCTCAAGACCCACGATCCGAGGGCCCCGGTCGCCGCGGCGAATCTCGCGGTCCAGGTCTGCTCGCCGTGCCACTCCTCGGTCCGCCTGTCGGAGAAATACGGCATACCGGCCGACCGGCTCAAATCGTACCAGGACAGCTACCACGGACTCGCCCTGCAGGGGGGCGCGGTCCAGGTGGCCAATTGCGCCAGTTGCCACGGGGCCCACGACATCCTTCCCGCAAGCGACCCCGCGTCGACCGTCAACAAGGCGAATCTGCAGAGCACCTGCGGGCGCTGCCACCCGGGCGCCAACGAGCGGTTCGCCGTGGGGGCGGTGCACATCGTGCTCGACGGCGGAAAAGAGCCGCTGCTCTACTGGATCGCCACTCTCTACATCTCCCTCATCGTCACCGTCGTCGGCTCGATGCTTGTCCACAACGCCGCGGATTTCGTGCGCAGGTCGCGGCGGCGGCTGCGGGCCCGCCGGTCCGACGAGCCCGAGGAGCCCGTGGGACGCGGGCTCTACCTGCGAATGACGCTCGCGGAGCGGCTGCAGCACGGAACTCTTCTCGTGAGCTTCACGGTCCTCGTCGTGACCGGCTTCATGCTGCACTACCCGGACGCGTGGTGGGTCGCGACGCTGCGCCGGCTG